>NZ_HG322949.1:4147752-4237214 GCF_000723165.1 Janthinobacterium agaricidamnosum NBRC 102515 = DSM 9628
AATTCAGTAGCTACGACTGGCGCGACTTCCTGGACCAGCACAATCTTCAACAAAGCATGAGCCGGCGTGGCAATTGTCATGACAATGCTGTTGCCGAGAGCTTCTTCCAATTGTTGAAACGGGAACGAATTCGGCGCAAGACCTTTGACACCCGGGAGGAAGCGAAGCAGGAGATCTTTGATTACATCGAGATGTTTTACAATCCAAAGCGCCGGCACAGTTTCAGCAATGGCTTGTCGCCGGTCGAATACGAAAAGCGGTATTTCCAACGGCTCTTGAGTGTCTAGCAGACTCGTGGCGATTCATGGGTCACTTCATTTCGCGAGCAAAGAAGGCCGAGGCCTTTTTTAAGATGGTGACGTCCTGCCGAAGTTGCTGGTTTTCCAGCTCCAGTTGGCGGATTCTTTGCTGCTCGGCGGTGAGCGGCTTGCCGATGCCAGGCTGCCCGTTCTGTTCGGCATGGTATTGCTGCAGCCAGCGACGGATCGCAGTCTGGCCGATGCCCATGCTTTCGCTGACGTTCTGGACGCTCTGGCCCTGCTCATTGATCAGCCGGACCACTTCCAGTTTCAGGGTTGGCTCGAAGGTTCTACGTTTTCTTGTTGTCATGCTTTTTCCTCAGATGATGGATTTTCCACCTATTGAGGTGTCCGGGCAAATTAGACCACTACATTAATGTCACCCGATATGGTGCCTACCTAATTGCTCAAAACGGCGACTCGAAGAAGAAGCAGGTAGCGTTTGCTCAGACATACTTTGCTGCTCAAACACGCCGCCAAGAGCTACAGACGCAGCACAGCGAAGAAATCACCGAGCAGCACCGTCGCATCGCCCTACGAGACGAAATTACGGGGCACAATAAAGACTTAGCCGACGCAGCCAAGGATGCAGGAGTAATTCAGCCGATCGAGTATGCTGCATTTCAGAACGCAGGCTATCGCGGCCTATACGATGGACTGGACGTAGCAGGCATCCGAACAGCCAAACATCTAGGCGGAAACGCCAAGATCCTCGACCACATGGGCAGCACAGAACTTGCGGCCAATCTCTTCCGCGCCACCCAGACCGAAGAAAAACTGCGTCGCGAAGGAATTAAAGGCAAGTTCAATGCAAACGCTGCCCACTATGAGGTCGGCCAAAAGGTACGCAAGGCAATTGCTGATATCGGAGGCACCATGCCTGAAGAACTTGCTCCCGCCGAAGATATCAACAAAGTTCGACAACGGTTAGGCAAAAATAAGCCAAAGGAAATCAAATAATTACGGGGTCGCAAAAAGCTAGTTTTGCGCGGGGTCTAGATAATGACAGTCACTTCCTATGGTAATCCCCCCATTTTTAGATCGCGCTAAAAGTAGAGCTTAAGCCACCATGGCTTTCATATTTTCCGGTACATCAAGCAACCACAGTCGCTGGCTGTTTGATAAGGCACTCTGCAGGAATACCCAGACCTTCATGCAGGCGCCAGATCATCGCAAGCGTCAGCGGTCGAGTACCGTTCAGAATCTCGTAGACGCGGTTCGAGCGGCCAATCATTGGTTGCAGGTCTTTGGGCGTCAGACCTTGCTGCTCCATTCTGAATTTGATCGCATCAATTGGATTGGGCAATTCCATTGGAAAGTGCTTGGCTTCGTAAGATTCAACCAGCGTGGCCAGCACATCCAGGCGATCGCCCTGGGGAGTGCCCAGTTCGGCGGACATCAGCCCGTCTATCTCTTTGAGCACTGCCGCGTGGTCAGCGGCAGTTTTGATAGGTTTGATTTCCATTTTCAACCTCAGTTAAACAGCTTGCGCATCGATGGCGTCGTACTGCTTGTGCGTACCGATAAACTTGATAAATACGATGCCGTGCGGGTAATTGACCGACGTGATAAGCCGATACTTGTTCCCTGCGATATTGAATACGACACGTCCGTTTTTCAGAATGCTGGCGGTTCTGAAGTCAGCCTTAATATCTGCCGGCGCTGACCACTGAGCTTTTAAGACAAATCCGTACCAAGCCGTTAAAGGGATCTTGGCATCTGCGTATGCCGGCTGCTCGTAGAACGATTTTACGGTTGGGAGTGAGAGTATTCTCATGAGTTCAATATTAGTCCCAAAATGGGACTTCCACAAGCGAAATTTGCACTGTAGCGAGGATGACTGCGCCGGGATGGTTAAATTCCTGATCAATCCAGCCAGGCGGGATGGATGTAAGCGCACAGTCAAAGCCGCCCTGCCTCTGGCGCTGACAGCATGTGTACATCAAGATTCGTTCTTATTGCCCCCCTTGGGAAAGTTCCATATTTCTCTCCGCAGTGCCCCCACTATCCTGCTCATCCCAGCAACCAAACCAGCCGCTCACCCGCTACGCCGGCACCGGCACAATCGTCGCGATGCGCCAGCCGTCAGGGGTGCGAATCGCCGTCTCACTCATCAGGAATATCGCGGTCACGGCCAGCTTGCCGGCAGCGCCGAAGGTCACTTTGGTCGGCGCGTAGATATGGGCCGCATCCGCGTTCAGCGGCACGATACGGATCGCGTCCTGCTGCGGCTCGAAACGCCAGGTTCCCTTGAAGATCGCGCGGAAATGCTCCATTACCGCTTCCCTGCCCCAGAACTGATAGGAGCGGGCGATAAAACTGACCGGATCGGGCTGGCCCGGCGCGGCATGGGCCAATACACGATCGATCGCATCGATATCGTGGGCGGTCGCGGCCGCCGCCTGGCGCAGGAACAGGTCGCGGATTTCTTGCGTATCGGCGGCACTGGCATGATCCGCCGCGACAGCCGGCACGGCGGACACGCATGCGCTCATGAAAAGAATGACGCTCGCGGATTGTTTCAGGAAAAATTTCATTTTTGCCTCCCCCAAATATGCTTATATGCCCTTATTCTACATTTATTTACCGTCGACACTACCTGACAAACGACTGCACCCGTTGAGCCCAACCCTTAACGTATCTCGACCTGGTAGCGGAAACCGTCCGCCGGACCGCGCGAGCGGCGCCATTCGAGCGGCTGGCGGTCGTAGCCGAAGGCAAGGCGCTCGATGATCACCACCGGTTGTCCGGCCTGAATTTCCAGCAGCCCGGCCTCGCTGTCGCTGGCGCAAGCCACCGTCAGCGTTTCCTGGGCCGAGGCGATCACCTTGCCGCAACGCTCTTCATAAAAGGGATACAGCAAGTCGGGAAAGTCCGTTATGTCGATCTTGGCCAGCGCGGAAAACTGCGCCTGCGGCAGCCAGATTTCTTCCAGCAAGACCGGCTTGCCATCCACCAGCCGCAGCCGGTCGAGGCGTATCGTATGGGCTTTCTTGCCCAGCCCCAGCGCATCGGCGACGGCGGCCGGCGGCGCCGTCAGCGTCCGTTCCAGGATGCGGCTTTGCGGCGCTACCGGCTGCCCTTCCTTCACTTGATGGCGGAAGAAGCGGAACAGCGATGCGTCGAAGCTGGGCCGGCGGATGAAGGTGCCGCGCCCCTGGTTACGTTCCAGCATGCCGTCGGCGACCAGCGTTTCGACCGCCTTGCGCACCGTGCCGATCGCCACGCCATACAATTTGGTCAGCTCGATTTCGGTCGGAATCGCCAGACCCGTCTGCCACTCGCCGCCGGCGATCCTGGCCAGCATATCGTCGCGCAGACGCTGGTAAAGAGGCAAACGGTCGTCGTACGCGGGAACGGTTTGTTTCATGATGGGTAAACAAGACTATAAGACACGATGCCCAGCACTGTATCTGGATATCGGCCGCCAGTCCATCCCGCGGCGATGAACACAGCCCGATTGACAAAGACTTTTAAGCCGATTACCATTCATATAAACATACATATGTTTAGATGAATAAATAAAATCCAGGCGCACCGTGCGGAGCGCTGGATCCAAGGAGATGGCAATGTTTAACTGGTATCGGCAAGTATCCGCGCGCGAGCGCAAGACCTTCTGGGCCTGCTTCAGCGGCTGGGCGCTGGATGCGCTGGACGTGCAAGTATTTACGCTGGCGATCCCGGCGCTGATCGCCGCCTTCGGCCTCGACAAGGGCCAGGCCGGCATGGTCGGCGCCGCGACGCTGGTGTCGTCGGCGCTCGGCGGCTGGGTCATCGGCGCCGTGTCGGACCGGCTCGGCCGGGTACGCACGCTGCAATTGACGATCGTGTGGTTTTCGCTGTTCACGTTCCTGTGCGCGTTTGCGCAAACCTTCCCGCAACTGATCGTGCTCAAGGCGCTGCAAGGTTTCGGCTTCGGCGGCGAGTGGGCCGCCGGCGCCGTGCTGATGGCGGAATCGGTGCGCAGCGAACATCGCGGCAAGGCGATGGGCACCGTGCAAAGCGCGTGGGCGGTCGGCTGGGCCGCCGCCGTGATCCTGTATACCATCCTGTTTTCGTGGCTGTCGCCGGATCTCGCATGGCGCGCCATGTTCATGCTGGGGCTGCTGCCGGCGCTGCTGGTGGTGTACATCCGGCGCTCGATTCCGGAACCGGCCAAGGTAGCCAAACCCGTCGCGGCGCCATCGGACGGCAAGGTTGCGCTGGTCGGCATCTTTTCGCCGGCGCTGCTGAAAACCACGCTGATCGGCAGCTTGCTGGGTATGGGCGCGCACGGCGGGTATTACGCGCTGATGACCTGGCTGCCGACTTACCTGGGCACCGAACGCCATCTGTCGGTGCTCGGCACCGGCGGCTACCTGGCGGTGATCATCGCCGCGTTCTGGCTCGGCTGCATCGCCAGCGCGCAATTGCTCGACCGCATAGGCCGCCGTCGCAACGTGGCGCTGTTCGCGGTCTGCTCGACCATCACCGTGCTGGTCTATCTGTTGCTGCCGGTGGGCAATACGGCGATGCTGTTCCTCGGCTTCCCACTCGGCTTCTTTGCCGCCGGCATCCCGGCCAGCCTCGGTGCATTGTTCAATGAATTGTATCCGGCCGCGATACGCGGCGCCGGGGTCGGTTTTTGCTACAACTTCGGCCGCATCGCGTCGGCCGGCTTTCCGCTGCTGGTCGGCTACATGAGCCGCTCGATGCCGCTGGGCCAAGCGATCGGCATCGACGCCGCCATCGCCTACGGCCTGGTGGTGATCACCGTGCTGATGCTGCCGGAAACCATGGGCAAGAAACTCGACGGCGCGCCCGATGCGCCGGCCACTCACTCGCACCCCGCTGCCTAGCCACGATGAGCACCCGACGCGATTTTACTTTTACCCTGATGCGCTCGGCCGCGGGGGCGGCGCTTGCGCCGCTGGCCGGCTGCGCGACCACGCAAAGACCGACTTCCATGACCGCTATCGATTGCCATGCCCACGTGTTCCTGCACAGCCTGCCCATGCCGGACCCGCGCCGCGCGCCGGCGGGCTACGATGCCACGCCGGAAACTTACCTCGGCTTGCTCGATGCGCACGGCATGTCGCATGGCGTGCTGGTGCAGCCGAGCTTTCTCGGCCTCGACAATAGCTATCTGCTCAGCGTGCTGCGCGCCCATCCGGACCGCTTGCGCGGCATCGCCGTGGTGGCGCCCGGCGTCACGCCGCAGCAGCTCGACGACTTGCAGCACGCCGGCGTGGTCGGCATCCGCCTGAACCTGGTCGGCTTGCCGACGCCGGACTTTTCCAGTCCGGGCTGGTCCGCGCTGCTGCGGGAATTGGCGGCACGCGACTGGCAAGTCGAGGTGCACCAGCTGGCGCAGGAATTAAAGCCGGTGCTCGATCCCTTGCTGGCGGCCGGCTTGAAGGTTGTGGTCGACCATTTCGGCCGCCCCGGCGCGGCGCTCGGCGTCGACGATCCCGGCTTCCGCTACCTGCTGTCGCTGGGCCCATCGCGGCGGGTGTGGGTCAAGCTGTCCGGCGCCTACCGCAACGGCCCGCATGGCCGCGGAGAAGAAACGGCGCGCGCCGCGATGCCCTTGTTGTTGTCCGCCTTTGGCGTGCAGCGGCTGATGTGGGGCAGCGACTGGCCGCACACGCTGTTCGAGAAAGCAGCGCATTACGGCGCCGAGAAAAAGCTGTTGGAAGCATGGTTGCCGGACCGCGAACAGCGGCAGGCGGTGCTGTCCGACACGCCGGCGCGGCTGTTCCGTTTTACGGCCGCCTGAAGTCACAGATCCAGCGACCAGGTTTCGGCGATCAAGTCCTTGCCGTAACTATGGGTGGCGTGTTGTTCGATCAGCTGGAAGCCGGCCCGTTCATAATTGCGGCGGGCTTCCTGTTGCACATTGTTGGTCCCCAGGATTAACTTTTCATAACCCGCCAGTCTGGCGAAGCGCACGCATTCGGCCACCAGCGTCTTGCCGATGCCGAGCCCCCTGGCGCCCGGTTCGACGTACAGCAGGCGTATCTTGGCGCTCACGGCATCATGCCGGACCACGAACACGGAACCGACGATTTTGCCCGCCTTCTCGGCGATCCAGCCGTGGTCCGAGACGGGATCGAAGTCGCGGATATATTGTGCGGCGATCTCGGCGACCAGCGCTTCGAATTCCTGGTTCCAGCCATACTCTTGCGCGTACAGCACGCCATGCCGGTGCACCACCCAGCCGATATCGCCCGCTTGCGGATCGCGCAGCAGATACGGCGCCGGGGGCTGCGCGCCGGCGTCCAGCAATTGTTCGACCTGCGCCATCGCATCGACCAGTTGCACCTGTTCCGGCACCGACAGCGGTTCCAGCATGGCGATGATTTCAAGCCGCGAAGCATCGCTCAGCGGAACTATCGTCGCCACTCCGTGCCCGGTCAGTTGCAAGGTCGCGATGCGGCCATCGACCGTGGAGCGGGACTTTGTCACCAGGCCCTTTTTCTCGAATCCGCCGACCACCCGGCTCAGGTAGCCGGCATCGAGTCCCAGTTCGCGGCACAGGTCGGCAGTCGCCAGCGCCGGCCGCTGCGCCAATTCGAACAGGATGCGTACTTCCGTCAACGAAAATTCGCTGTCGAGCAGGTATTCATGCAGCAGCCCCATCTGGCGGGTATAAAAACGATTAAAGCGGCGCACGGATTCCGCCCGGGCCACAAGTTGCTGATCTGACATTGCATCGCTCCAATTAATTGCTTAAGGCAATATAATATATGCCAAAAGCAATTAGTTGCGCAAGTACTCCATTGCCGGCCGCTACTCGCCCGTGCAACTTTTCGGCTGACGCCGCAGGCATCGAAAAACCATACCGAAAAACAACATCATTTTTTGGCAACAGTCTACAGTCGTCCCGCGACTATCTTAGTTGGCTCTGCAAAAGGGAAGCTTGCCAATTCAATATATAAACGGCGCAAGCCGGCGGCGCCCACCCCTTTTCATTTCCAAAAAATCAGCAAAACGCGTCCCTGGCGCACGGAGTTTTCGCATATGAATATGCGTTTCCGGAGCCGCGGCGATACGGCCGCCGGCCCATGACAAAAACAGATATGCGGCGCCAAAAAGCTTCGTTCTCATCTGTTGTGCCCGGCTTTAGGCTTGCATTTCGAGACCCATGCGGTATTGCGGCACAGGCTCATTTGCGCACTATTTTGTGACGCACCGTACAGAAGCGAGCCGCTCTCCCGCCGGGTGCGCGATATTGGAACCCCCATGAATTTTCAACAATTACGGACCATCCGCGAACTGCCCCGCCACCGCTTCAACCTGACCCGGATGGCCAGCGCCATGGGCATGACGCAGCCTGGCATCAGCCGCCATATCCGCGACATTGAAGAAGAGATGGGCATCGCCATCTTCGAGCGCAGCGGCAAGCGCATCACCGGCCTGAGCGACTCGGGCCGGGCCATCCTGCCTATCGTCGAGCGCCTGCTGATCGAGGCCGACAAACTGCAAGGCGCCAACCTCGAATATTCGACGCTCGCCAGCGGCGTGCTGGCCATCGCCGCCACGCATACCCAGACCCGCTACGCGCTGCCGCAAGCGGTGCTGGGATTTCGCAGCGCGTTTCCGCAGGTGCGCATCGCGCTGCGGCAAAACACCCCGGAAGACATCGCGAAGTCGGTGATCTCGGGCCAGGCGGACATCGGCATCGCCACCGAAGGCCTGGCGGCCTATCCGGAACTGGCCGCCTTCCCATGCTACCGCTGGAGCCACCAGGTGCTGGTACCGGACAGCCATGCGCTGCTGGAGCGCGGCCCGCTGACGCTGCGCGACCTGGCTGAATTCCCGCTGCTGACCTACGACCATGGCTTCACCGGCCGGCGCCATATCGACCAGGCGTTCGCCGCCACCGGCTTGCGTCCCGACGTGGTGCTGACGGCGATGGATTCCGACGTCATCAAACACTATGTGCAGCTCGGCCTCGGGGTCGGCGTGCTGGCGTCGGTGGCGTTCGACGCCGAACATGACCAGGGCTTGCGGGCGCTCGACGCCAGCCACCTGTTCGCCGCCAGCACCACCTGGCTGGCGGTCCGGCGCGGCGCCTACCTGCGCAGCTACACCTATGAATTCATGCGCCATTTCGCGCCGCAGCTGACGCGCCTGGCCATCGACCGCGAGCTGCGCGGCGAGGCGCACGGCGCATCCGCGCCGGTGGCCCGGGCCGGCGCGCCTGTGCCCTGGCAAATGCTGGCGGCGGCCGCAACAGATATGCAAAAACAGCATATCGACATCGCATTTTAATCGTGGCGATCCATATGCCCGTCACCTGCGCCAGCTCTCCGGCAGCAACCCGCCGATCCACTGAACCTCACACAGGAGCACACCCCATGTCCGCACCCATCGACACGCTCTGGTACACCCGCTGCCCGGCGCCCACGCCGTTCGGCATCGCCATCCAGCAAGGCTGGCTGGCGCAGGAATTCGCCGCCGACGGCTTGCACATCAAGGCCTTGCAAGACGCCGACGACCCGAATATACGGCGCTCGCATTTCACCCACTCGCAACCGCACTCGTTCCGCCAGGGCGGCAATATCCCGGCGCTGTGGGCGCGTGCCTCCGGCGCCGCCACGCGCGTGATCGGCCTGACCTGGGTCGACGAATTCCAGGGCTTGCTGGCCTTGCGCGGCAGCGCCATCGCGAGCCCGGGACAACTGCGCGGCAAGCGCTTCGGCCTGCCGAAAAACCTGGCCTCCGGAGTGGTCGACTTCCACCGCGCCACCGCGCTGCGCGGCTTCAGCACGCTGCTCGACGTGGCCGGCCTGACGCTCGACGACGTGCAACTGATTGACCTGCCCTACGCCCCGCTCGGACTGGCCGACGCCAGGCCGGTCGACGACCAGGGTTTTGCGC
Organism: Janthinobacterium agaricidamnosum NBRC 102515 = DSM 9628; assembly: GCF_000723165.1. Classification (NCBI taxonomy): domain Bacteria; kingdom Pseudomonadati; phylum Pseudomonadota; class Betaproteobacteria; order Burkholderiales; family Oxalobacteraceae; genus Janthinobacterium; species Janthinobacterium agaricidamnosum. Next base: position 4,156,917 of record NZ_HG322949.1, read on the forward strand.
GCTTGCTGCGCACTCACGGCCAGCAAGAGTTCAGCCGGGAAGCGCATGCGCTGATCAGCGGCGAAGCCGATGTGGTGTTCGCCAAGGGCGCGACCGGACTGGCCGCCGCCAACCTGGCCCAGGCCGACGTGATTATCGACATCAGCCAGCAAGGCAACCGTTTGCTGCACGCGAATAACGGCGCGCCGCGCCCGCTGACCGTCGACCAGGCCCTGCTCGATGCCCGCCCCGACCTGGTGGCGCGGGTGCTGGCGCAAGCCATCGCGGCAGGCCGCTGGGCCGAAGCCCATCCGGCCGAAACCAGCGCCTACATCGCGCGCGAAACCAAAAGCCCCGAGCTGTGGGTGCGCCATGCCTATGGGCCGCGACTGCACCACAGCCTGCACATCGACCTGGCCCCGGACTCGGTGGCGGCGCTCGACAATTTCAAGCACTTCCTGCATCGCAGCGGCTATCTGCCGGCCGACTTCGACATCCAGCAGTGGATCGATCCGCAGCCGCTGCGCCAGGCGCTGCAACTGCTGGATGCCCGCGGCAACAGTGCCGGGCTGGCCGCCTGATCCGGCTCATCCAACGCATCCACCCCATACGCCAGCAGAAAGAGCCATCCGCACATGCCCTCATATTTACACCGTTCCTGCGCCGCCGCGCTGTTTTTCCTGGCCTTGGCGAGCGGCGCCGCGCCGGCCGCGCCGGTGGCCGGCGGCACGCTCAACTTTGTCGTCACGCCGGAACCGCCGTCGCTGCTGAACCTGGCCACCAGCGCGGTGCCGGTGCTGAAAGTAAGCAGCAAGGTCACCGAAGGCTTGCTGGCCTACGATTTCAATTTCAATCCGACCCCGCAACTGGCGACCGCATGGAGCATCAGCCCGGACGGCAAGCGCTACACATTCACGCTGCGCCGCGGCGTCAAATGGCATGACGGAAAACCGTTCACGTCGGCCGACGTGGCGTTTTCGCTGGAGCTGCTGAAAAAAGTTCACCCGCGCGGCAAGAGCACGTTCGCCAACCTGGCCGCAGTGCGCACGCCGGACCCGTACACGGCGGTGCTGGAACTGTCGCAGCCGGCGCCGTACCTGATCAAGGCCTTCGCCGCATCGGAGTCGCCGATCGTGCCCAGGCATATTTACCAGCACGGCGACGCGCTGTCGAATCCCAATAACATCGCGCCGATCGGCACCGGCCCGTTCAAGTTTTCCAAATGGGTGCGCGGCAGTTACATCGAGTATCTGCGCAACCCGGACTACTGGGACAAGCCACGGCCCTACCTGGACAAGATCATCGTCAAGTTCATTCCCGACGCGGCAGGACGCGCGATCGCGTTCGAGAACGGCAGCGTCGATCTGGGCGGCGACACGCCGGTGCCGCTGGGCGACCTGGCGCGGCTGAAAACCAATCCGAAGCTGGGTCTCGAAACGTCCGGCTACCAGTTCGAGGCCGGCCCGCTGCGGCTGGAATTCAATCTCGACCAGCCGATACTGGGCAAGCTGGCGGTGCGCCAGGCGATTGCCCACGCGCTGCAGCGCGAGATCATCAAGAGCGCGGTGTTCTATGGCTACGCGACTGTGATTTACGGCCCTATCCTGCCGGCCAGTCCCTACTACAGCGACAGCGCGGCGCCGTACCGGTTCGACCTCAAGCAAGCCAATGCGCTGCTCGACCAGGCCGGTTATCCGCGCCGCGCCGGCGGCAACCGTTTTACGCTGACGCTGGACCCGCTGCCGATCGGCGACGCGCCGGCGCGCACGGCCAACTACATCAAGTCGGCGCTGGCGCGGATCGGCATCGGCGTGACGATCCGGGCCCAGGACTTGCCGGCCTACCTGAAGCGTATCTACACCGACCGCCAGTTCGATTTCGCCGTCAACGGCATGAGCAATCTGTTCGATCCGACCGTCGGCGTGCAGCGGCTGTATTGGTCGCAGGGCTTCCGCCAGGGCGTGCCGTTCACCAATGCGTCGCACTTCAGCCATCCCGAAGTCGACCGCCTGTTCGCGCTGGCGGCGGTGGAAACCGACCAGGCCAGGCGGCTGGCCCAGTTCACGCAGATCCAGCAAATCCTCGCTCGGCAACTGCCCGACATCAACCTGGTCGGCCCGCAGCAAGTGACGCTGTTTAACAAGCGGGTGCACGACCATACGCCGACGCCGAACGGCCTCGACGGCAATTTCGCCACGCTGTATTTAACCCCCATGAATTTGACCCCATGAACCGTCTGCCACGCTTGATCAAGGCGCTGCGGCGCGCGCTGCTGTACGCGCTGCCGACCGTGCTCGGCATCGTCATCCTCAACTTCCTGCTGCTGCAACTGGTGCCGGGCGACGCCGCCGACGTGCTGGCCGGCGAATCCGGTTCGGCCACGGCGGAAACGATGGCGATGATGCGCAGCCATTTCGGACTCGACCTGCCGCTCTGGCACCAGTTGCTGAATTACCTGAATCACCTGGCCCATTTCAGCCTCGGCTTTTCGCCGCGCTTCAATATGCCGGTGATGGAACTGATCTGGAGCCGGTTGCCGAACACGCTGCTGCTGATGGCCGGCGCGCTGCTCATTTCGGTGCTGCTCGGCATCCTGTGCGGCGTGGTGATGGCGGCGTGGGCCGGCAAGTGGCCGGACCGCGTGCTGACCTTATTGTCGCTGCTGCTGTATTCGACGCCCGGCTTCTGGATCGGCCTGATGGCGGTGGTGCTGTTTTCGGTGCACCTGGGCTGGCTGCCCAGCGACGGCAGCATGACCATCGGCGCCGCGCTGACCGGCTGGGACGCGCTGCGCGACCGCCTCAGCCACGCGCTGCTGCCGGCGCTGGCGCTGTCCAGCGTGTTCATCGCCATCTATGCGCGGCTGACCCGGGCCGCGATGCTGGAAGTGCAGACCCTCGATTATGTGCGCACCGCCGAAGCCAAGGGCCTGCATCCATTCTTTATCCAGCTGCGCCACGTGCTGCGCAACGCACTGATCCCGGTCACCACGGTGGCCGGCATCCACCTCGGTAATTTGCTGGGCGGCGCGGTCGTCATCGAAACCGTGTTCAGCTGGCCCGGCCTGGGCCGGCTGGCGCTGGAAGCGGTGCAGGGACGCGACTACGCCGTGTCGCTCGGCGTGCTGCTGCTGTCGTCGTTCATGGTGATCTTCGCGAATCTGCTGATCGATGTGCTGCAAGCGTGGCTGGACCCCCGAATCAAGGCTTGAAACGATGGAACCGACGACTATTGACGAACCGGCCCGGACTGCCGCCACGCCCGCGCAGCAGCACAATCCGCACAATCTGCGCATCAATCTGGCGCCGCCGCTACCGGCCATGCGGCCGGCCGTCCCGGCGCCCGCCAGCGCGGTGACACGGCGCCCAGGCAGCCAGGCGCTGCGCCGCTACCTGCGCAACCCCGCCGCGATGGCCGGCGCCATCTTGCTGCTGCTGATCGTGCTGATGGCCCTGGCCGCGCCCTATTGGTATCCGGGCGACCCGCTCGACATGGTGGCGCAGCCGCTGCTGTGGCCGGGCCAGGATACGCAATACTGGCTCGGCACCGACTCGCTGGGACGCGACATGCTGGCCGGCGTCATGCACGGCGCCCGCGCCTCGCTGCTGATCGGCGTCGCGGCGGCCGCCGTCGGACTGTCGATCGGCACGCTGGCCGGCGCCTGCGCCGGCTATTTCGGCGGCCGCATCGACAGCGCGCTGGTGCGCTTGATGGAGCTGTTCCAGGCCACTCCGTCATTCCTGCTGATGATCGTCATCGTGTCGATCGTGCCGCCGACCATCGGTATCATCGCGCTGACCATCGGCATCACCTCGTGGACCACGGTGGCGCGGCTGGTGCGGGCCGAATTCCGCTCGCTGAAACAGCGCGACTTCGTGCTGGCCGCGCGCAGCCTCGGCTATAGCGACAGCCGCATCATCTTCGTCGAAATCCTGCCCAACGCGCTGCCGCCGATTATCGTCACCACCTCGGTGATGGTGGCCAGCGCCATCCTGATGGAATCGGCGCTGTCCTTCCTGGGCCTGGGCGATCCGAACCGGGTCAGCTGGGGCAGCCTGATCGGCAGCGGCCGCGACATGCTGCGCAGCGCCTGGTATTTGACGGCGATTCCCGGCAGCGCGATCATCGTCGCGGTGCTGTCCCTGAACCTGGTGGGCGACGGCTTGAACGACGCGCTGAACCCACGCCTGCGGAGCCGATCAGAATGAGCCTGCTGCTGGAAGTGAACCAGCTGGACGTGCGTTTCGGCGCCCACCATGCGGTGCGCGGCCTGGATTTTTCCATCGCCGCCGGCGAGACGCTGGCGCTGGTCGGCGAGTCCGGCTGCGGCAAATCGAGCACCGCGCTGGCGCTGATGCGGCTGCTGCCGGCCAGCGCCCGCGTCAAAGGCCAGGTGCTGTTCGAGGGACAAGACCTGGTGACGCTGCCGCCGCCGGCGTTGCGCGCGCTGCGCGGCAATGCGATCTCGATGATTTTCCAGGAACCGATGACGTCGCTCAATCCGGTGCTGACGATAGGCCGGCAAATCGTCGAAGTGCTGCGGCTGCACCAGCCGCTGTCGGCTGGCGCGGCGCGCCGACGCGCGATCGAATTGCTGGAACTGGTCAAGCTGCCCGAACCCCGCCGCCGCATCGACGACTATCCGCACCAGTTGTCGGGCGGCCAGCGCCAGCGCGTGATGATCGCGATGGCGGTGGCGTGCCACCCGCGGCTGCTGATCGCCGACGAGCCGACCACCGCGCTGGACGTGACGATCCAGGCCCAGATACTGGAATTGCTGGATGCGCTACGGCGCGAGTTTTCGATGGCGCTGCTGCTGATCACCCACGACCTGGGCGTGGTCGGCCAATGGGCCGACCGGGTCGCGGTGATGTATGGCGGCGAAAAGCTGGAACAGGGGACGACCGGACAAATCTTCACGCGGCCGCAGCACTCTTACACGCGCGGCTTGCTGGGCGCGTCGCTGACGCTGGAGCGCAACCTGCATTATCGCCAGCAGCGGCTGCTGGAAGTGAGCGCCAGCATCGATCCGCTCAGTGGCCAGCGCAGGTTTATCCTCAGCCACGGCAGCCAGCCGCCGGCACGGCAAGCGCAGACCGAGCTTCGGCTGGCCAGCTCCGGGACCGAAGAACCTGCAAGCGCCGGCCAGCCGCTGCTGCGGCTGACCGGACTGGCAACCCACTATGCGTCGGAACAAGGCCTGGTGCGGGCGGTCGATGGCGTGTCGTTCGACATCGCCGCCGGCGAAACCGTCGGCCTGGTCGGCGAATCCGGCTGCGGCAAGTCGACGCTGGGCAAGACCATCTTGCGCCTGATCGAACCGTCGGCCGGCCAGATCCTGTTCCGCGGCGCCGATATCACGCGCCTCAGCCAGCGCCAGTTGCAGCCGTTCCGGCGCCAGGCGCAAATGATTTTCCAGGACCCGTACGCCTCGCTGAACCCGCGCCACAGCGTCGCCGATATCCTCGACAGCGCGCTGCGCGTGCATGGCGTCGGCGATCGCGCGGAACGGCAGCGGCGCGCAAGCGGCATCATCGACCGGGTCGGCTTGCCGGCGGCGGCGCTGCGGCGCTTTGCGCACGAATTCTCCGGCGGCCAGCGGCAGCGCATCGGCATCGCCCGCGCGCTGGTGCTGCAACCGTCGCTGCTGATCTGCGACGAGCCGGTGTCGGCGCTGGACGTCTCGGTGCAAGCGCAGATCCTCAACCTGCTGGTCGACCTGAAGCAGGAATTCGGCTTGTCCTACCTGTTCATCTCGCACGATTTGTCGGTGCTGCGCTATATCGCCGACCGCGTGCTGGTGATGAATGGCGGCAAGATCGTCGAAAGCGGCGACCATCGCAGCATCTGGCATACGCCCGTCAACCCGTACACGCGCAGCCTGATCGGCGCCGTGCCGACCTCGGCCTTTGCCGCCGGCATCGGCCAGCGACAACCGCCGCCCGTGCACGAGCAGACGCTGCCGTTCTCGTATTACCGCTTCGCGCTGTGAACCCCAACGCCTCGGAATCCGGCCAGTCACGACTGGCCCAACTCACCCACCTTACGGAAAACATCATGTCGATCGCCAGCGCCATTCCTTCTTCCACCACCGCCAGCGGCTTTGCCGCGCCGGCCGATTTCCCCGACAGCCCGGTGTCGCAAATCCTGCGCCAGCCGATGATGCTGGGCCTGTTCCTGCCGATCCAGGCCGGCGGCTGGAGCGCCTCGCACCTGCAGCGCAGCACCAGCTGGACCTTCGATTACAACCTGGCGCTGGTGCAGCGGGCCGAGGAATTCGGCTTCGACCTGGCGTTCGCGCTGTCGCAATGGCTGCCCAAGGGCGGTTACGGCGGCGTCTTCAACGGCGAGGCGATCGACTCGTTCACGTCGCTGGCGGCGATGACGGCAGTCACCAAACGCATCATCCTGGTGGCCACCACCCACGTGCTGTACGGTCCCTGGCACCCGCTGCACTTCGCCAAATACTGCGCCACGCTGGACCATGTGTCGAAAGGCCGCTGGGGCATCAACGTGGTCACCGGCCACCGCGCGGTCGAGCATGAAATGTTCGGCTGGCAGCGCATCGAACATGACCACCGCTATGCGATGGCGGCCGAATTCCTCGACGCGGCGCAGCACCTGTGGGCGGCCGACGATAATTATTCGGTGACGCCGGCGCTGTCGTCATGGAAGCTCGACAAGGCCTTCGTCACGCCGCGGCCGCAGTATGGCCGGCCGCTGCTGGTCAACGCCACCGGTTCCGACGCCGGCATCGATTTCGCCGCGCGCCATTCCGACCTGGTGTTCATCACCAGCCCGGGCGGCGGCGCCATCGCCGACGCGCTGGCCTCGCTGCCGGCGCATACCGCCAAGGTCAAGGCGGCCGGCGCCGCCGTCGGCCGCAAGCTGCGCACGCTGATCAACCCGATGGTGGTATGCCGCGACACGGAACAGGAAGCGTGGGCCTACCACGATGAAATCGTGGCCCATGTCGACCCGGTCGCCAGCATGCAGAATTTTAATAGCGACGCGCACGCCTGGCGCGGCCGCAAGGACCATGGCCAGGACGCGGCGCGCGCGGTCGGCGGCAATATCCGCCTGATCGGCAGCCCGGAACAAATCGTCGAGCAGATCATCGCCCTCAAGGAGGCCGGCATCGACGGCATCCAGTGCAGCTTCTTCGACTTCAAGCCGGACCTGGAGTTTTTCGGCGAACGCGTGCTGCCGCTGATGAAGCAAGCCGGCCTGCGCCTGTAACGGAAAATCATCGACCATGACCGCCCTGCCTCAATGACCGTCCTGCACATCTGGCGCAGTAATTTCATCCCGCTGCGCACGCCTGCGGTGCGGCGGTACCTGGCCGGCACCGGCATTTCGATGCTGGGCAACTGGCTGCAGCAGACGGCCCAGGCGCTGCGGGTGTACCAGTTGTCGGGTGGTTCGGCGGCGGCGCTGGGCACGGTATCGTTCTGCACCGGCCTGCCGCCGCTGCTGTTCAGCTTTTTCTGTCGCCGTTCGTCAACCGCATCGCCCGCATGGGCCGCGCTGCTGATGCGCTGTCAGCAGACGACGCTCACTACCGGGACAGGTTCTTAAGAGTGCCTGACAAAATGTTCAGGGCAATGCAACGCCGCTATGGACGTTTTGTCTGGCGCTCAAGCTTCCTCAAGCTTCATTGCGCGGCTTGCGGCCGACAATCACGTGGCTGGGATCATTAAAACCGGGCGTCGATGGATGGCCGGTAACCACCAGGCTGTCGACCAGCGCCTCGTCCTCGGCGGTGAATTGATACTTCAGCGCGGGCAGGTAATCGTCCCATTGCTGTTCGGTGCGCGGGCCGGTGATGGCCGACGTGACCAGCTGGTTGTTCAGCACCCAGGCCAGCGCGAACTGGCCGGCGCTGATGCCGCGTGCCTCGGCGTGCTGCTTGATCTGCTGCGCCAGTTGCAGCGACTCCGGGCGCCACTCGGTCTGGTGGATGCGCTGGTCGTTGCGGCCGGCGCGGCTGCCTTCCGGCGGCGGCAGCGTTGGATCATATTTACCGGTCAGCACGCCACGCGCCAGCGGGCTGAACGACACCACGCCGACGCCATAATATTCCGCCGCCGACAGGTGTTCCGCTTCCGGCTGGCGGTTCGCCAGGTTGTAGCATGGCTGCGTCGCGGCCGGCCGGTCGACGCCGAGCAAGTCGGCGGTGCGCACGAATTCGGCCAGTTTCCAGGCCCGGTGATTCGACACGCCCCAGTAACGCAGCTTGCCGGCCTGGACCAGGTCGCTCAAGGCGCGCACGGTTTCTTCCGGACGCGTTTCATGGTCTTCGCGGTGCAAATAAAACAAGTCGATGTAATCGGTGCCCAGCCGTTGCAGACTGCTCTCGACCGACTGGATCAGGTTCTTGCGCGACGCGCCCTTGTCGTTCGGTCCGCTGGCGCCGGGATTCTGGTTGACGAACTTGGTCGCCAGCACCCACTGCTTGCGCCGCTCGGCGATCAGGCGCCCCACCACCTCTTCCGACTGGCCGCCGTTGTAGACGTTGGCGGTATCGATGAAATTGACACCCTGCTCGAACGCCTTGTCGGTGATGCGGCGCGCCACCTGTTCATCGGTCTGGCCGCCGAACATCATGGTGCCGAGGCACAAGGACGACACCTTGATGCCGGTCTGTCCCAAATTTCTATACGTCATGAACTACGCTCCTGTTGAATGAATGGGCGAAACGGCCAGCCGCCGCTTCAGCTGCGCTGACTATATCGGCAAAGATTTCACGTCCAAACGAATTTTTTCACGCTTGTTTATGATTCCCCGGCGCCGCAACTGCGCGGCGCCGTAACAACATATCCCTATGCCCAATGATTGGTTTCCCGGGCGCCGCGGCTTGACCATATTGATACTCGCCGCCGCGCCAACTAGGCTGCCTGCCTGGTTTTGTTACTTTGAACCCACAGGGACTGGCCCGGCGCGCTGCGCACGTCCGGCCAGTCGTGCCGCGACGTCGCGGCGTGGCCCTGTTCGAATGCGGCAATCGACTTGCGCACCGCCTCGAAGCCGTGCTCCAGCATCTGCGCCTCGTAGTCGTGCAGCGCGTCCAGCAGCCCCTTTCCGCCATCGCGGTGGGCCAGGATCTGGCGCAGAAAAAACGCCGCATCGGCCATCGCCGTGTTGGCGCCCAGCGCGCGGAAATACGTCATGCTGTGGATCGCGTCGCCGAGCAGCGTCACCGCCCGGGTCGGCCACGGCTCGACCGGCAGCGAGGTGCGGATCGGCAGCACGCCGAGGGTCGAGGTATCGCTCAGGTCGAACAACTGACGGTAGGCCGGATGCCACTGCTCCACCACCTGGTTGATGAAGCCGCGCAGTTGCGCACCGTCGTAGCCGAACAGTTCATCGTCCGGCGGCAGTTGCTCGCGCAAGCCGCTGAGCGCCCACATGATGTAGCTTTTGGCATTGTCGAACAACAGGCCGCCGTGCTCGCCGAGGGCGGCCGTGTCCTCGCCGCCGATCACGCCGATGGCTTCGTGACCGGGACGGAATTCATGACTGGTGAAGAACAGGTTGTAGCCGCTGTCCGATTTCACCGACACGGTTTTTTTATAGAATAATTCCGGCACGCTGCGCTTGACCGCGTCCGTCAATGCGATCTTGCCGGCCAGCCGGCGCGCGCCGGTATCGACCCAGCGCGCATGCGGCACCAGTTGCCGCCGTACCCGCGAATTGGCGCCGTCCGCGCCGACCAGCACGTCGCCGACCACGCTGCTGCCGTCGGTGAAATAGGCGACCACCTTGCCATCGGCGCGCTCCTCGTACCGGTCATAGGTTTTCTGGTAGTGCAGCACGCCGTCCAGGCCGGACAGCAGCACCTGGCGCAGCGTGATGCGGCTGACCGATTTTTCGCGCTCGCTGTGTTCCAGTTCCGGGTCCGGGGTACGGCGCGGCAGTTGCTCCAGTTGTTCCGACAGCAGCGCGTATTCGCCCGGCGCGGCGGCGTAGGTCGATGCGAACGACTGGTACAGCGCATCCGGCAGGCAGGCCTTCAGCGCATCGATGCCGCGGCTGCGGATTTGCAGCCGGAAGCCCTGCAAATAATCGGTGCGCGCCGCGTCGCGTTCATACACGGCGACGCCGATGCCGTGCTTCTTCAAGCCTTGCGCCAGCAGCAGGCCGCCCGGGCCGGCGCCGATGACGATGACTTGCAATCCTTGGTACTCGCTCATGCTTTACCTTTCGCTGCTTCAAAAATGCTACTTAGAGCCTATCCCATTAGATGAATACGCCCTCTTCTGGCGCTCCTCAGGAACGGGGACTGCGTTGATCGTCGTCGCGTGGCCCGCCACGCGTCCTCCTCACGCCTGGTCCGCGCTCCCGATGCGCGGCCAGAACAAGACGCTCACTACCGGGATAGGCTCTTAAATGAGCGGAGCCTGTTTCAGCGCGATCAACTGCTCGACCGTTTGTTCATGACAGAGACAGCGCGCCGGCGCCCAATGCGCCGATAAAACTATGCCGCGATATCAGCATGGCGCTCTCCGCTTCGATGCCAGTGCATCACCAGCTCACATCCAGGCGGGCATAGTAATAACCGCCGTCGATGCCGTACGGCGAATACCAGCTATACGACGGACTGGTGACGGGAATCGCGAAAAATTTCTTCGCTTCCGCATTCAGCTCGTTCGGCCGCTTGCCGAACAGGTTGTCGGCGCCAATCGACAGGCGCGCATGTTTATTCAATGCGTAGCCGAGGTTCAAGTTGGTGATCAACGCGGCATCGACCACTTCGTCGCGCGCGGCCGCCACCGAACTGGCGTTGCTGACCTTGGAATAGCGGGTTTCCTTGATCGTCAGGTCGAACTTGTCGACCTTCCACAGCGCGCTCAGCGACGTGATGTTCTTCGGATTGTTTTCCGTCAGCGCGCTGATGGTGGCCCGGTTATAAGAAATGCCGCTGTCGGCCAGCACCGCCGGAATGCCGGCCAGGCTGTTGACCTTGGTCTGGTTCTGGTTGCTGGTGAAGATCCAGTCGATCTTGCCGTAACCGGCCGGCAGCAGCGTGCGGTGGTCGATCACCAGGTCCAGACCACGGGTGACGGTGCTGGCCGCGTTGGTGAAATAGGTCACCGAGGTGATCGCCTCGGCGCCCAGGCCGGCGCTGTTGAGGATATTGTTGACGGTGGCGCCTTGCAGCGTCGGCGTCGAAATGATGCGGTTGCGGATCGCGATCTGGTAGGCGTCCAGGCTGATATTGGTCGACGCCGACGGTTTCAGCACGATCCCGACACTTTGATTGACCGAGCGTTGCGGCTGCAAGTCCTGCGCCCCCAGCGCCCTGGCGACGACGCTGTTGGCCGGCGCCGACAGCGCGAACGACTGGCGCAGCGCGCCCGTCAGCGGATCGGTGGTGTAACCGCCGACCTTGGTGGTGTAATACTGCTGCTGCAGCGTCGGCGCCGAAAAGCCGTTGCTGAGCGTGGCGCGCAGCGCGACCCCATCGCTGACTTCATAACGGGTCGACAGCTTGCCGGTGCGGACGTTGCCAAAGTCGTTGTAATGCTCGAAGCGGGCCGCCGCCGCGCCGCTCCACTTCTGCGTGAAGGCCTGGCTGAAATCGGCGTACAGCGCGTCGTTGGTGCGCGCATGCGAGCCGGCCACGTCGGGCGAGAACCCGGCCATGCCGGACGCGCCCGAATTGGGCCGCTGTCCGGTCAAGGGGCCGGAAGTGAACGCGTAGCCGCCATTCGCATACGAAGCCCACTCGCCGGCCTGCTGCTGGAACTGCTCGCGGCGGTGCTCGTAGCCGGCCGCTACCGACAGCGGCTTGGCGAACCAGCGGGTCTGGACGTTGCGCGTCAGGTCCAGGTTGGTGACCCACTCACCCGATACCAGCGCGCCGTCGTAAAAGTCATGCTGGCCCTGGTAAGCCGGTCCCAGCGAGCCGTTCAGGGAATCGCGGGTAGCGATGTCGGCCTTGTCGTGGCCATAACTGCTGCTCAAGTCCCAGTTCCAGCCCAGCAGGCCGGTGCCGCGCGCACCGGCCACCAGTTGGTAGTCGTTTTCCCGGGTTTCAAACTTCGGGATAAAACCGTCCGGATAAACGTCGGCATAGTTTTGCGGCGAATTCGCCGGCCGGTAATAACCCCAGCCTTGCGAGCGCCGGTTGCCGGCCGTTCCATACGAATACAGCGTCACGTTCGGCCCGACCGGCAGCTCGGCGTTATAAGCCAGGTTATAGGTTTCGCCGGCCGGTTTACCCATGATCATCTTGTAGCGCGACTGGCTGGTCTCGCGCGGGTCGTCGCCGAAATACAGCTTGGTGGCCTGTGGAATCGGGCCCTGGTCGTTGGTGGCGCGGTGCGCGTCGGCGCTGGCGCTGATGCTGATGAAGCCGCCGTCCTGGCCCAGCTCGAAACCCTGGTTGAACAGCAGGTTATTGGTCTTGCCCTTGCCGTCGAAATCGCCGACGGTGTCGCCGTACTGGCCGTACAGATAGCTCAGGGCGCCGCCGCTGCCATTGGTCTTCAGGATGATGTTGATCACGCCGCTGATGGCGTCCGATCCGTACTGCGCGGCGGCGCCGTCGCGCAGGATTTCGATATGGTCGACGGCGCTCGCCGGTATCAGGTCCAGGTCGGTCGGCGACTGGCCATTGATGATCAGCGGCGTCTTGTGGCGGCGCTTGCCGTTGACCAGCACCAGCACGCTGTTGGCGTCCAGGCCGCGCAGCGTGGCGGTGGCCACGGCGATGCCGGTCTGGCCCTTGAAGCCGGGCGTATTGCTGTACGACGGATACAGCGTGGCCAGCGCGTCGCGCAGGTTTTGCTTGCCGGTCGCGGCCAGTTCCCTGGCGCCGACCACGTCGATCGGCGACAGGCTCTTGGCAATGCTGCGCGCTTCGCCGCGGGCGCCGGTGACCACCACCACGTCCTGCGCCCGGACCGCCGTGGCATCGGCCGCGGCGGCGCCCTGCGCACTCTGCCCGAACGCCGGCGCAGCCGCGCACAGGCCGCCGACCAGCATCGACAGCACCGGCAAACGCGGCGCACGAGCGTGAGATTTTTTTGTTGCGACTGACGTAAGCGGCATTGCAAAACTCCCGTGAGAATGTGTGACAATTTGAAGGCTGATCGACTATAACAACAGCTTTTGTCGACGAAAACGAATCTTTTTGTCGCGTCTTATTACATTTCGTTAGCACGGTTTTTGCCGCGGCGACGGCAGCTTGGGGGGGATGGCGCGCGCTTGAAAGCGGCGCTGGATCGCGCCACGATGTGGCGGGCGCTTGCAAAAAATGGCGCGCGGCGCTATCATGGCGGCCCTTCCGGGTCGTTAGCTCAGCTGGTAGAGCAGCGGACTTTTAATCCGTTGGTCGCAGGTTCGAATCCCGCACGGCCTACCAAGAATTTGCAGTACTAAGAGCCTATCCCAGTAGATGAATACGCCCTCTTCTGAGATAGGCTCTAAAAAAGCCAACCGTACGCGGTTGGCTTTTTTTCGTCCGCAGTGCGGTACGCTGTCCCACTCAACCATGCCGATGCCATGCCCCAGACCCTACTCGCCGCCGCGCACAGTGAATTGCTGATCAAGAAAAGCCGCTTCCTCGGCTGCGTGCAGCCGGTGGACGGCCGCGCGGCCGCGCAGCAAGTGGTGGCCGGACTGTGGGCGCGCCATCCCGGCGCGAGCCATGTGTGCTGGGCGCTGCTGGCCGGCGGCCAGTCGGCGGCGGTCGATGACGGCGAACCGGGCGGCACCGCCGGCCGGCCGATGCTCGACGTGCTGCGCCACCAGGACCTGGAGGGCGTGCTGGCCACGGTGGTGCGCTATTACGGCGGCATCCAGCTGGGCGCCGGCGGCCTGGTGCGGGCCTATACCGACAGCGTGGCGCAAGCGCTGTTAACCGCGCAGAAGGTGCGCATCGTCAAGCTGCGCACGCTGCGCTGCCAGTTTCCGTATGCGCTGGAAGGCTTGCTGCGGCGCGAGCTCGAACTGGCCGGCGCGACCCTGCTGCACGTCGCGCATGGCGCGCAGGTCGGCTTCGATTTCAGCCTGCCCGACGATGCCGCGCAGGCGCTGCTGGCGCGCCTGCGCGAAGCGGGACAGGGACGCATCGCCTGGCTGGACGCGGACCAGGATGGATCGTTGAGACGGACTTAAAACTGATTGGCGGACAGCGCATGCGTCAGCGCGTGGATCGGCAGCAAGGCCGCTCCCAGGGCGATCGAACTGCGGCCGAGGTTGGACACCCGCACGCTGCAAGGGGAGCGGTGCTCGCCGACGATCAGGCGGCCGTTGTTCAACCTGGCGGCCAGCCGCGTCAACAGCGAAAAAGGCAGCGAGCCGGACAAGATAATCTCGGCCGGATCGAACCACACGACAGCGCTGTTTAACGCCGTCTCAAGCTGTTGCGCCGCCCGGTCCAGCCAGCCCTCGATCAATGCTTCGTAGCCGCGCGTCTGTTGGTCGAAACTGGCAACCGATTCGATGGCGCAGCCGGCCTCGCGCAGCATCGCCAGCAAATCGAGCGTGGTGGGACGCGGCTGCGTTCCCGGATAGAGCATGCCGATGTCGCCGGCGCCGCCCAGTCCTCCGCGCAGCAGGCGGCCGTCTTCGATCACGCCCGCGCCGACGCCGTAACCGAGCAGTATCACCACCACGGTGGAGGTTTGCCGCACCGGCCCGCCGCGGTAATACTCGGCCAGCGCCGCCGCGTTGGCGTCGTTTTCCAGCATCACGCGCAGGCCCAGGGTGTCGTCCAGAATCTGCCGCAGCGGCACATCGCGCCATCCGGGCAATTCCTTGACCACATGCCAGCGCTTGCCATCGCGCGCCAGGGCCGGACCGGGTATGCCGATGCCGATCCCCAGGAAGCGCCGGCCCAGCAAGCGGTGCTTGACCGATTCGTCGATAATCCTCTGGTCCAGCAGCCGCGCAAAATCGACCGGGTCCGGCGCGACCACGGCTTCGCTGGTCAGCGAGATCAGGTCGCCGGCAAAATCGACGAACGCGATTTCCAGCATCCCTTTATGGACTGCCGCGCCCACCGTATAACCGCCGTCGGCGGACAGCGCCAGCGGAATCGTCGGACGCCCGCGACGCGGCGCATCCGGCGCGGCCAGCTCCTCGACCAGGCCCAGGTTCAGCAGTTCATGCGACAGTTTTGTCACCGTCGAGTTGCTGACATCCATGGCCAGCGACAGTTCGGTGCGCGCCGTCGGCCCCTTGGTCCGCAAATGCCACAGCAGGTGCTTTGCCTCTGAATTCAAGTT
Organism: Janthinobacterium agaricidamnosum NBRC 102515 = DSM 9628; assembly: GCF_000723165.1. Lineage (NCBI taxonomy): Bacteria > Pseudomonadati > Pseudomonadota > Betaproteobacteria > Burkholderiales > Oxalobacteraceae > Janthinobacterium > Janthinobacterium agaricidamnosum. Next base: position 4,172,132 of record NZ_HG322949.1, read on the forward strand.
CAGGCGTCCAATATTCACACGATTATCCTGTCCGGCAACATGACCATGGTGGGGGAAAAAGAGACATAATAGTTGATTTTTTATTTATTTCGCAAGTAATAAATAAAGCTGTCATATGCCCTCGGTAGTATCGCCATCGACTTCGGTCCACGCTAACTATCACTTGAGGAAATCATGTCTAAAAGAAAGTCGACGCGTACGCAAGGTTGTGCCCTTGTCGCGTTATGTGCGATTGCCGGTCCCGCTCTTGCCCAGGCGACAACGCCCGAATCGGCTGCGCTGCCCCAGCAGCAAGATGTCGTCGCGCAAGCGCCGGCCACCAATACTGCGGAACCAGCGCCGGACCAGCCCGATGCGTCGGTGGTCGTCGTGACCGGATCGGCGCGTCCGCAGCGGCGTTTCGATGTGTCTTACGCGGTCAATGCGCTGTCGCAAAAAGAGGTGCAAAAGCTGGCGCCGCAAAATATGGCGGACTTGCTCGGCAAGCTGCCTGGCATCCAGGTCGAGGCGACCGGCGGCGAAGTGCAGAACATCACCCGCGTGCGCGGCATTCCCACCGACGATGGCCTGGCCTTGTTCCAGCAGGACGGCTTGCCGCTGTTTACTGAAATCAACGGCTTTTTCTTCCGGGGCGACAGCCTGAACCGCTACGACCTGATGACCAACCGGCTCGAAGTGGTGCGCGGCGGACCGGCGCCCATCTATGCCAGCCAGGCCGCGGCCATCATCAACAGCAGCACGGTCACCGGCACCGAAAAAACCAAGGGCAAGGCGCAAGTAACGCTGGGCACCACCGGACTGGCCCGGGTCGACGCCTACCAGGCGGGACAGATCGACGAGCGCACCTTTTACGCGGTGGGCGGCTTCCTGCGCCAGGACGACGGCCACCGCGATAACGGTTTCCCGAACGACCGCGGCGGACAGATTCGCGCCAATATCAAGCGCATCACCGATGCCGGCGTCCTGAAATTGAGCGTCAACTACCTGAACGACCATAACCAGTTTTACCTGCCGATTCCGATTGCCGACCCGCGCAATCCGTCGGTCTCGCTGAACAAGTACATCGATTATTTCGATGGCACGATGAACTCGCCATCGCTGCGGAACGTCAGCCAGAAATACCTGGACGGCTCGGGCAAGCTGCAAACGGACCAGCGCGACCTGGCCAATGGACGACACATTCAATTTGGCAATGTGGGCGTGCAATTCGACGGCGACATCGGCGACTGGCGCCTGTCGGCCAAGGGCGGCTACACCAAGGGCCGCCTGGATTTCGACGCGTACTACTCGACCTCCAATCCGGCGGATGCGGCCACCTTCGCCAACAGCTTTAAAAAGGCCGCCAGCGCCGCCTTCGGCCCGGTCGACCATTTCGGCTACGCGATTGCCGGCAGCAATGGCGCCCAGGTCTACGATCCGGCCGGCGCCTCGGGCCTGGTGGTGCAGGGCCAGTACCGCGCCGCCAGCTCCAGCTTTTACTCGGCGCAGAGCGACGTCAACCTGACCAGGAACTTCCAGACCGCCCATGGCAGCCATGACGTCAAGTTCGGCCTGTATACCAGCGCCTACGGCCAGACCAGCAAGACGGTCTACAACGATATGCTGACCGAAGTCAGCGGCAAGCCGCGCACGCTCGACCTGATCGCCTATGCGGCCAACGGCGCCATCCTCGGTTCGGTGACCGACAACGGCGTGCTGCACTACAGCTCGACCCTGAACCAGGGCGACAGCGACGCCAGGATGGGCGCATTCTATGTCAACGACACCTGGGAAGTGTTTGACGGATTGCGGCTCGACGCCGGCGTGCGCGCGGAACACTATCGCTACAACGGCTATGCGCTGCTGACCACCCAGACCAACCTGGGCGATCCGAAGACGCTGGCCGACGACACCACCCGCTCCTTCACCGGCCTGCGCCAGGATCACACCTATGGCACCAGCACCAAGAACTGGACCGCCGGCGCCAATTACGATTTGTCGGAAAAGCTGGGCGCGTATGCCCGCGTGTCGCACCTGGAAGTGCCGCCGTCGCTGCAGGTCGCGGCGAGCGTCGACCCGCTGGTGCTGACCACCAAGGCCAACCAGTATGAAGTCGGCCTGAAGACCAAGGGCGACCGTTCCTATCTGTACGTGACCGCGTTTTACACGCAGTTCAATCCGCTCAATGCCTCGTTCACCGCCTTCAATCCGGTGACCGGACGCAATGACCAGACCGTGCCGTTCTTTGGCGAGGCCATCGTCAAGGGCGCCGAGTTCGACGGCGCCTGGTATCTGACGAACCGTTTTTACCTGAATGGCTCGCTGACGCTGCAAGATCCACAATACAAGAACTTCGTCAGCAGCGTCGGCGCCGATCCTTCGCAAGTGGTCGGCAACCAGATCATCCGCGAACCCAAGATCTTCGGCAACATCCGCCCCAACTACAGTTTTAATGTCGGCGACAAGCAGGTGGACGTGTATGGCAGCTATTCCTACACCGGCAAGCGTTACGTCGATTTCTTTAACGCAACCGAACTGCCAGCCTACCATTCGATCGGCGCCGGCGTGACCGTCACGCATGGCGACTGGACCTTCCAGCTGGTCGGCGACAACCTGACCAATGCCAAGGGTTTAACTGAGGGCAATACGCGCACCGATACCTTGTCCGGCCAGGGCAGCCAGCAGGCGATTTACGGCCGTCCGGTATTTGGCCGCAGCGCGCGGCTGGTACTGAGCAAGGCGTGGTGAGCAGATGATACGGTCGATCTTATTGGCGGCTGCCTTGCTGTCGATGGCGCAAGCGGGGCTAGCCGCGCCCGTGCATGACCTGCATTGGTCGCGGCTGGGGAACCAGCTGTTTCCCGCCTTGACGGACCTGGGGCTGGGCCGAGCCAACGCAAAACCGGATATGGCGTCCTTGAGCAGCCTGCTCGATAGCCGCACGGTCCGTATCGACGCCTGCCGGCATGTGCCGGGCTGCGTGCTGCACGCGGCGCTCTGGAGCGATGCCGAGATCGCTGGCCTGGCGTCATCGGCCGCCAGCCGCCCCGCAGCGGCATGGCGAAAAGGGGCGCTCGCCGACGATGGCGTACCAGCCCAGGTGGTGCGCGAGCTTCGCGGCCTCAACAGCATCATCCAGGTCTACGGCCTGGGACAGGCGCCACGTTATCCATTGATCGACGGCCCGCTCGAACCGGCCGGCGCAGCGCGATTTAATGATGACGTTGCCGATGCAATACTGTTGAGCGAGGCAAGCGCAAACGATCCCGCCGCCAGCCTCGATCCGAGCATCGGCCTGGCCTTGGCTTTGCTTGACGTCAATGACCGGAACGAGGCGGCGGACTTCGAACCGCTCGACGCACAATTCAATGCCGGGGCGCTGGCACTGGCCCATACGATAGACTGGAAGACATACCGTTACAGCGCCATCGTGGTACCGGGCATGGGGCCGGAGAACTTGTCGACGCCATTGAGCGCGCGCGGCAAACTCCGGGTGCGCCTGGCGGCCAGCCGCTTCCTGCAGGGCGAGGCGGCATTTGTGATGGTCAGCGGCGCCTCGGTGCATCCGAAAGGCAGCCGGTTCGTGGAAGCGGTGGAAATGCGCCGCGCGCTGATCGAGCGCTTCGGCATTCCCGCCAACCGCATCATTATCGAACCGTATGCGCGCCACACCACGACCAACCTGCGCAATGCCACGCGCAGGCTGCTGGCGCTGGGCGTGCCGCTGAACCGCGAGGCGCTGATCATTACCGATGCCGATCAGAGCAGCTATATCGACAGTGCGGAATTCAGCAAGCGCAACCAGCAGGAACTCGGCTACCAGCCGGGTGCGATAGGCGCCCGCCTGTCGCCGACCGAGCTGGTCTTCAAGCCGGACGCGTCGTCCGCGCGAATCGACCCGGCCGACCCGCTCGATCCGTAAAACGCGGGCAGCTTCGCTGGCGATGTTCAAAAGGGGGAGGCGCGCAAGATTGCGCCTCCCCCTTATTTGATTATGCACCGGCATTGAACTTATCCATCTGCATGGCGCCACCGGCGGCGCCACATACGGTATATTAATCGCCGAATTGCTATTTAATTTAGCGGAATCCTGCCATGGCTTTAATGATCATCGCGGTTTGCCTGATGTGCGTAGCGGCATGGCTGGGCGGCGCCGCGCCCACTCCGTATTGCCGCAGAACGTGCCAGGGGCGCGGCTGGCGCAAGACATTTCCCGAAGCATCGAAACAGCAAATCCGCGAATTCCTCGGGCTGTTTGCCCAAGCCTTCGCATTCCGCCACGCCGGCCAATTGCAGTTCCGCCCGGACGATACGCTGCTGCAGATTTACCGCACCGTGCATCCCGGCCGCCGGATACCGGACGCGCTGGAACTCGACACCCTGGCGTGCAACTTGAAACGCCGTTATGCGCTGGACCTGGGCGCCCTCTGGAACGAACACTTGACGCTGGGAGAGTTGTTCGGCCGCTCGCTGGCCGCCAGGGCGTCAGCAAGATAGGCACGCCGCCTGGCATGAATGACTGGACGATGCCTTTCTAAATATCCCATGGAAACCATTTTTTAGTTAATAATAATTTCCAACAAAATTATTTAATATTGGAAATACTCCGCCTATTTTCCATTTTTCACATAAACATATGATTTAATATTCGTAGCCTTATTTCACCATTATCCAAATCATCCTGTACAGTGCCCGGATTTAGTCGCTTGATTTGCGCATCATTGTCGATTTACTGAAAACACCTGCAAAACGCTATTCACATCCAATAGCGGCATCAGCATGTTGACGTTTTTCGGATAAATCAAAATAAGGGCCCTCATGGAAATCAACCTCATCATCAACCTGGCCGTCGCGCTGGCCGTCTGCGGCTGGCTGTACCGCCTGCAAAGCCGCCATGCGTCGTTCACGGTGCGCGTCTTTACCGGCATGGGCCTGGGTATCGCGCTGGGCGCGGCGCTGCAATTCTTCTACGGCGCCAGCTCGCCGGTAGTGGCCGGCACCAACCAATACCTCGGCATCGTCGGCAGCGGCTACGTCAAGCTGCTGCAAATGATCGTGATGCCGCTGATTATGATTTCGATCATTGCGGCGATCCTCAAATTGAAGGGCGCCAGTTCGCTCGGCAAAATCAGCGCGCTGACCATCGGTACGCTGATGGTGACCACCATGATCGCGGCCGGCATCGGCATCCTGATGGCCAGGCTGTTCGGCCTGACCGCCGTCGGGCTGACGTCCAGCGCCGCCGAAGTGGCGCGCGGCCTGTACCTGCAAGGCTCGGTGAGCGCGGCCAAGGCGATTTCGCTGCCGGGCATGCTGATCAGCTTCATCCCGGCCAATCCCTTCCTCGACATGACCGGCGCGCGCAAGACGTCCACCATCGCGGTGGTGATCTTTTCGATTTTCGTCGGCATTTCGGCGACCGGCATCGCCGCCAAAAAACCGGAAATCTTCGCGTCCTTCGAACACTTCATCAAGGTAACGCACGCCATCGTGATGCGCATGGTGACGCTGGTCTTGCGCCTGACGCCATACGGCGTGTTCGCGCTGATGACGCAAGTGGTGGCCGAATCGAGCTACACCGACATCCTGAACCTGATCAGCTTCGTGGTGGCGTCGTATGGCGCGCTGCTGCTGATGTTCGGGGTTCACCTGGCCATCATTTCCGGCGTCGGCCTGAGCCCGGTGCGCTACGTCAGGAAAATCTTCCCGGTGCTGGCCTTCGCGTTCACCTCGCGCAGCAGCGCCGGCGCGATTCCGATGAGCGTGCAAACCCAGACCCGGCGCCTGGGCACGCCGGAAGGCATCGCCAACTTCGCCGCGTCGTTCGGCGCCACCATCGGCCAGAACGGCTGCGCCGGCATTTATCCGGCCATGCTGGCGGTCATGATCGCGCCGACCGTCGGCATCGATCCCTTTACCTTGAGTTTCATCCTGCCGTTGATCGCCATCATCACCATCGGTTCGGTCGGCGTGGCCGGCGTCGGCGGCGGCGCGACCTTTGCCGCGCTGATCGTGTTGTCGGCGATGGACTTGCCGGTGGCGCTGGCCGGCCTGCTGATTTCGATCGAACCGCTGATCGACATGGGCCGCACCGCCCTCAACGTCAGCGGTTCGATCACCGCCGGCACGCTGACCAGCCGGGTGATGGGCGAAACCGACCTGGCCGTGTATGACAGCAACGCGGTGAGCGACCTGGACCAGGCCGAATTCGCCTGATCCCGCCAACGTTGCAGTGCGCGCCGGACAGCCCTGTCCGGCGCCGGTATCCCCCCATCGTTTGCGCTGCATCAAGCAGCCCTTCCCGTTCTGCCGAATATCGTTCAAATCCCGAAAAACGCCGAACCAGCGGCGTCATCCCCAGTCTAATTTTTTGCCAGCCGCATCAGCGCTGTTCAAGACGACGGTAATAACGACGGCAATGGCAACGACAACGATAGGGGAAGCGACGTTATGGCGTTTAATTTGTACGATTCCAAAGGTTGTCCGCTGGAACAGCAGCATTTCACGTGGCGCGAGCTGGTGCAGCAGCCGATCAGCAAGCTCGACGACGACGCCTATACCCGCGTGCGCATCATCCTGATGAACAGCATCGAGCATGCGGCGCTGCGCTTCCAGCACATGGCCAGCCGTTTGTCGGGCGATTTGCAACTGGTGCTGGCGCGCATCCGCCGCGTCGAACAGCAACAGGCGGTCATGACCGGCTGGCTGCTGGGCGCCGACCACTCGCCGCTGGAAACCACCATCGCCAACGAACAGGCCGCCATCGGAGTGACGGCGGCGCTGGCGCAACAGGAACCGGACGCCGCGCTGGCCCAATCCTGCCGCCATACGCTGCTGGAAAACGTCGATCACCTGTACCGCTATTCGGCGCTGCTCGACCGGCTGGAAGGCAAGGACGCCAACAACATTCTGCAAAGCTATACCGACATCCTGCCCGGCCGGCCGACCCGCGAACAGCACCGCGCGCCGCACGACGACTTGCGCCCGCCGTACCAGCGCGACACGGCGCGGCCGGCCACCAAGCTGCATGTGCTGATCCTGAACGCGCTGGCGCAGCGCAGCCGCGATTCACAGTTGCGTGGAGCAAGAAAGCAACCACCATATGAAAGCCATCTGGGAACGTTTCCTCGATTACGAACTGGGCCATTTCCACCTGGTCAGCACGCTGTATGCTCGGCATGAACAGCGCGATCCGGCGCTGCTGATGCCGCCCGAACTGCCGGCGCCGCTGCCCTTCCGCAGCCAGCGCACATTCATCCGCCAGGTACTGGCGCAGGAACTCGGCTTGCCGGCCCGCGCCCATGCCGCGTCGGACGCCTACCGCGCGCAGATGAACCGCGACGGTTCGCCCAGCGATTGCGTGGCCGCCGGCTACGCCTGGGTGCCCGGCACCGAATTGAACCGCACGCTGATCGCCATCGACTGATATCGGTACACTGAAAAGGGAGACAAGATGACATCAAGCGACGCAGCCGGCATCAACCGCACCGGCATCCACATGTCGCCGCTGGACAGCCGCGCGATGCAGCATGCCGACGGCGCCGCCGGACAAGCGTATTTCAACGATGCCGGCAGCAGCGCCTTGCGCACCGGCTACATCGTCGGCGCCGACCGGCTCGGCTCGGTACCGCTGCCGGTGGCCAGGCGCGCGGCGGCGCAAGCCGGCGGCAGGCCGGACGGCACGCCGCTCGTCAAGGATCACCGTCAAGGCGGCCGGCAGGCGGGCCGGCAAGCGAACCGGCAAGATATGCTGCTCGACAAGCTCGGCGAACGGCTGGCGTTCGAACGCACCGCCACCCGCCTGTACGATGCGCTGATCACCAAGTGCGTAGCGATGTCCGACAGCTCCATCGGCATGACGGTCGAGGATTTGCGCGACATCCGCGACGACGAGGCGCGCCATTTCCTGACGGCGGCGCGGGCCATCGAATCGCTGGGCGGCGACGCCACCGCGCAAACCCCGAGCGCGGACATGGTCGGTCTCGAAGCGATGGGACTGGTGCAGGTGCTGGCCGATCCGCGCACCACCATCGCCCAGTCGCTGCACGCGATCCTGACCGCCGAACTGGCCGACCACGTGGGTTGGGAAGCGTTGATCGCACTGGCTTCCGAACATGGGCAAATGGACATGATCAACGATTTCAGCGTGGCGCTGGATGAAGAATTGGGTCATTTGCTGCTGGTGCAAGGCTGGTATGAAGTCGCCATCGGCCTGCCTTCGGCGGCGGCGCCGAACAGCGATGCATTACCGGCGCTGGCGCCCGACTGAGACCGCCGCATGCAGACAAAGTATCACCTGGCACCCTGGATCGAATTCTCACACCGCAGCAGATACATGCACCCCGCAGCATCCTCCCCCTAAGCAAGCGAGGCAATCGCTAAGCAAGCCAGGCAATATTACCCACACCAAGAAAGGAAGCATCATGATAACAATCTCGAATGCGTCGAAAATCATCCTGGCCGCGGCACTGCTGAGCGCAATGCTGGGCGGTTGCCGCAAACAGAATACCGAACAGACCACCGCACCCGGCACCACCGCAACGCCGCCGGCCGACACCACCACGCCAGGCACCGGCAGCGGCACCAGCGGCACCGGCGGTGCAACGGGCACAGGCACGCCACCGGACAATAGCGCCACGCCGGGGACTACGCCCGGTACCACGCCAGGCACGACACCCGGCGCCATTCCCGGCACCACGCCGCCCGGCAGCACCAATCCGGACGGCACGCCCGCCACGCCACCTGGCGGCACGACGACGCCACCACCACCCAGCCGCTGAATGCGCATTGCCGGCCGGTTCAGATGAAGTCTGGCTGCTTTGCCCGGGCGAAAAACCATCAAAGCTGAACCGTTCTCGATGCGCCGGATGGTTCAGTGTTGCATGCAGCCAAGGGCTGAGTCCTGCATGGCACCGGACTCAGCTTTTTAGCATCCGGCCTGTCCATCAAAAAACCCCACAAGTCGGCGGGCAACTTGTGGGGTGTGCGTTTGTGTGCTTGGCAGTCAAGCACCGACTCCGTGACGCGCTTATTGGCTATCGATCACCTGCCCGGAAGCCAGCGTGCGCTTGCCGCGGCCGGTCAGCAACCTCACCAGGGCCACCAGCAGGCGGAAGCTCAGGCGCACGAAAACCAGCGTCAGCACCCCTTCGATAAACGTCAGCAGGAACGCAAGCGACACATGCATGCGCTCGGCGCGCCGGTGGAACTTGGCGATCGCGCCGTCACGCGAAATTTCGATGCTGTCATAGAAGGTCGGCACCACCAGCAAGGTCAGCAGCGTCGATGTGATGGTGCCGCCGATGATGGCGATCGCCAGCGGACGGTAAAACTCGCCGCCCTCGCCCAGCCCCAGTGCGACCGGGAACATGCCGGCGATCAGCGCGAAGGTCGTCATCAGGATAGGACGCAGACGCATGCGGCCGGCGTGCATCAGCGCATCTTCGCGGCTGTAACCTTCCGCTTCGCGCTTGCGCGCCGCATCCAGCAACAGGATCGCGTTCTTGGCCACCAGGCCCATCAGCATGATGATGCCGATGAAGCTCATCAAGTTCAGCGTGTTCTTCGTCACCCACAGCGACAGCACCACGCCGATCAGGCTCAGCGGCAGCGACAGCATCACCGCCACCGGCGCCGTGAACGAACCGAATTGCATCACCAGGATCAGGTACATCAGGCCGATGCCCATGATCAGCGCCAGGAACATTTCAGTAAACAATTCTTGCTGATCCTGGCCGGCGCCGCCCAGCGACAAGCCGTAGCCCGGCGGGAAATCCATCGACTTGGCCAGCTTCATCGCATCCGACGTCACTTCGCCATTCGACCGGCCCTGGGCATTGGCCGACACGGTGATGGTGCGCTTGCCGTTCTTGTGCTCGATGCCGGACGGTCCCTTGCCCATCGTGATGCGCGCGATCTGATCCAGCGGCACCATTTGCGAGGTACCAACGACATTGATCGGCAAGCGCTCGATGTTTTCCGACGCCACCCGGTCGTCCGGGTGCAGGCGTACCGCCACGTCGCGGGTTTCGCCGGTCGGATCGACCCAGTCGCCCACTTCGACGCCGGCGAACGCCACCCGCAACGCCTGCGCCGCGTCATTGACGGAAATGCCCATCGAATTGGCCAGGCCGCGGTCCATTTCGATCTTCAATTCGTCTTTCGGATCTTGCTGCGACAAGCCGACATCGACCGCGCCCGGCACCTGGCGCAGCTTGTCCATATAGGCGTTGGTAATTTCCATCAGCTTGCGTGAATCCGGGCCGGTAAACTCGACCTGGATCGGTTTTTGCGCGCCGTTGTTCAAGTCGTCGAGCACCACATATTCGGCGCCGACCAGGCGCTTCATCTTTTCGCGCAACTCGCCGGCCACTTGCTTGGCGCTGCGCTTGCGCGTATTGCGCTTGCCGATATCGATATAGATGCGGCCGCCGCCGGCATTGATCGAACTATTGGTTTCTTTCGTCTCGGGCAAGGTGCGCGCCAGTTCGGCGGCCTTTTCCATTTTCAGGCGCGCATATTCGATGCTGCTCGACGCAGGCATGCGCACGTCGATCATCAGGTTGCCCGAGTCGGACGCCGGCAAGAAGCTGGTGCCGCCCCACAAACCCTGTATCGTCAGCGCGCCGATGAAGGTGGCGAAAGCGATCGAGCCCATCGCCCGGCGGTGATGCAGCGCCCAGCCGATCACGTTGCCGTAACGGTCGGCCTGGTGGTCGAACCAGTCGTTGAAGCGCCCCAGCACCTTGCTGATGCCGGTTTTCGGCGCATGGTGATGGTCGGCCGGGTCGCCCCAGTAAGCCGACAGCATCGGATCGAGCGTAAACGAAATCCCCAGGCTGACGATCACCGAGCAGGTCACCGTCAGCGCGAACGGCCGGAACCACTCGCCCGAGACGCCGGGCATGAACGCCACCGGGATGAACACGGCAATGATCGAGAAGGTCGTCGCGGCCACCGCCAGGCCGATCTCGGCCGTGCCTTCCAGCGCCGCCTTGCGCCGGTCGGAACCCATCTGCATGTGGCGCACGATGTTTTCGCGCACCACGATGGCGTCATCGATCAGCACGCCGATCGCCAGCGACAGGCCGAGCAGCGTCATGAAGTTCAGCGTAAAGCCGCACAGCCATACCGCGATAAAGGCGGCGATCACCGACGTCGGCAGGCTGAGCGCGGTGATCAGCGTCGAGCGCCACGAATTGAGGAAGGCGTACACCACGAAGATGGTCAGCACCGCGCCCAGCACCAGCGATTCGATCACATTGTTCAAGCTGCTCTGCGCATCCTTGCCGCCGTCGCGGGTCACTTCCAGGCTGGTGCCCTTGGGCAGGGTCTTGTTGATTTCAACCACCATGTCGCGGATCTTGTTGGCCACGCTGACCGTGCTCGCTTCGCGGGTGCGGGTGATCGACAGGCCGACGTTCGGCTTGGCGCTGCGGATGCTCAGGCTGTCGACTTCGGCAAAACCGTCCTCGATGCTCGCCACTTGCACCAGGCGCACGATTTCATTGCCGCTGCGCTTGACCACCACGCTCTGGAAATCGGCCGGCGACACGATGCGGCCGACCAGTCGTATGCTTTTCTCATCCAGCTCGCCGCGCACCTTGCCGACCGGCGCATTGGTGTTCTGGTTGTGCAGCGCATTGACCACGTCGCTGACCGAGACATTGTATTCGCGCAGCTTTTCGGAATGCAGCAACACGCTCAGCTCGCGTTTCAACGAGCCGCCGATATTCACCAGCGCCACCCCGTCGATCGCGCGGAAGCGGTCCGACAACACGTCTTCGGCCAGCCGCGAAATCTCGGCATGGGATTGGCTATTCGACGACAGCGCCAGTTGCATGATCGGCTGGGCCGACGGATCGATGCGCCGCAAGATCGGTTCGCGCATTTCGATCGGCAATTTATAGCGCACCGACGCGATCGCATTGCGGATATCGTCGGACGCCTCGATCAGGTTGGCCTTGAAGCCGAACTCGATGCGGATCACGGCCGAACCCTCATTGGCCGAGCTGTACACATCGGTGACCCCGGAAATGCTTTGCAGCGCTTTTTCAAGCCGGTTGACGATTTCGCGCTCGACCGTATCGGGCGATGCGCCAGGATAAGGAATGCTGACCACGATGAGTGGAATGTCGACGTCCGGGCTTTGGTTGACGCGCAGTTTTTTCAGCGCCAGCAAACCCACGCACATCATCACCAGGATCAGCACGATCGTGGCGAGCGGCCGCTTGATACTAAAGTCGGATAAGAACATGGTTTAGTTTCCCTTGCCGGCCACAGCCGATGCCGATGTCGAGGCGACCGCGGCCGGCGCCGCCTTCGGCGCGACCAGGTCGACTTTCTGGCCGTCCTTGAAATTGGAACCGGGACGCCGCATCACGCTGTCGCCGCCGGCCAGGCCGGAACGCACTTCCCAGTCGCCGGTACGGGCGTCGCGCACGCCGATCACCAGCGCCACCTTGTTCAGGGTCTTGTCTTTCAGGCGCCACGTGTACGCCTTGTCGCCAACCTGCAGCAGCGCCGATTCCGGCAACATCAGCGCCGACACGCTGCTCGTTTCGATGCGGCCTTCCGCATACAGGCCGGCCACGCCGGGCCGCGCGGCATCGCTAAAGTCGACCAATACCGCGACCTGGCGCGTGACCGGATTGGCGGCCGGATCGACGCGCCGCACCTTGCCGTTAAAGCTCTGGCCCGGATAACCGTTGATGGCGAAACGCACCGCCTGGCCGACCTTGACTTCGCTGATCTTGTCGGCCGACACCAATCCTTCAAAGCGCATGCTGCTCGGATCGATCACCTTGATCAATTCCTTGCCGATTTGCGCCGTGTCGCCATTCGACACCTTGCGCTCGCTGACGATGCCGTCGAACGGCGCCCGCACCAGCGTGCGCTGCAATTGCTGGCGCGCCTGCACCGAACGGGTCTTGGCCGCGGCCAGGTCGCTTTGCGCATTGTTGCGGCGGATTTCCGCGTCTTCCAGCGCCTGGGTCGACGTCATGCCCGACGTGCGCAGGGTTTTCATGCGTTCGAACATGCGCTGCGCCTGCTCCAGCGTCTGGTTGGCGGCGCGGGTGGCTTCCTCGGCCGAATTGAGGCTGTCGCGGATCGCCGTTTCATCGAGCCGCACCAGCAAATCGCCGCGCTTGACGGCTTCGCCATTTTCTTTCAATACCTGCAACACCACGGCCGACACTTCCGCCCGCAAATCGGCGTTGCGCTCCGGCTGCACCGAACCGGTGACCGCCGGCCCGGAAGCCAGGGCGTTATTCTGGATCGTCAGCAAGTCTTCCGACGCGATCAACAATACGGCTTCGGCGCTTGCGCTGGCTGTTTTATCACCGGCCTTACCCTTGCCGGTGTCCTTGGCTTCCTTGCCACATGCCACCAGGGCGGAAGCGATCGCCAGGACAATAATAGTTTTGCGCAACATAGGGTAGTTCTCCGAAATTTATTGATCTGTGATTCAGGCGGAATTCAGGCGGAATTTTTTTATTAAAGCAGCAAGCGCCAGAGTATCCATGTCGCTAGTAGGGCTGTCAATCAGCGGATTCCTGGAATGTGGGAATTCATGCCTGAAACGCAGATTTCGGCTACTGAAATGCAATCGAGTGGTTTTTTAGTGAAACCCGCCGCCGGGGAGACGGTTGTAGGCAAGGTATGCAAGATATGCAAGATATGCATACAGGACGCCAGACCCGCCGGGCGGCGGGCTGAATAAGACAGCGCCTGGCAATACGTTCAACAGTACGAATGGTCGGCAAGGCAAGGCAACGCCGCCCTGGACGTATTGCCGGACGCTCGCCTTACCAGCCGCGTCCCAGCACGGCATTGATACCATGCGCAATCAAAATACCGGTGCACAAACCGCCGGCGATCTCGACCAGCGTGTGGCCCATGCGCTCGCGCAGCCATCGATGGCCGCCGTCCTCCTTGGCCAGGCGATTGATCGCGGCCGCCTGCTTGCCGACGTGCTGGCGCAAGCTGTTGGCGTCGATGATGACGATGAACAACAAAGTCACGGCGACGCCAAAGGCCGGCGAACTGATCCCTTCACGCAAGGCGATCAGCGTCGCCATGCTCGACACCACCGCGCTATGGTTGCTGGGAAAGCCGCCATTGCCGACCAGCCCGAACGCCCATTGCCGGGTACGTATGCTGTTGATCAAGAACTTGATCGGACCGACCAATGTCCAGGTAATCAGGGGCGTGACGAGGTAGGCGATATCCATACGGTGTTCCTTGTGCAATATAAATAATAAAAATAATCCACAATTATCGCAGATCGCCTGCCGCTGGCGAACCAGCCGGCGACCTCGCCGCCGCAAAACGCCGCCAACCTGCCTGCGTGCCTACGCGCTGATTGCCGCTTATTGCCTTGCCAGCCACAGTTTAAAGTCGGCAACAAAATCGCTTTCGCTGATGCCAAAACTTTCTTCAAACGCTAGCTGATGATTCTGGCCGGCATGTCCGCTCAGGCGATAATAGTTGGCCAGTCCGGTGAAAAAATGCTCGCCGCTGACAGCCTTCAGATACATCAGCATCAGCGTCGCCATTTCGTAGTTGCCGCGATGATCTTTCATCATCTTCAGCCAGCCGGGACCACTACCGGCATCCACCAGCTCCTCTGGCGTCAACCCGGTCTTGTTACCGGTACGCCACCATTTGAGCGAGGCCTGGCGCCATGCATAGACGGCTTCCGGTTCGCCGTCGCCCAACGGCATTTGTTCCGAAAACAGGTATTCGATCAACTTGGCCGGCCCCTCCATCATCCAGTGCGGCGGACGGAAACCGGACTTGCCATCAGCCAACTGGTACTGGATCTGATGCGTCAATTCGTGCATCGTGGTGCGCACCGCCCGCTGATTCGCCTTATCGGGATTGTCCTTGCTGTTGAACTTGATCGCGATCTGCCCGCGCCGGTTCGACATGCCGCCGCTGACTTCGCTTTCCGTTTCGGCGATCGCCTCTTTGGTGTGCATGTCTTGCGCCAGCACCTGTTTATAGTCTTCGGCCCCGGCCGCCAGATAGACCGTGACATCGTGCCCGACCCGGACATGCCACAGCTCGCCCATCAAGTCATCGAAGCGCACGGTGGCCTGGCGCACCAGCGGCAGCGCGTTTTGCTCGACCCGGTCGGCGTAGCCGTCCCTGACGTAGCCGCCCATGCGCACAGTGATATGCGGGCTCACTGCAGCGCCGCCCGCCTGGGCAGACGCGGCCGGCGCCGGACGCTGACTCCATTGACGCTCAGCCATGGCGGCCAATTCGCGTTCGCTTATGCCGAGCTGGGAAGTGAACGCATCCGACGCATTAAAATCGCTGCGCCCGCTGGCCATCAGATACGACTTCATGGCACGATGAAATCGATCGCCCAGGCGGTCGCGCAAGATGGCCATGGCGATCCGGCTTTTCGGCGAAGGACGCAGCACCACGCGCTCCACGCTGCCGGCTGGCGCCGGCGGCCGGCGCTTCGCCGTATCCCACAAGGGTATGTCCTTTTCGAGTTCCGCCGGCGGCGGCAGGCGCAAGGCGTCGACCGATTCCCGGGCAAGCGTATCGGCCAGCGCGGACGGCAGCCACGCCGGCAATCGGCTCAGATTGCCTGCGCTCAGGCGGTCAAACGCCTGGTACATGACGACCCTGAGCGGATGCAGCAGCGCCCTGTCGCGCAGCTCGGCTTCGGTCAAGCCCGCTTCGAGCAGGATGCGCGCGGCCGCCCCATCCACCACGTCGGCGGCCGAGGTAGCGATTACCCAATGCCGCGTCTGGTCTGGGCTGATGTCGTATTGATCATGCAATAATGCATACGCCGAGGCCAGCGCCGCGTCGGTACGCGGCAGCCAGTCGCGGGCCACGGCCAAGGACCAGCGATCCTTGCCGACGGCCATCTGGACCGTCGACAGGGGAGCCGCGGCAGCGGTGTGCGGGACCAGCAGCGCGCCGGCCAGGTACAGTGAAAACAATACAGGCGAAAGCAACTTGGCGGCGCGGCGCGCTTGCACAGGAAATGAAGGGGACATCATGTGAATTAACAGGTTTATTGTTTTTGGTTTGCAGACCCCATCCCCGCAAGGTCAGGATCATCGTCTCGTCATCAGGCGGCATACGCATCCATGCCGAGCAGCCCGCGCGGCGTCCAGGCATTGGGCGGCCAAGCATTGCCGCGTCAATATTCTACGCGATGCAAGGTGTGCCAATCAGAAATAAATGCGCGAATGGGATTCAATTTTAAGCAGCGCCCTGCCACAAAAAAAAACGCTGCTGCAGCGTCCATGTGTGCTCGAATTTCCGCAATGACGCGCACGCCTCAATCGTTAAATTCGCATGCGCGAACTTAACTAATATAAAATCATGGCGTCATATACAACAATTATTATGTATCAATAAATACAAGTACGGCCGACGGTACATTCATTACGACAACTAATTTTCCAACGGGGTTCATTCATGCGGCATTTCACGCTTTCTTTTATTGTCACCTTCATCTTGATGGCGGTCGCCGGCTGGTGGGGTTACAGCCATGGCGGTGTGTCCGGCATGATCCAGGGGCTGTGGATCGCCGCCGTGCTCGGCGTGATGGAAGTGTCGCTGTCGTTCGATAATGCGGTGGTAAACGCCTCCGTGCTGCGCCACTGGAATGCGTTCTGGCAGAAACTGTTTCTCACCGTCGGTATCCTGGTGGCGGTGTTCGGCATGCGCCTGCTGTTCCCGCTGCTGATCGTATCGGTCGCCACCGGCCTCGGCCTGCTCGACGTGTGGACCATGGCCACCACCACACCGACCGAATATGCGCGTCACCTGACCGAACACCATGCGCAAGTGGCGGCCTTCGGCGGCGCCTTCCTGTTGCTGGTATTCCTGAACTTTTTGTTCGATGAAGAAAAACAATTGCACTGGCTGGGCTGGATCGAAGAAAAAGTGGGCTCGCTCGGTTCCGAAGGCTTTGCCATCCTGCTGACGCTGGGCGCGATCTTCGGCTGCGTCACGCAAGTTCCGGAAGCCAATAAGTACAGCGTGCTGGCGTCCGGCGTGCTGGGCGTGGCGATCTATGTCGCGGTGGGCTGGATCAGCAAGCTGCTGGAAGAGGAGGAATCCGATCCCGCCATCGGCAAGATGATTTCGCGCGGCAGCATCGGCGGTTTCCTGTACCTGGAAGTGCTGGATGCGTCGTTCAGTTTCGACGGCGTGATCGGCGCGTTCGCGATCACCAACGATGTCGTCATCATCATGCTGGGCCTGGCCATCGGCGCCATGTTCGTGCGTTCGATGACGGTGTTCCTGGTGCACAAAGGCACGCTGGACGAATTCGTTTACCTGGAACATGGTGCCCATTATGCAATCGGCATCCTGGCGCTGATCATGCTGGCCAGCGTCAGGTTCCATATCCCGGAATGGTTCACCGGCCTGTCCGGCGTCGCATTCATCCTGGTGTCGCTGTGGTCGTCGATACGTTATAAAAAACAACAGCCGGCACAGGATTGAAAACGGGGACTTCATCCCCACATCGAGGAAATGCAGCGAGCATGCATACACGACATGCGCCGCTCGCCGCATGCCTGACATGACAAACCCCACAGTGATTGTGCGGTGTTATTTAAATAAGGAGATTCACCATGGCAATTAGTTTGCAAAAAGGCGGCAACGTCAACCTGAGCAAGGAAGCACCGAACCTGAAGAAGATCATCATCGGCCTCGGCTGGGATCCACGCTCGACCGACGGCGCCACCTTTGACCTTGACGGCAGCGCCTTTCTGCTGAAAGCTGACGGCAAAGTCCGCGGCGACTCCGACTTTATTTTCTACAACAACCTGAAATCGGCCGACGGCTCGGTGCTGCACACCGGCGACAACCAGACCGGCGAAGGCGACGGCGACGACGAACAATTGGTGATCGACCTGGAAAAAGTTCCAGCCGGTATCGAGCGCATCGCCATCACCGTGACCATCCATGACGCCGACGCGCGCCGCCAGAATTTCGGCATGGTGTCGAAAGCGTACATCCGCTGCCTGAACGCCGATGGCCAGCGCGAAATCGCGCGCTACGACCTGTCCGAAGACAGCTCGACCGAAACCGCGATGATTTTCGGCGAAGTCTACCGCCACAACGGCGAATGGAAATTCAAGGCGATCGGCCAGGGTTTCAACGGCGGCCTCGGACCACTCGCACGCTCGTTCGGCGTCAACGCATAAAGGGCGGCTCTAAAAACCTGCTGCGCGGCCCGATTTCCGGCCTGCGATGCGCAGTGTGCCTGCGTACACTTGCGCTTCTCTGCCGGAACTTGAGCCGCTCGCTACGGTTTTGAGAGCTCCCTGAAGGCAAATTCAATGCTGTTACAGCCGCCGTGACATCGCTCAGGCGGCTTTTTTTTGGGAGATTCCTATGCCAGTATTTACCACCACCGGCGACGTCGATCCATTTTTGCACGTCAGCCTGAAACAGGGCGAAACCATCTATTGCGAATCGGATGCGATGGTGATGATGGAAACCGCGCTCGACTTGAAGGGCAAGATGACCGGCGGCATCGGCAGCGCCATCATGCGCCGCTTCGCCAACGGCGAATCGTTTTTCCAGCAGCATATCGAAGCGGTGCGCGGCAACGGCGATTGCCTGTTGTCGCCGACGCTGCCCGGCGCGATCGAAGTGGTCGACGTCGGCGCCCGCCAATATTTGCTGAACGACGGCGCCTTCGTCGCCGCCACCTCCGGCACCGAAATGAAGGTGCGCACGCAAAGCCTCGGCAATGCGCTGTTCGCCCAGTCGGGCGGCTTTTTTGTCATGGAAACCTCCGGCAGCGGCCAGGTAGTGGTGTCCGGTTTCGGTTCGATGTTCCAGCTCGACGTCGAACCGGGCAAGGATGTGGTGATCGATAATTCGCACGTGGTATGCTGGGACAATACGCTGAAATATGAAATCTCGGTGACCACCGGCGGCGGTAGCGGCGGCATCGGCGGTTTCCTCGGCAATATCGTCAACAGCGTCACCAGCGGCGAAGGCATCGTGCTGCGTTTTTCCGGCGCCGGCAAGGTCTTCGTCTGCTCGCGCAACCGCGATGCGTTCCTGAAATGGACGCAAACCGGCAAGCCCGGTTAATCGAGCCGGCATTCAAACCCTGCCCCAGGCAGGTCGGGTTGGCGTCGACCAAACGCCAACCGCCGATTTTCCCCTACCAACCCGTCCCACTCACAGGTCTCGAATGCAACGCGTCTGGTTCAATAAAACTTTTTCCTCGGTCGGCACGGCCATCAAACTGATACGCGACGCCGATGGCGAACAGCGTTATCACATCGTCTGCAGCAATACCAACGCCCACGCGGCGGCCTTCCTGGCGGCGCATGAATACGCGGTCGAGCCGGCCGGCCTGACCGGCCAGGCTTACCTGGACTGGTGCCTGGTCTTTTGCCGCGAGCGCGGCATCACGATTTTCTGGCCCGGCAAGGAAGCGGGGCTGATAGACGCGCAGCGCGAACGATTCGCCGCCATCGGCGTGCGCGTGCTGAGCGTCGCCAGCGCCGCAACGCTGCTCCTGATGCATGACAAGGCGCGCTTTTGCGCCGGCCTGGATTTGCCGCTGGCGCCGCCGGCGCAATTTCGCGCCGTGTCGACCATCGCGCAATACGATGCCGCCTACGCCGAGCTGCGGCCGCTGCACGATACACTGTGCATCAAGCCGTCCGAATCGGTGTACGGCCTCGGCTTCGCGGTGCTGGATGAAGAGCGCAACGGCGCGCAATTGCTGCTGGCCGGCGCCGCCTACCAGATCAATGCGCAAGAGCTGCGCGCCGGCCTGGCGCAGATGGCCAGCTTCAAGCCGCTGCTGCTGATGGAATACCTGGACGGCCATGAATACAGCGCCGATTGCGTGGCCGACCATGGCCGGCTGGTGTGCGCCATCCCGCGTAAGAAACCGCATACCGGCGGCGCCGGCCAACTCATCGACAGCCGCGCCGACATCCTGGCGTGTTGCGAAAAACTCGCGCGCGACTATCAGCTGAACGGCGTGTTCAACATCCAGTTCCGCGAAGGCCGCAATGGCCTGGCGCTGCTGGAAATCAATCCGCGCATGTCGGGCGGCATCGGCATGGCGTGCGCCGCCGGTCCCAACCTGCCGTATATCGCGCTGGTCGGTTTCGACCGGGGCTTTGACCAGGTCAGCGTGCCGCCGGTACAGGACGGCAAGCGCATCGGCGAACTGGCGTACGCGGTGGAGCTGCCATGAGCGGCCGGATTACCCGCCACATGCCGACCGGCGCACTGACTGTGCAAGTCGACCAGGCGCGCTTCCCGCTCGATGACCTGATCGGTTTTGCCGCGCGCGCCAACGCCAGGCGCGGCTTCCTGTTCCTGTCCAAGGTGCTCGGCAAGCATTGGCCAGTCACTCCCCGCGTCATGCAAAGCCTGCATGACGACCTGGCCGCGCAAATCCCCGGCAGCCTGCAAGGCACGGTGGTGTTCATCGCGATGGCGGAAACCGCGATCGGCCTCGGCCAGGGCGTGTTCGAAGCGTGGCTGCGCGCCAATCCGGGCCGTCAGGCGCTATTCCTGCACAGCTCGCGCTACCGGGTCGGCAGCGTGCCGTTCTTTGAATTCGAAGAGTCGCACAGCCATGCGCCGCGCCAGTTCCTGCACCTGTCGCCGCAAGCGAGCGCGCTGTTCGACAGCGCCTCCAGCCTGGTGCTGGTCGACGATGAGGCGAGCACCGGCAATACCTTCGTCAACCTGGCCCACGCCTGCCGCGCGCGCTATCCGTCGCTGCAGCGGCTGCACCTGGCGCTGATCACCAACTTCATGGGCGAGACCGCCAATGCCGGGTTGTCGGAGCGCTTCGGCATGCCGGTCACGGTCGGCGCCGCGCTGTCCGGCCAATACCATTTCACGGCGGGTGAGCAGCCGGCGCCGGCGGCCGCGCCGGCCCAGCGTTTTGAAGCCGACGCCGAACGCGGCGCCAGCGCATCTTTCGGCCGCATCGGCATCGAACGGCCCCTGGCCGCGCCGGCGGCGCTGGCCGAAAAATTAGCGGCGCAGATCGGCGACGATGAAAGCGTGCTGGTGCTCGGCACCGGCGAATTCATGCACCCGTCGTTCTTGCTGGCACGCGCGCTCGAAGCGCTGGGCAAGAACGTGGTGCTGCAATCGACGACACGCTCGCCGATCCTGTCGTGGGGCGATGTCGGCGCTATCGTGTCGTGCCCCGACAATTACGGCGAAGGCGTGACCAACTACCTGTACAACGTCGCAGCGGGACAATACCGGCACGTCTTGATTTGTCACGAAACACCGGCCAGCGACGCCCTGTTTCAACTCGCCGGCCAATTGCATGGCCGCCTGTTCCACTTTCAGTCAGAGACCCAAATTGAAGAAATTCCTGTTCGTTGACCTCGACGACACCCTGTTCCAGACGCCCAAAAAATGCGCCTCGGAAGTCGACCTGCAAGCGGCCGCCTACCTGAAAAACGGCGACGCCTGCTCGTTCACGACGCCGCGCCAACGCGCCTTCATGGAATTCGCCCACGGCGGCATGACCCTGATCCCGGCCACCGCGCGCAACGCCGACGCGTTCAGCCGGGTCGACTTGCCGTTTTCCAGCTACGCCGTGCTCGATTACGGCGGCATCGTGCTGCAACCGGGCGGCGCGCTGGACGGCGGCTGGCTGTCGCTGATGCAAAACGATATGCAGCTCGCCCTGCCCGGCCTGCGCGAAGCGATGCGCGTCATCGACGACTTCCAGGCCAAGGCCGGCTTGCCGTCGCGCGCGCGCCTGATCGAAGATTACGCGACGCCGTTTTATGTCGTCGTCAAGGACCATGAGGCGCGCGCCGAACGGCTGGCCGACATCGAACAGCAAGTGCTGCAGGACTGGCTCGCCACGGAAGGCGCCGACTACTTCATCCACCGCAACGGCAACAACCTGGCGCTGCTGCCGAAAAGTTTGAACAAGGCGCGCGCGGTATCGTACCTGCGCGCCGAACTGGAGGCGGAGCACGGCCCCATCCTCAGCTTCGGCATGGGCGACAGCCGCTCCGACGCGCGCTTCATGGCGGCCTGCGACTACGCCATCGTACCGAAGGGCACCCAGCTGGCGGCGCTGACGGTGGCGGCCTTATGATGGTGAATAAAAGCGCCGTCGATTTTTCCGGCAGCTACCGCGCCGACGATGTCACCTTCCTGTTGAAACCGATCGCGCTGGAACCGATCCTCGACATCGACGAGAAGGAAAGGCTGATCCAGTCCGGCCAGCGCCACTACAGCGAAATGCTGTCGCCCGAAGCGCTGCCGTCGCCGGCCTACCTGGAACTGTTCCGCAGCGCCTATGCGGCCAACCGCCGGCAAATGGCGCGCGACTGCCTGCGCCTGGCCGCGCTGATCGCGGTGCGCCGCGACGGCCCCATCGCGCTGGTGTCGCTGGCCCGCGCCGGCACGCCGGTCGGGGTGATCCTGGCCCATCTGCTGCGCCGCGTGTTCCAGCGCGACTGCCAGCATTACTCGGTGTCGATCATCCGCGACCGCGGCATCGACGCCGTCGCGCTGCGCCACATCCTGCAACAGGGCCATGCCCCGGAGTCGCTGGTATTCGTCGACGGCTGGACCGGCAAGGGCGTGATTTCGCGCGAATTGCGCCATGCCGTGGGCGCATTCAATGCAGCCCACGGCACGGCCATCGACGGCGGCCTGTACGTGCTGTCCGACCTGGCAGGCACGGCCGCCTGCGCCGCCTCGGCCGACGATTACCTGATCCCGTCGAGCATCCTGAACGCCACCGTGTCGGGGCTGGTCAGCCGCTCGGTGCTGAACGCGGCGATCGGCCCGGACGACTTCCACGGCTGCCTGTATTACGGCCAGTTCGAGGCGCACGACCAGTCGCGCCAGTTCGCCGACGGCCTGGTCGCCGACGCCATTGGATTGGCGCAAACGGAAGGCGTGCCGCGGGCGCAAGCGATCGACGCCGCGGCCATGGCGGCCCGCTCCCACGCTTACATGGCGGCGGCACAATCGCAGTACGGCATCGGCGACATCAACCTGATCAAACCCGGCATCGGCGAAGCCACCCGGGTCTTGCTGCGGCGCGCGCCGCAGCGCCTGATCGTGCGCGACACGCATGCGCCGGACGTGGCACATTTACTGCTTTTGGCGCAAGAGAAATCGATACCGGTGACGGTGGAACCGGCGCTGCCCTACCAGGCGGTCGCCCTGATCAGGAGTGCAGTCGATGGATAATTCCAGCTATCAGCACAGCGCCCATAAACCGGCGCTGGGCGCCTCTTTATATGTGCCGAGCATCCACAAGGATTTGCTGGCGATCGCCAACGGCGACAAGATGGGCCATTTGCGTTCGGTGATCTTTTGCACCGAGGACGCAATCGCCGAACGCGACCTCAGCTACGCGCTGTTCAACCTGTCGCTGGCGCTGCAAAACATGGCCGAGGAATCGGACACGCTGCGCTTTGTGCGCGTGCGCAACGCCGACATCCTGGGGCGCGTGCTGCTGATGCCGGGCGCGCATAAACTGGCCGGCTTCGTGCTGCCGAAAACCACCCGCCACAATTTCGACCATTATTTCAGCCAGGTGCGCCACACCCAGCACTTGCTGATGCCGACGCTGGAAACGGCGGAAGTGTTCGACGACGAGGAAATGAAGCTGTTTTGCCGCCAGTTGAATGTACCGCAGGTGCGCCACCGCATCCTCGCGCTGCGCATCGGCGGCAACGATTTATTGGCGCTGCTCGGCTTGCGCCGCCCGACCAGCGGCACCATTTACCAGACCCCGCTGGGCCAGGTGATCGCACGCCTGGTCACCACCTTCCGGCCGCACGGTTTTGCGCTGACCGCGCCGGTGTTCGAACACCTGTCGCAGCACGCGTGGCTGGACGCCGAAGTGGCGCAAGACATGGCGCACGGCATGATCGCCAAGACCGCCATCCATCCCGACCAGGTGCCGCACATCGAACGCCATTACCAGGTGGCGCAAGCGGACATCGAGCTGGCGTTGCGCATCATCGACCCGGACAGCCCGGCCGTATTCCGCATGCAGGAATCGATGTGCGAAGTGGCGACCCACAGCAACTGGGCGCAACGCATCATCGAACAGGCGCGCCTGTTCGGCATCCGCCACGCCGGTGATACCATGACGGCGGACCACACCATGAACCCGCCAGTACCGAACATTCAGCACATTTCGCACATTCCGATTACCGATCAAGGGGAGATACGACCATGACCAACTTCACGCGCGGCCAAAAAGGCAAACTCGCCGACCTCGGCCTGAACGGACCATTCCAGGTCACACTCGAGATCGCCTCCGGCGCGATGGAAACCGACGTCAGCTGCTTCGGCCTGGATGCTGGCGGCAAATTATCGGACGACCGCTACATGGTGTTTTTCAACCAGAAGAATGCGCCGGATAACGCCGTCACGCTGGACTTGAACGGCGCCCGTTCGGTGTTCCAGGTCGACCTGGCGCGCCTGCCGGCCAGCATCGACAAGCTGGTGTTCACCGCCGCCGCCGACCAGGGCGCGATGCGCTCGCTGGGTCCGTCGTCGCTGCAACTGGGCCAGGCCGCGCAATTCGCCTTTTTCGGCAGCGACTTCCAGGATGAAAAAGCCGTCATCGTCGGCGAGTTGTACCGCCGCGACGGCAGCTGGCGCTTCGGCGCCGTCGGCCAGGGTTTTGCCGGCGGCCTGGGGGCGCTGCTGAAGCATTTCGGCGGCAGCGAGGCGGCCCAGTCGCCAGCACCGGTCCCGGCCGCGGAAGCGCCGAAGATCTCGCTGTCGAAAATCCGCCTCGAAAAACGCGGCGATAAAATCTCGCTCGACAAGCGCGACAGCCAGGGTTACGGCCGCATCCGCGTCAACCTGAACTGGAACCAGGGCCCGGCGCCGGCCCAGCAGCAAGATAGCGGCGGCTTCCTCGGCAAATTGTTCAGCAAGCCATCCAGCCCGGCCAACGGCATCGACCTCGACATCGGCTGCCTGTTTGAAATGAGCAACGGCGCCAAGAGCGCGGTGCAAGCGCTGGGCAATAGCTGGGGCGCGTACGAGCGGCCGCCGTACATCCACCTGGAAGGCGACGACCGCACCGGCAACGTCAGCGACGGCGAAAACATCTTCATCAATGGCGTGCATTTCGACCAGATCCAGCGGGTGCTGGTGTACGCCTTCATCTATGACGGCGTGCCGAACTGGGCCGCGACCGACGGCGTGGTGACCATCGACATCCCCGGCCAGCCTTCGGTCGAAGTGCGAATGGACAGCGACAGCAAGCTGTCGATGTGCGCCATCGCCATGCTCGAGAACCACGGCGGCAACCTGCAAGTGACAAAATTGGTGGAATACTTTGGCGGGCAAGGTAAAATCACGGCGCACCAGGCGATGGATCAACGTTATGGCTTTGGATTGAACTGGACCGCCGGGCGCAAGGACTAAACTGCGAGGACTCGCCTGCAACGCCCTCACCCACTCGACGACACTATGACAACAACATCCAAAAAAGTCACACTGGTTCTGATCGGCTTCATCATCGCCGCCCTGCTGATTTTTGCCGCGTATTGCTGGATCACGCTCAGCTTTTCGTATTCCGAAGGCGAACGGGCCGGCTATCTGCAAAAATTTTCCAAGCGGGGCTGGATCTGCAAGACGTGGGAAGGCGAAATCCTGCTGACCGCCTTGCCCGGCACCATCCCGGAAAAGTTCCAATTCAGCGTACGCAATGAAGAAGTCGCCAGGCAATTGTCGGCGGCCGCCGGCAAGCGCCTGCTGATCACTTACAGCCAGCATAAAGGCGTACCGACGGAATGCTTCGGGGAAACCGAGTATTACGCCGACAAGGTGCAAGTGATTCAATAATCAAGGGGAACAGACGGCGCCGCCGGCTGTTCCCGTCGCTGTGCCGGCTATCGCTCAGGGCTCGTAAAACCGCATTTGGCCCTGACGGAATTGCTGCAATGCTTCTTTGCTGGAACTGCCATCGCTCAGGTTAGGGTCATGGAATACGCCGATCGGCTCGCCCTGGCGCATCTGCAAGGCGTTCATGACGTTGGACGCAACGCGGAAATTTCCATCTGTGAAAGCATGGGTAAATTCGAGCCGGTGGTAAACCTGGAGGGCCAGCAGCGTCTTTTCCTCAGGCGTAATGCGCCGCTTCCTGATGCCGACGTAATAGTCATTCAGGGTTTTGCTGACCATTTCCTTCAAATCCGCTTCCGGCAGCGACTCTCGGGCATATTGCGCTTGATACAGCTTCCCGCCTTCCAGGCCCAATTGGGCAAGCCGGCTTCTCATTTGCTCGGGCGGGATGCTGGAGTCCCATGGCAACGGTTTATTCGAGCCGGGCACCAGCACGTGCCCTCTTCCATGATTTGGCATCCAGATGAACGTGATGTCGCCGACTTTCAGATTGGCCGAGAACTTGTTTCCGCTTTGTGTATGCAGCGCATGCATATCGTTCAGCGCGCGTATGATGCCGTCCGCGGAAAAGTGTGCGCGAAACCCCATGCCGCGTGATTCGATATCGCCGACCGAGTGTATTTTATGCAGCGCGATCACATCGTCGGCGCTGACCTGCCCTGGTTTGGCGGCCAGTTGCGCCGTCCCGATCAAGGAGCTCGCCATGCCGTGGGCATAGCCGGCATCGGTATCGAATAAAAATGCGTGCAAGGGATTGGGCTTGATCCCGTATTTCTGCATGTCCTCCAATTTCCGTCCATCGACCAGCAGTTGCCAGCGGTCGCTGTCCTTGATACCTTCCAAAGGCGGATGATCGTTGAAATCCTTCTTCAGCAGATTGAATGTTTCTTTAATCTTCGGCTTGCAATTATCTTTTTTAATCAGCTCCGACAGCGGTTGCGCATTCGGCGGATATTGGGTCCAGATCGATTCATGCATGGCCTTGAACATTTCTTGCACAGGCTGGTCATCGGACGTGGCCAGCGCGGTCATGCTTTTCTTATAATGCTGCTCCCATAAGACATCGAGCATCACAGCCATCGACAGATGGGACTTGGTAAAAGACCGGCCCAATACGCTATCCCCGATTGCCCACAGTCGCTTGCGCACCTCGGCGATCATCAAGTCCCGATGCTGGGCGCTCAGTTTTTGCGAGACCGCGCGATTACGGTCGGCGGACGAGGTACGCGGCCTACCGCTGGAAGCGGTGGACACCGGAGCTTGCTGCACGACCGGCATCGGATGAGAGGATCGCGAAGAATTGCTGGCCGGAACAGATGGGGGAATCCGGGAATAATTGTTATTAGGGATCATGGTTGGGTTTAAATGCCTGTAATAGATAATCAATAAATGGCGCTACTTTGCAGTGCAAAAAGAAAATATTTTTTTACACACATTGCATTATTGAGTAATCTTTTTTTGATCAAAGTTCCACGACTGGCGCCGGCATAGGCGCGACTGGCATGGACAAGGCCGCACTGGCACACCAGATTTGAGACGATCAGACAATTAATTGACCATTATCAGCATCCAATAATCCATTCCGCTTGCTTATACTATTTTCATGCCGGTGCCACACCGGCGGTACAACCAGTCAACCAGCATAAAGGAATGATCATGAGCAATCTGTCGAGCCACGTTACCGTGTACAGCAGCAATGGCTGCGGGTATTGCGCAATGGCCAAGAAATTATTGGCGGGCAAAGGCGTGACGCCGACTGAAATCAATATCGACAGCGACCGCGGCAAAATGGCGGAAATGATGGCGCGCTCCGGCCGCCGCACCGTGCCGCAGATTTTCATCGGCGAATACCATGTCGGCGGCTTCGACGACTTGCTGGCGCTGGACCGCCAGGGCCGGCTTGAGCCTATGCTGTGAGCGTTAATTGAAGCCGAACGCGGCCGAGACGGCCATGGTGTCTTCGACCATGTTCAGCGCGACGATCTTGCCGTCTTCGATCGTCAGGTGGGCCGCCACGGCAACGGTGAAGGTCTGGCCGGTGCTGACCAGGGTTTGGCGGAAGGTTGCGAACAGCGCTACGTCATTGCCGGAAGCGATCATTTTCGAGTTCAAGACTTCATTCTTGCCGGCCACCGTGTACGGCCACATGGTCTCGAAAAAGTCGCGTACCTGGGCTTTCTCGGTACGCCGGCCCGACCATGGAAAATTACCCGGTACAAACCATTCGATATGGTCGGCGAACAGGGCTACGATGGCTGGCAAGTCGCGTGCGCCTACGCTGCCGAAGAATTGCTGGGTGATGTCGAGAGGAGTGGACATGCTGGTTTCCTTGTTGAATGCATTGAAAAATCCAGTATCGTCCGCCATCATTTATTTGTCTAATCATGGTTTTTTCCAATATACATCATCCATAATGATGTATGCGCGATATCGACCTGCACCTGCTGAATATTTTCGATGCCATCATGAGCGAGGGTTCGATGACCCGCGCCGCACAGCGATTGGCGCTGTCGCAGCCGGCGGTCAGCAACGCGGTGGTGCGCATGCGCCAGTTGTGGAACGATCCGCTGTTCATCAAGGACGGGCGCGGCATCAAGCCGACCCCGAAGGCACTGGAATTATGGGCCGGCATAGGCGCGCCGCTGACGGCGATCCGCGCCGCCGGGCTCCCGGCGCCATTCGACCCGGCCAGCGCGCAACGCCGCTTCCGGCTGTCGGTCAACGATTTCATCACCTATCCGGTGTGGCCGCGCTTGCGCCGCGTGCTCGAAGCGCAGGCGCCGGGCATCGATATTTTGGCCGTGCCATGGCATATCCACGATACGCGGCAAATCCTGGTCGATAACGAAGTCGACCTGGCGATGTCGGGCGCAGCTGTGCCGGGAGCGGAAATCCGCCAGCAAGCGATGTTCGACGCGCACTATATCTGCGCCATGCGCGAAGACCACCCGCTGGCCGGCACGGCGCTGGGAATGGCGGACTTCCTGGCCGCCGACCACTTGCTGGTGTCGCTGTCGGGAAATCCGGTCGGCTTGATCGACGACTTGCTGGAACAGCGCGGCGTGCGGCGCAGGGTCGCCATGACCATCAATAATTTTTATGGCCTGGTCGATTTGCTGCTGGTTAGCGATTTGATTTGCGTGATGTCGGATAATTTCTTCCGCCACCACCCGCTGAGCCAGCATATCCATAGGGCGGCAATCCCGTTCGAGGTGCCGTCCAACAACATCAGCCTGGCGTGGCACCGGCGTCACGAAAGCGACGCCGGCCACCGCTGGCTACGCGAATTGCTGATACCGATGTGTCGCGAACTATTCGCTTAACGCGCCGAGCGCGCGCAGCTGTTGTCCAGCGCCTTGCTGCTCCACCCGGCCGGCCCCATTGGACACCTTGAGTTCGAATGGGATTGCCTGGTCGGCAACCACGCGATGCAAGAACAAACGCACCGCATCCGACACGGTCATCCCCATCGCCGCCAGGGTTTGATGGGCTTGCAACTTCATTTCTTCGTCCACGCGTACATGCAGCATTGATGTTTGTACAGCCACTATTATCTCCAGTGATAAATGATTATGCATCTCCAGGGAGATACCGCGAGCTTACCGTTGGCGGCGCCTTATCGGGTCCCGTTATCGGGTGCGCCAGACACCGCCCACCGCTTCTCCGGCCTGGGTCAGGCGTTCGATGACTTCGCGGGCGATGCTGGCCGACTTGGCTTGTTCGGCCTTGACGCGGGCGGCGGCCAACGTCGCCGAAAAACCGCCCTGGTCTGCCTGTAATTTTGCTTGCAAGGCAGCCAGTTCCTGTTGCTGCTCTTGTTCGAAGCGGGTTTCCCGCTCCAGTAATTGTTGCTTGGCAATCGCCATCAAACGCGTGGTGTCCGCCGCTTTGCGTTGCAAGGCGGCATGCGCTTGTGCACTGGTCAGCAAGTCTTTTTGCGCCGCCAATTTTTCCTGGCTCGCTTGCTGCGCGGCTTGTTCTTCCACTTCGCGCTGTAACATCGCATCGGCCTGTTCCTGCTCGATACGAACTCGCGCGGCGGCGGAGATCGCCAGGTTTTTCTCCGATTCCAGGCGGCTGGCGATCGCTTTCGAGGCGCGCTCTTCGGACGCGGTCGCCTGACGCTGCTGCACCAGCTTTTGTTCGATCAAGGCCAGCGACTCGCGTTCGGCACGCACAAAATCTTGTTCCAGCGCCAGCAATTCAGCGGCGGCAGCCGCTTTTTGATGCTCGATGCGGGCCCGTTCGCTATGCACCTGGCCCAGTTCCACAGCCAAGCGCGCCTGTGCCTGCACGGCTTGCGCAGCGGCAGCTTTTTGTTCGCCTTCGACCAGCGCCTGGTCCATCAGGATGCGCATCGCATCGGCGGCTTTATCGGCGGCTTCCTTCAATGCCTGCTCGGCTTGCCGCTGCTCGCGCAAGACAGAAGCCTGCGCCTGTTCGGCCTGGATACGCGCTTGCGCGGCATCAAAAGCGGCTTGTTCGGCTGCCCGTTTTTCTTTCAGGGCGGCAATCGCTTGCTGCTCCGCGCTAGCGCGGGCTTGCTCAGCATCCAGCAAACACGCCGCTTGCTGCGCCTTTTGCGACGCCAGTTCAGCCTGGGCTTGTTGCGCTTCGACATGGGCCGCGATAGCCGTGATTTCGGCTTGCTCGGCGGCATTCTGTTGCGCCGCCAGTTCGGCAGCCTTGCGCGTCAATTCCGCACGTTCATGGGCCAAACGGGCGGCATGTTGCTGCTCTTCCGATTCCAGCACGGCGGCAGCGGCGGCGGCTTGCTGCGCCGCTTCGCGTTGACGCGCATGTTCCATCGCAATGGTTTCTGCCTCGACCTTGGCGTGGCCCTGGATTTCAGCATCCTGTTCGGCGGCGATGCGCGCCAGCGCAACCGTGCGTAATTGACGGTCGACTTCGATGCGCGCCTCGGTTGCGGCCAAGATACGCAGGTCGGCGTCGCGGCGCGCTTCGGCGCTGGCGGCGGCGATCATTTCCAGGCGTTCGCGGTGGATCGCCGCATCGCGCAATTCTTTTTCGGTTTGCAAACGCAGGCGCAGCGATTGCGCCGCATGGCGTTCGGATTCCGCTTGCGCCAGAGCAATCGCTTCACGCTCTTGCTCCAGGTGTGCCAAGGCGCGGGCCTCTTCCAGCGCGCGCACTTCGGCGGCGGCGCGGTTGAATGCCGATTCCAGCGCGATCTGGTCGGCCCGCTCGCGCTGCATCGTCAATTCCAGCGCTTCGCCTTCCGCTTCGGCCAGCATTTGCGCGGTTTGACGCGCGCCATGGGCGTGACGTTCGCGCTCGCGCGCCAGCACGCTCAGGCGCGCATCGGCCGATGCGATGCCGACCATCTGATCTTTGGCCGCCTGCACGGCGGCAACCCGCTCCACCGCTTGCAGACGGGCTTGTTCGGTTTGTTGCTGCAATTCTTCGGACGCGCGTGCCGCTTGTTCGGCCAGCTCGGAATGCACGGCGATCTGTTCGCTGGCGCGCAAGCGGTTTTCCTGCTCGGCCCGGGCACGCTGTTCGGCGGCCACGCGAATTTGCGTATCGGATTCGACGCGGGCGCGCAATTCGGCGGTTTCCTGCTTCACCGCTTCCAGCCGGGCCACGCTGGCCAGCGCGGCGGCACGCATGGTTTCCAGCCGTTCGCGGTTGGCGGCGATCGCGTCTTCGGCGGCATCGGCATTTTGCTGCGCGGCGGCGGTGGCGGCGGCATCGATCGCGGCGCGGTCTTCGGCCAGCGAACGGACCCGGGCTTCAGCCAGCGCACGGGTTTCGGCGGCGCAAGTGGCCTTGGCTTCCGCTTCGACCCGGGCGATGGCTTCGTGGATCGCCTTCATTTCCATCTGCTCGCGGCCGGCCACGGCTGGTCCCGCTATCGCCACTACATCTTCTTGCTCATGCACCACGCCAGCCACCTGATCGTCCGGCAATTGGTCGATGGTCAGGGTATCGCTGTTGCGTTGATCTTGTTGTGCTTGCATGAGTTTCTCGCTGTCTGGGTATGTTCCGAACGACTGACGGAATTTCTTAGTACCCATTATCGGGCAGCACCCAAACAGACCGAGCAGCAAGCAGAGGGGGAAATGCCCCCCTTTTCATGATTTATCGCGCGTTAACGTTGTCGCTTAAATAATTTCCCCAGCAGAATTATCGAGGACGCTTGGGGAAAAGGTAGCTCATGATGGCGATGAAACCGATGCCCGTTTGAACCACCGTCGCACCGATCAATGCCATCACCACATTGGACGTGATCAAGCGATCAGCCGCTGGCATCGGGGGCGATGCCAGCATCCTGGCGCTATCGTGTGCAAATGCATCACGAATGAATGACATGACGCCCATATTGAGCCAGATAAAAATTCCGCAAACGACCGCGACCATGCAACCGCGAAACCACATGTCTGCTGTCATGCTGCGTGCTGTGGCAGACTCAACTGGCGTCGGTCCCAGCCTGGCTTCTTCGTCACCAAGAATAACCGTTCTACCTTGGCCGGCACGATGCAGGCTCACCGCAAAATGACCTTGACATCTTGTTCCTTGTGCCGAATGGTGACACTGCCATCCTCATTTTCATTGCGGCTAACGACGTTCAACAACGCAATCGCCTTGCGAAGAACCTCAGCCTTCGAAGCAGCACCATAGTGTATCTTGAGATCTTCCAAGGTGTTATCAAGCTTGCTATCAATATTAAATGATGTGATTGCCATAGTTTTTCCTCAGAAATTTCACATAGAATCTACATTGATTCTATATCAAAACCCAATAAAATCAAGATTTACAAGGAAGTGCAGCCGATTCATCCCTTACACGGGCCACAACGGCGCCTCATCCATCAGCGCCACTTGTTCGCGCAATTCCAGGATGCGGTCTTGCCAGTAACGTTGCGTGTTAAACCATGGAAATGCGACGGGAAAGGCCGGGTCATCCCAGCGGCGCGCCAGCCAGGCCGAATAATGAATCAGGCGCAAGGTGCGCAACGCTTCGACCAGGTACAGCTGGCGCGGCTCGAAATCGCAGAAATCCTCGTAACCGGCCAGGATATCGCTCATCTGGCGCACCTGGTCGCTGCGTTCGCCCGACAACATCATCCACAAATCCTGGATCGCCGGTCCCATGCGGCTATCGTCGAAATCGACGAAGTGCGGCCCGGCGTCGGTCCACAGCACGTTGCCGCCATGACAATCACCGTGCAGGCGCAACAGGCTGACCTCGCCGGCCCGCTCATAGCAGCGCCTGACGCCATCGAGCGCCTGCCGCACCACGCTGGAATAGGCGGCCAGTAATTCCGGTGGAATGAAATCGTTGGCCAGCAAAAAGTCGCGCGGCTCGATGCCAAAGGTGTCCGGATTCAGCGCCGGCCGTTCCCGGTAAGACGCCAGGCCGCCGACGGCATGGATGCGGCCGATGAAGCGCCCGATCCATTCCAGCGTCAGCGGATCGTCCAGCTCGGGCGCGCGACCGCCATGGCGCGGAAACACCGCGAAACGGAAATCCTTGAACTGGTGCAAGGTCGAGCCATTTAATGCCAGCGCCGGCACCACCGGGATTTCGCGCTCCACCAGTTCGCCCACAAAGGCGTGCTCTTCGAGGATGGCCTGGTCGCTCCAGCGTTGCGGCCGGTAAAACTTGGCCACCAGCGGCGGGCTGTCTTCGATGCCGACCTGATATACCCGGTTTTCATAACTATTCAGCGCCAGCAGGCGGCCGTCGCCGTGCAAGCCGACACTGTCGAGGGCGTCGAGCACGCAATCCGGGCTCAGTTCGGAAAAGGGATGGACAGGTTTGGCGTCGTCAGTCGGCTGGTTTTTGGTATGCATACGCAGCATTGTAAGGCCCCCCACCCCGCGGTTGCGCAAACTGTTGGTCGTTCGGCCGCCGCAGGGCGTATACTGTCACCTTCCATCCATTAAGAGCACGCCATGCAACTCGACCAGCCTTTATCAGAAAAAGAATTCGACGAACTAGACCAATTCCTGTTGTCGGAGCGCAGCCCCGAAGACGCGATGACGATGGACACCCTGCACGGTTACCTGACCGCCGTCGCGATCGGCCCGGAAACCATCATGCCGGCCGAATGGCTGCCGCGAGTCTGGGGCGAAGACGGCAAGGTTGCGCCACAATTCAAGAACGCCAAGGAAGAAGAACGCATCGTCAACCTGATCATGCGCTTCATGAATGAAGTGCTGGTCACGTTCGAAGTGGCACCAAAGGAATTCGAGCCGCTGTTCGTCGAGCATGAATACGAAGGCCAGACCCTGATCGACGCCGAAGCGTGGTGCTGGGGTTTCTGGGAAGGCATGGAATTGCGTAACGGTTCCTGGGATGAAATCTGGGATTCGGAAGTCGGCGATTTGATGCAGCCGATTTATCTGCTGGGCGCCGACGAAATCGAAGAAGAAGAATTGAAGCTGGTCGAAGATCCGGTCAAGGCCCATAAACTGGCGCTGGACCTGGAAGCGAACTTGCCGAACATCTACCGTTTCTGGGTGCCGCGCCGCAAACCGGCGGTACAAACCATCAAGCGCGAAGAACCGAAAGTCGGCCGCAACGACGACTGCCCCTGCGGCAGCGGCAAGAAATTCAAGAAATGCTGCGGCGCTGAATCGGCGACGGAAGCGGCGGCGGAATAATTATTAAAAGAAGCACGCAGACAGCAATACCGGCGGCCGTTCAGTTGAACGGCCGTTTTTTATTACGCGCAGGAATCACGCACACATCACCGTCAGCGTTTATGGCGGTATTCAACGCGATGCCATACAGCGCTTCCAGCGCCGGCAGCGCCGCCGCATCGCTGGCCATGTCGCCCACCAACTGGCCAGACTTGACCAGCAATAGCCGGTCGAAGCCGAGCAATGCGTGATTAATATCATGCAAGATCGCAACGATGGCGTGGCCATGTTGCGATGCAAAGTTGTCCATGCTTTCCAACAAGTCGAATTGCAAGCCCGGATCGAGCGAAGCCAGCGGTTCATCGACCAGTATCAAGCCCGGCTCGGCATCCCACAGTTGCGCGAAGATGCGCGCCAGTTGTACCCGCGCCTGCTCGCCGCCGGACAGGCTATCGAGCCGGCGTCCCAGCAAATGGCCGGCGTGGGCCAGCGCCGCCGCGCCGCGCACGATCTCCGGCAAGTACGGATCGTGTTCGCGCACCACCCGGCCCAGTCCGATCACCAGCTCCGCCATC
Source organism: Janthinobacterium agaricidamnosum NBRC 102515 = DSM 9628 (assembly GCF_000723165.1). Lineage (NCBI taxonomy): Bacteria > Pseudomonadati > Pseudomonadota > Betaproteobacteria > Burkholderiales > Oxalobacteraceae > Janthinobacterium > Janthinobacterium agaricidamnosum. Next base: position 4,207,197 of record NZ_HG322949.1, read on the forward strand.
AAGCCGAAGGCGACGTCGCCGGCTTGCGGCAGCACCGCGCGGCGCCGGCTCAATGCGGCCAGATTCCAGTCCGCCAGCGAGCGGCCGGCAAACAGTACCTGGCCCGACTCCGGCTTCAATTCGCGCGCCATCAACTTCAGCAAGGTGGACTTGCCGGCGCCGCTGGGGCCGAGGATCGCGATGCGTTCACCGCCGGCGATGGCGATGTCGAACGGGCCGAAGAACTGCTGGCCCAGTTTAGCGCTGGCAAATTTCAGGCGCAACAGTGATTGGCTATGGTGTTCTGTCATGTGCACATTAAATGGTTTTGTGGCGGAAGCGGCGCAGCAGCATCAGGAAGAATGGTCCGCCCAGCAGCGCCGTGAAAATCCCGACCGGCACTTCGGCCGGAATGGCCACGGTGCGCGCCAGCGTGTCGGCCACCAGCAGCAGCAAGCCGCCGGCCAGCATCGACAACGGCAGCACCTTGCGCTGGTCCGCGCCCAGCCAGGTGCGCACCAGGTGCGGTCCGATCAAGCCGATGAAACCGATGCCGCCGCACCAGGCGATGGCGATCCCGGTCAGCAGGGCGACCAGCAGCACCACTTGGGTGCGCAGCCGGCCGACGTCGATCCCGACATGCATCGCCGCCGCTTCGCCCAGCGCCAGCGCATTCATCGCGCGGGTCAGGTAGCGCACCGCCCACAGCGCGGCGGCCAGCACCAGCAGCAGCGCGCCGACTTGCAGCCAGCTGCCGGCCGCCAGCGATCCCAGCGTCCAGAAGGTAATCGTGCGCAACTGGTCGTCGTTGGCGATGTAGACGCACAAGCCCATCACCGCCACCGTCACCGCGTTCAAGGCGACGCCGGTCAGCAGCAAGCCGACGATGGAACCGGGCGTGGCCCAGCGCGCCACCTTGTCGAGCACGGCGCAAATCAGCATCGCGCCGCAAAACGCCGCGGCCGGCAACAGCCAGATCCGCATGCCGGGCGCCAGGTGCAGGCCGGCCGACAGCACGATGGTCAGCGCGCCGGCGCACGCGGCCCCGCTGCTGATGCCGAGCAGGCCGGGATCGGCCAGCGGATTGCGGAACAAGCCCTGCGTCAGCGCGCCGGCCAGCGCCAGCGCGGCGCCGATCAGGATGGAAAACAGCGCGCGCGGCAAGCGTATATTCCACAGCACATAACTGCCGCCGCCGGCCTGGGCGTCTTTCAAGAACGGCGCGCTCCAGTCCTGCCACGACACGGCCACCGCGCCGGCCTGCACCGCGACCAGCAGCACCAGCAGCAGCGCGACGATGAGCAGCAGCGCCGGACGCGGACGGATCGGCATGGCCGGCCGCGCCAGGGCCGCCTGGCTCATGCCGGCATCGCCTTGACGAGCGCGGCGTCGAGCGCGGCGACCGCGGCCGGCAGGCGCGGACCGAAGCCGAGCAGGTACATCGCTTCCAGCGACACCACGCGGCGGCTGCGCCCGGCCGGGGTTTGTTCCAGTCCCGGCAGTTTGAGGATGCCGTCGACGCCGCCGGACGCCTGCACGCCCTGGTCGGTGACCAGCACCACGTCGGGCCGCGCGGCGATCACCGCTTCCGGCGTCAGCGGCTTGTAGCCGGCAAAACCGGCAGGACCGCCCAGCACGTTCAGCGCGCCGGCATAGGCGATCATCGCGTCGGCGCCGGTATCGCGTCCGCCGACCATGATCTGGTTCGGCGCATGCGCCAGCACGAACAGCACCCGCACCGGCGCGTGCTTGCGGCGCGCCTGCTCTTGCCGCGTCGCGCTCCATTGCTGCTGCAGCGTTTGCGCCAGCCGTGCCGCCGGTTCATCGCGGCCGATGATCTGGCCGACCCGCCTGATGCGTTCCAGCAGTCCTTCAAAGCGGTAATTGGAATTCATCACCGTCACCGGGATGCCGGCCGCCTTCACCTGCTGCAAGACCGTCGGCGGGCCGGCTTCCTCGGTGGCGATGACATCGGTCGGCGCCAGCGCCAGCACGCCTTCGGACGACAGCGTGCGGGCATAACCGACGCTGGGCAGTTTTTGCGCGCTGGCCGGATACAGCGAGGTGGTGTCGACGCCGACCAGGTCGGCCTCGGCGCTCAGCGCGTAGACGATCTCGGTCAGCGCGCCGCCGACGCTGACGATGCGGCGCGGCTTGCCGGCCGCCGCCAGCGCCCGCAGCGGATCGGCGCCGGCCAGCGCCAACGCGCCCAGGCCCAGCGTTTTCAGCGCGTTGCGGCGCGCACGGAGGGTGCTCATCACGCTGCGCATAATTCATGCTCCCGCACAACGTTATCGACTACCGCGCGCCATTCGCACAATTCGTGCGCGCCGGGTTTGCGTTCGCCAAAGAACATCACGATGGTGTCGCCCTTGTCATCGAATAATTCCAGCGACGTGACCAGGCCGTCGACGGTCGGCTTCCTGACCACCCAGGCGCTGGCGATATGGTCTTCGCGCAAATGCAGGTTGAAACCGGGATCGAGCACATTGATCCACGGCCCCATCACGGCGACCTTGTGCACCGGCCCGGAATGGATCTGGATCATGCCGGGATTGCCGACAAACGCCATGATGGACACGCCCTCGCGCACCGCGTCGTTGAGCAGGTCGAGCACGCAGGATTGGTCGACTTGCTGCACGAAGCGCGCTTCGGCCAGGCGCAAGCCTTGCAGGCGCGACACCGAGAATTTTTTCAGCAACATGAAAAATTCATGGGTGTCGCGCAAGTCGGCCCAGGCCGCGCGGAAACCGGCCACGTCGATCTGCTCGTCCGGCAGTTCCGGCGCGCTGGCCGGCACGACGCCGACTGCGATGCCGGCCGTTTGATTGTCGTCGGCAAAACGGCTCACCAGCGTCTCATACGCGGCCAGGTCGCTATGCGGTTTCAAGAAAATCTTGTGCACGGCGGTGCCGCTGGCGTCGAAAAACTGCAGGCTGCGCTGCGGCTCTTTTTCACCCTGCTCGCTGACTGCGAAACCGAAGGCCCACAGCCGGTAAAACACCCGCAGGTCGATCGCGCCGCCCAGCACCAGGCCGATATGGCCGCTGTTGCTGGCCTTGCGGTAGACCCCAATCTTTTCATGCACGCACGAGGCGTTGCGGGTCAGCGCCATCACTTCGCCGAGCGGTTCCAGCGCCTCGATGATGGTCGGCCAGTCGGGCAGCAAGCGCTGCGCCGTCATGGCGCCGGTGGCGCCGATATGGGCGGCGATCAATTCGCCTTCGGAAATATCGAGTTGTTCGGCGATGTCGCGGTGGCGCGCTTTCTTTTCGCGGCGCAAGGTCGCGAAACTGGCCTGGATGGTATTAATCTGCGTGGATTGCATGACGGTTCCTTTTAAAAGTCATACCGAGCGGAAACTTACGAATGCTGGCTGGGAGCGGGACTGTCGGCGTCGAGCTTGTTGAGCTCGGACAAGTGCCAGTATTGTTTATCGAAGACATTCGGCATCCTGGCGCTTGTCGCCAGGTGGTGCATGAAGGCCAGCACCGTGCTTTCCGGCGAAGGGGGAACAGTGCCGCCGGTAGCCGGCGTCGGGGCGCTTCCTGGCAGATACCCCCAGGACAAGGGACATTGATGCAGCACGGCGTACTCCTTTGCAGGTGAACACTGGCTGGCTGAAGCTGGCTGGTGGCGAATAATCGACCGGATCAACGCATATCAACGCATCGCTGCATCGCCGTGCAGGCATGCTGATGCCGTCGGGAGCGCTGATCCTTGAAATCAATTATAAATGAGAATCATTCGCAACTAAAGGCTTATTTTAATTGGCGTGCGCAACAACTAAACCGAGGGCAAGATAAGCCGGCGGCGAGCGCCGCCGGCGGACGGATCAGGCGCCGGCTTGGGCGGCCTGGCCGGCCGTGACGGTATCCGGCTTGGACGCCGGCCGCTGGGCCAGTAAGATTACCGCCGTCAAGACCATGACGCCGCCCAGCAACTGGCTGGCGCTAACCGATTCATGCAGCAGGGTAATGCCAAAGCCCATCGTGATGACCGGCTCGAAAGTCGACAGGATCGATGCCTTGGCGGCGCCGATTTGCTGCACGCCGGCAAAAAATGCGGCTATCGCAATCGCCGTCGAAAACAGCGCAATGGCGCCGACCGCCAGCCAGCCCTGAGCGGTCGAAGGGAAAGACAAGCCCTGCCACAGCGCCACGCCGCTGTTGCTGACACCGGCGGTGCCGAGTATCACCACGCACGCCGCCAATGGATGGATGTTCTCCTTACTCCTGGACAGGCTATTGCCGTACAAAATATACACCGCGTAGACGCCGGCCGCCATCAAGGCCAGCACGATGCCGATCGGCTTGCCCTGCAACTTGCCGCCCAGCGTGATCGCCATGCCGCCGATCGCCAGCGCCATCAGGATCAGCAGGCGCTTGTCGAGTTTTTCCCAGCCCAGCATCAGCGCCAAAATCGTCACCAGCACCGGATAAACATACAGCAACATGCCGACCAGGCCGCTGCTGGCATACATCAGGGCATTAAAATAGCCTTGCGACTGGGCCGTGTACATCAGCCCCATCAGCATATAACCGGCCAGCAGACGACCGCGCGGCAAGCGCCAGCCGCCCAGCCACACCAGCGGCAGCAGCAACATCGTCGCCATCACGAAGCGCAAGGCCAGCATCGTCGACGGATTGACGCCGGACGCATACGCCGCCTTGGCAAACACAGCCGAACTGCCAAAACCGGCGGCCGACAGCAACACCAGCGCAATCGCGCGGCGATCAGACATGACTTACCTCTTCATATTTAAGGGAACTGGCGCGCCCGAGTGGATGCTTGCCACGGCGCCTGGCAGCTACTGATAAAGAGTCAATTAATTTGCGGGTATAAAGTTCGCAAATAACTCATGGTTGGAATCATAGCTACTTGCGCGAAATCAAACAAACCAATATTCTTTACGGACAGGCTCAATAATATTAAGGCTCATCATGTCCCGTCACTTACCGCCGCTGGCCGCCCTGCACGCCTTCGACGCCGCCGCCCGCCACGAAGGCTTCCAGCGCGCCGGCGAAGAATTGCATGTATCGGCCGGCGCCATCGGCCATCACGTCAAACAATTGGAGGCTTGGCTGGGCATCGTCTTATTCCAGCGCATGCCGCGCGGCGTGGTGCTGACCGGCGCCGGCCAGCGCTACGCGGCCGCGCTGCGCCCGATCCTGAACCAGCTGGCCGACGTGTCCGAGCAGGCGCGCCGCCAGGGCGATGAAAAAGTGGTGACCGTCACCGCCACCAGTTCGCTGGTGACGCGCTGGCTGATGCCGCGCCTGGGCCGCTTGCGCGACCGGCATCCGCACATCGAATTACGGGTGCTCGGCTCGACCCATCCGGTCGACTTCGCGCGCGACGGCGTCGACGTGGCGATCCGGCTCGGACCGGGACGCTATCCGGGCATGAAGGTCGACCTGTTGATGGAGGAATGGTTTTCAGCCGTGTGCAGCCCGGCCTTCCGCGCGACCGCCAGCAATTTGAGGACGCCGGCCGACTTGCTGCGCTATCCGCTGCTGCACGACGAACCGGAAGTCAAGCTGCCGGGAGAAATCGACTGGGCGCGCTGGATGCAAAGCTGCGGCGTGCCCTACAGCGGCAATAGCGGCGCGCGCTTTTCACATACCTATTTATGCCTGGACGCGGCGGCCAGCGGCCAGGGCGTATCGATCGCGGCGGGACCGCTGATCGGCGACGACTTGCGTTCCGGACGGCTGGTGCGGCTGTTCGAGCACAAAGTGCTGGGCCCGCACCGCTACTACCTGCTGCGCACCGCCCAGGCCGAAGCCCGGCCGCTGGTGCATGCATTCTGCGAATGGGTCATCGCCGAAGCGCGCGCCGACCAGGAAGCGGCGCTGCCGCCGGTCTAGGCCGGCGCGGACAGGCCACGTTTCAAGAAGCCTTACAGCTTGATGAAATGCTCGCGGTAATACTTCAATTCTTCGATCGATTCGATGATGTCGGCCATCGCGGTGTGCTTCTGGTGTTTCTTGAAGCCGCTGACGATTTCCGGTTTCCAGCGTTTGCACAATTCTTTCAGTGTCGAAACGTCCACATTGCGATAGTGGAAAAACGCTTCCAGTTTCGGCATGCCGCGCACCATGAAGCGGCGGTCCTGGCCGATGGTGTTGCCGCACATCGGCGACTTGCCGGCCGGGACGTATTTTTTCAGGAAGGCGATCAGCTCGGCTTCGGCTTGCGCTTCGGTCACGGTCGACGCCTTGACCCGCTCGATCAAGCCGGAACGGCCGTGGGTGCCCTTGTTCCATGCATCCATCTTGTCCAGGGTTTCGTCGGACTGGTGGATCGCGAATACCGGGCCTTCGGCCAGCACGTTCAAGTGCATGTCGGTGACCACCACCGCCACTTCGATGATGCGGTCGGTATCCGGTTCCAGGCCGGTCATTTCCATATCCACCCAGATCAAATTCATTTCATTTGGACGGGGGATGCTCGCTGGTGCTGCTAAATCGGTCGCTTGTGACATAATTCTCTCTAGGCCTAATCAATCCGTCATTTTCTCACAGGCATAGAATGTATTCACTCGCGTTTTCCATTTTGTTTGTATCTTTCCTTATTTTGACGCTGGTCGTGCGCTTTTGGCTCGCCACGCGCCAGATCCGCCACGTGCTGGCCAACCGCGCCGCCGTGCCGCCCGAATTCGCCGCCAGGATCCCGCTGGCCGCGCACCAGAAGGCCGCCGACTACACCGTCGCCAAGACCAGGTTCGGCTTGCTGGGACTGGTGGTCAACAGCGCGGTGCTGATCGGCTTCACCTTGCTGGGCGGCTTGCAGTGGCTGGCCATCGGCGTGCTGCACCTGACCGGCCCCGGCATGCTGTACCAGATCGGCCTGATCGTCGCCTTCGCCGCGATTTCCGGCCTGATCGACTTGCCGTTCGATTACTACAAACAATTCGTGCTGGAACAGCGCTTCGGCTTCAACAAGATGAGCAAGGGCCTGTTTTTTGGCGACATGCTCAAGGGCGTGCTGCTGGGCGCGGTCATCGGCTTGCCGTTGATCTGGGTGGTGTTGACGCTGATGGGCCAGACCGGCGACCTGTGGTGGCTGTACGCGTGGCTGGTCTGGAGCGGTTTCCAGCTGCTGATGATGGTGCTGTACCCGACCGTGATCGCGCCGCTGTTCAACAAATTCGTGCCGCTGGCCGACGCATCGCTGAAGGCCCGCATCGAAGGCTTGATGCAGCGCGTCGGCTTCGCGTCGAAAGGCTTGTTCGTCATGGATGGCTCGAAACGCAGCGCCCACGGCAATGCGTATTTCTCGGGCTTCGGCGCCAACAAGCGCATCGTGTTTTTCGATACCCTGCTGTCGCGCCTGGCGCCGCAGGAAATCGAGGCGGTATTGGCGCATGAACTGGGCCATTTCAAGCTGAAGCACATCGTCAAGCGCATCGCCGTGATGTTCGTCGTGTCGCTGGGTTTCCTGGCGCTGCTCGGCTTCCTGAAAAACCAGCTGTGGTTTTATACCGGCCTGGGCGTCGATCCGGTCGCGCTGATGCTGGCCGGCCAGTCCAACGATGCGATGGTGCTGCTGCTGTTCATGCTGGCGCTGCCGGTATTTACTTTCCTGCTCGGCCCGTTGACGTCGCTCAGCTCGCGCAAGCATGAATTCGAAGCGGATGCCTTCGCCGCCACTCATACCGACGCGCGCGACCTGGTGTCGGCGCTGGTCAAGATGTATGAAGACAATGCCTCGACACTGACGCCGGACCCGCTGCATTCCGCGTTTTACGATTCGCATCCGCCAGCCAGCGTGCGCATCCGCCACCTGAACCTGGCAGCCACCTGATTGATGACCACCATGACCACTCTCGCCACACAAACTTGCGCGCCGCGCAGCGATGCCCTGGACGATGCGGCGCTGGCCGCGCTGCTGCCCCATGTCCCTGACTGGACCGTTTCCGGCGGCCAGCTCAGCCGCGCCTTCACGTTCAAGAATTATTATCAGACCATCGCTTTCGTGAATGCGCTGGCCTATATCGCGCATAGCCAGGACCATCATCCGGAACTGACGGTCGGCTACCAGCTGTGCACGGTGCACTACCGTACCCACTCGGTGAACCAGGGCGGCGGCGGCTTGTCGGACAACGATTTCATTTGCGCGGCCAAGGCCGACTTGCTGTATGCGCAGCGCGGGACGGCCGCATGAAGCATAAGGGCAACAATGAGGGCAACCACAGTGGCAAGCAGCTCAGCGGCGTCATCATCGCGGCGCACGGCCGGCATTACCTGGCCGACGCCGATGGCGTGAAACTGCAATGCGTCACGCGCGGCAAGAAGACCAATGTGGCGGTCGGCGATATCGTCCAGCTGACGCTGACCTCGCCCGACCAGGGCGTGATCGACAAGATCGAGGAGCGCCGCACGCTGCTGTACCGCTCGGACCAGTATAAATCGAAGCTGCTGGCGGCCAATCTGAGCCAATTGTTCATCGTGGTGGCGACCGAACCGGGTTTCGCCGACGACCTGATTTCGCGTTCGCTGGTGGCGGCCGACGCGGCCGGCATCGAGGCCCATATCATCCTCAACAAGACCGACGTCGCCGCCTCGCTCGACAAGACCCGCGAACGGCTGCTGGCCTATGCGTCGCTCGGTTATCCTGTCCATGAAGTGTCGGCCCGCACCCGGCCCGAAGAAGCGGTGGCGACCCTGATGCCGCTGCTGGCGAAGCAGTCGTCTATCCTGATCGGCCAGTCCGGCATGGGCAAGTCGTCGCTGATCAACCTGCTGGTGCCGGACGCCGACATCGCGGTGCGCGAAATCTCGGCCGCGCTCGACACCGGCAAGCACACCACCACCTTTACCCGGCTCTACAAACTGGGCCAGCAGGCGTCGATCATCGATTCGCCCGGCTTCCAGGAGTTCGGCCTGTACCACTTGAGCGAAGGCATGCTGGAGCGGGCTTTCCGCGAATTCCAGCCCTACCTGGGCGGCTGCAAATTCTACAATTGCCGCCACCTGATCGAGCCGCAATGCGCGGTGCTGGCGGCGGTCGCCGACGGCAAGATCGCGCGCATGCGCCACACGCTGTACGGCCAGTTGCTGCACGAATCGGCGCAAACGCTGTATTGACCATGCCGTTGCCACCCCGACCCTGCGCCGGGGGCAACGGCATCGCAAATCGATCGCTTTCATTCAAAAGATCGCATTTTATTTCATAAAGATTGCTCTTCAGCACATACAGGAGCAATCCGCCTGATCGCGCCATAACGCAGTTCATCCCGCAAAATCCCCGCTTCATCGCTTTGCCGTGGCTAAACGCCGTCGCCCTGATTATCTTGCCACTGTCCCCGCCAGCGCGTGCTGCCGGAGACGCCCTGCCCCTTCAACCAGCAAGCAAGACTCAAGGTAAAATCATGCATCTGACGATCGTCAAAACCATCAGCGCCGCCGCGCTCGCCGTCATCAGCCTGTCCAGCCCGTACGCCATGGCGCAAACGTCCAGCCCGGGCAGCGCGTCGATCAGCAACGCCAGCAACGCCTACCGGCCGAGCGCCGAGGAAGTCGGCGACTTCGACAATGTGTACCGCCTCGACAATCATCAAATCATGTCGCTGCGCATCGAAAACGGCCATTTCCTGGCCAATATCAAAGGCAAGAGGGAGGTGGAACTGTATCCCAAAGGGCCCGGCCTGTTCATGACCAGGGCCGGAACCACGCTGGAATTTCTCAACGGCCGCGAGCAAGTCATCCTCACCGATGCCGACCTGCTGCCGGGTATATTTATCGCGCCGGGCCAGGCGCACCGCACCATCGCATCGCGCTGACCTGGCGCCGAAGGCGCCGGATGGCACGGCGCACTATCGATATCCACCAATCAATCTGTTCATTCCGACAAAATGCAGCATACAATACGATCCAGTATTGTCCGGCCTGTTGGACTTGCCGGCGCGGTGTTTTGGCTCGGGAGATTGTTAGATGGACATGTTCGCAATCGACGACGACGTGGTCTCATGGGAGCGCGGCTTGCCAGCGCTGCATGGCGCGGCGCGCTTGCCGCTGCTGCTGCCGCTGGCCTGGCACTTGCGCCAGCGCAACAGCGCCCGCGCCGCCGCCTGCGCCGCCGAGGCGCGGGAACTGCTCGCGCTGGCCGACATCGATGCGCAGGTCCGTGCCGCCGGCGCCGCGCGGCTGCAACTGCTGCAAGCAGAACTGACCTGGCTGCATGGCGAGCTGGACACGGCCGAACAGCAGGCCGGGCTGGCCTTCGACACGTGCTGCGCGCTGGACGACGGCGCCGGCTGCGCCGATGCGCACTGGCTGCGGGCCTGGATCGCGGTCGACCGCGGCGACCATGCGCGCCGCGACAGCGAACTGGAACAGGCGCTGCAGGCGGCGCGCCGCGCTGGCGACGCATTGCGTGCCGGGCTGGCCGAAGCGGCCATCGCGCGCTGGGACCTGCTATGCCGGCAGCCGCCAGCGGCGCGGCGCTGGGACGACCAGCCGCAACCGCCGGCGCTGGCGGCCTGGGTCAACGACTTGCTCGGCTTGACGGCCAGCCTGTCCAGCGACATCGGCGCCGCCGCCGGCTTTTATATCCGCAGTTATGAAACCGCGCTGGCCACCGGCCAGTTGCGCGCGGCGATCGGCGCCGCGATCAATATCGGCGACTGCTTCAGCCGTCTCAACGATCACCATGCGGCGCTGGAATGGATGCAATCCGCACTCGCCCTGGCGCGGCCGACGGCCTGGCCGCGTAGCATCGGCGCCTGCCTGACGCATGCCGCCGACGCGCTGCGCCGTCTCGGTCAACTGGACGCGGCCGGACAATTGCTGCGCGAATCGCTGCACATCCTGGCGCCGCTGCCCGGTGTGCACGGTTACGCGATGACACTCGGCCAGCTGGGCGACCTGAGCCTGGAGCAAGGCGATTACAGCGCCGCGCTGGACGCTTTTTCAGCATTGGCGCAGCGCGCAGCGGCGCCCGGCCACTCGGATTTCCAGAGCGTCGCGCAACGCGGCCTGGCGCATGCGCTGTGTTGCCTGGAACGTCCGCACGAAGCATTGCCGGCGGCGCTGGACGCGGCCGCGCTGGCGCAGGCGCAGCAGCAGGCGCGGCACCAGGTGGCGGCGCTGCGGGTGCTGGCGCTGCTGCATGCGCGGCACGACTTGCCGCCGCCACAACCACTGGAACGGCGCAACCCGGCGCTGCATTATCTGCACCGGGCGCTGGACGCGGCCGGCGGCCTCGATGAGGTGGCGCCGCCCGGCGAATTGCTCGATGCGCTGGCGCGCGCCTATGCCGACGCCGGCGACCATCGGCGCGCCTATGAGCTCGCGCTGGAAGCCGCCGCCGCGCGCGAAAAAAGCCAGCGCCAGCAAGCCGCCAGCCGCAGCATCGCGGCACAGGTGCGGCGCCAGGCCGAGCATGCGCGCGCCGAGGGCTATCATCACCGCGAACTGGCGGCGGCCGAGGCGCGCCGCGCCGCCGTGCTGCAACAGACCAGCGACACGCTGGAACGGCTGTCGGCGATCGGCCAGGAAATCACCACCCACCTGGACGCCGAAGCCGTGTTCCAGGTGCTCGACCGGCATGTCCATGCGCTGCTGCCGGCCAATACCTTCGCGGTCTACATGACCGACCAGGCCGGCACCGCGCTGGGCCGCGCCTATGGCGTCGAAAATGGCCAGCCGCTGCCGGGCAATTCGATTTCGCTGAGCCATCCGCACGCCTATTCGGTGCGTTGCCTGCGGCAGCGGCGCGAAGTGTATATCGCGCAAATGCCGCCCGAACGGCGCGCCTATACCATACCCGGCACGGTATCGAATGTCAGCGGACTGTACGTGCCGCTGATGGTCGGCGAACGGGTGCTGGGCGTGATGACGGTGCAAGTGGGCCAGGCCAGCGCCTACGGCGAGCGCGAACGGCTGATTTTTCGCACGCTGTGCGCGTATGGCGCGATCGCGCTCGACAACGCCAACGCCTACCGCCAGTTGCAGGATGCGCAAACCCAGCTGGTGTCGCAAGAAAAACTGGCGGCGCTGGGCGCGCTGATGGCCAGCGTGGCGCATGAATTGAATACGCCGATCGGCAACAGCCTGCTGATCGCCAGCACCATGCAGCAAAGGGCCGAAGAAGTGGAACGGCTGCTGAACGGCCCCGGCCTGCGCCGCTCCGACCTGGTGTCGTATATCGACGACGCCTTGAAAGGTGCGCAACTGGTGATGCGCGGCCTGACCAGCGCGGCCGACCTGGTCAACAGCTTCAAGCAGGTGGCGGTCGACCGCACTACCGAACAGCGGCGCCGCTTCGACTTGCAGCAAGTGGTGCACGAAGTCATCGCCACCGTGATGAACCGCATCCGTGGTTCCAGCCACCGCATCGACGTCGACGTCGGAGCGGGCATCGCATTCGACAGTTATCCGGGACCGCTGGGCCAGGTGCTCACCAACCTGATCCACAACGCGCTGCTGCACGCCTTCGAGCGGGTCGAGGGCGGCCACATGTGGCTGGCCGCGCGGCCGGCCGGCGGCGGCCGGGTGCGCATCACTTTCCGCGACAATGGCGGCGGCATCGCCGAAGCCAACCGCAAGCGCATTTTCGATCCCTTCTTCACCACCAAGCTGGGACAAGGCGGCAGCGGGCTCGGATTGTCGATCAGTTACAACATCGTCACCTCGCTGCTGGGCGGCCAGATCGGCGTCGACAGCGGCGCCCAAGGCACCACGTTTACGCTCGACTTGCCGCTGGCCGCCCCGCAGCACGACCCGGCGCGGCCGGCGCACATCTATTAAATCCGGTGCCGCCAGGTCGTCATCGTCTAAATATCCAGACTCCGATTAACGACGTCCGGTCATGCCATCTTTCCAATCTAAAAGCAAAACCCTTATAATTGATTCGCTTAACCGGCGGGAAAGGCACGCCGTCGGCGGCCTGCGCATCTTCAAGTGGTCAATATGTCACCAAAAAAACCGATCAAGCATTACCTGCAATTTTCCGACTTCACCTTGGCCGAATACGATTATGTGATCGAACGCGCCCATCTGATCAAGCGTAAATTCAAGAATTACGAGATCTACCACCCGTTGATCGACCGCACCCTGGTGATGGTGTTTGAAAAGAATTCGACCCGTACCCGTTTGTCGTTCGAGGCCGGCATGCACCAGCTGGGCGGCGCCGCGATCTACCTGAACACCCGCGATTCCCAGCTGGGCCGCGGCGAACCGGTGGAAGATGCCGGCCAGGTGATGTCGCGCATGTGCGACATCATCATGGTGCGCACCTTCGGCCAGGACATCATCGAGCGTTTCGCCGCCAATTCGCGCGTGCCGGTGATTAACGGCCTGACCAATGAACACCACCCATGCCAGGTGCTGGCCGATATCTTCACCTATATCGAACACCGCGGCTCGATCGCCGGCAAGATCGTGGCGTGGGTCGGCGACGCCAACAATATGCTGTACTCGTGGCTGCAGGCGGCCGAAGTGTTCGGCTTCCACGTCAATGTGTCGACCCCGAAGGGCTACGACATCGACCTGTCGCAAGTGACGACGCGGCGCTACACCTTCTTCGACAACCCGTCCGACGCCTGCCAGGGCGCGCACCTGGTCAATACCGACGTGTGGACCAGCATGGGCTACGAAACCGAAAACGCGGCCCGCATCAAGGCATTCGACGGCTGGATCGTCGACGCCGCCAAGATGGCGCGCGCCGCGCCGGACGCGCTGTTCATGCATTGCCTGCCAGCCCATCGCGGCGAAGAAGTGGCGGCCGAAGTGATCGACGGCCCGCAATCGGTGGTGTGGGAAGAAGCTGAAAACCGTTTGCACGTGCAAAAAGCGCTGATCGAATACCTGTTGCTGGGTAAAATCGACAGCGCCGAATGACACGCATGAATTGCCTGCACTGTATTTGAATTGAACCGACCTACGAATGGAAGCAATATGAGCGATATTAAAAAAGTAGTCCTGGCCTATTCCGGCGGACTGGACACCTCGGTGATCCTGAAATGGCTGCAAGATAACTACCAGTGCGAAATCGTCACCTTCACGGCCGACCTGGGCCAGGGCGAGGAACTGGAACCGGCGCGCGCCAAGGCGATCAAGTTCGGCATCAAGCCTGAAAACATCCATATCGAAGACGTGCGCGAAGAATTCGTGCGCGATTTCGTGTTCCCGATGTTCCGCGCCAATACCGTCTACGAAGGCGAATACCTGCTGGGCACCTCGATCGCGCGTCCGCTGATCGCCAAGCGCCTGATCGAGATCGCCAACGCCACCGGCGCCGACGCGATTTCGCACGGCGCCACCGGCAAGGGCAACGACCAGGTGCGTTTCGAACTGGGCGCCTACGCGCTGAAACCGGGCGTCAAGATCATCGCCCCATGGCGCGAATGGGACTTGCTGTCGCGCGAAAAACTGCTGAAATACGCGGAAGACGCCGGCATCGAGATCGACATGAAGCACAAGAACGGCGGCGCGCCGTACTCGATGGACGCCAACCTGCTGCACATCAGCTTCGAGGGCCGCCACCTGGAAAACCCGAGCGCCGAAGCCGAGGAATCGATGTGGCGCTGGACCGTCAGCCCTGAAGCGGCGCCGGACACCCCGGAATACGTCGACATCGAATACAAGCACGGCGATATCGTCGCGCTGAACGGCGTCGCCATGTCGCCCGCCACCGTGCTGGCCGAATTGAACCGCCTGGGCGGCAAGCACGGCATCGGCCGCCTCGACCTGGTCGAGAACCGCTACGTCGGCATGAAGTCGCGCGGCTGCTACGAAACCCCGGGCGGCGCTATCATGTTGAAAGCCCACCGCGCCATCGAATCGATCACGCTGGACCGCGAAGTGGCCCACTTGAAGGACGACCTGATGCCGCGCTACGCATCGATGATCTACAACGGCTACTGGTGGGCGCCTGAGCGCGTCGCGCTGCAAACCCTGATCGACCACACCCAGCAGACCGTCAACGGCTGGGTACGCGTCAAGCTGTACAAGGGCAATGTGATCGTCGTGTCGCGCGATTCGAAGACCGATTCGCTGTTCGACATGAACATCGCGACCTTCGACGAAGACGGCGGCGCCTACAACCAGGCCGACGCCGGCGGCTTCATCAAGCTGAACGCGCTGCGCATGCGCATCGCCGCCATCGCGCGCGAAAAACGCGGTCAACAGTAAGCACCTGAAGACGGCGCCGGTTTGGTCTGGCGCACTCAGCGGGCCGCCTTCGGGCGGCCCGTTGTGCTTTTTGGCGCGATAAGCGCCGAACTTCGCGCCCAAGCCCGCGCCGGCATGGCAAAATGCTAAAGTGCAATGAATCAAGCTGTTTTGACCCGGAGACACCATGTTTAAAGACGTGAGCATCAAAAATAAACTCTATCTTGGCTTCGGCTCCATCGTGGCGATCATCCTGATCTTGCTGGCCATGGCGTATAACAATTTCACGCGCCTGTCGGACGCCAACAACTGGGACCGGCACACGATGGAAGTGATGATCGAAATCGACAAGGTGCGCAACACGATCCTGCAAATCCAGGTCGAAACCCGCGGCTTCATCATCAGCGGCAATGAAATGTCGCTGACGCCGGAACGCGACGACCAGGCCCTGCTGCGCACGCATCTGCAAAGATTGATCGCGCTGACGGTCGACAACAAGCCGCAAAGCGAACGGCTGAAGAAAATTGAACAGCTGGCCAACAACTGGGTCCATGACTGGATCCTGCCGCTGATCGACAAGCGCCGCGCGCTGGGCAGCACGCCGAATGCCACCGACATCGTCGGCCGCACCATTCCGCCGGGCGGCTACCCCGCCATCGCCGAAGCCAACAAGCTGCTCGACGACGCCAACGCGGAAGAAAGCCGCTTGCTGGCCGAACGTTCGGCCACCTCGGCCAAGCTGCAAGACACCATGCTGCTGACGCTGGCGCTGGGCGGCCTGGGCTGCATCCTGCTGGCGCTGGGCATTTCCTACCTGCTGGGCCGCGCGCTGCTGGCGCCGCTGAACAACCTGACCCATGCGGTCGGCCGCATCGCCGGCGGCGAACAGGGCGCGCGCGCCGAGATCCTGTCGCGCGACGAACTGGGCCAGGTGACCACCGAATTCAACCGCATGGCGCAAACCATCCAGGATAACCAGGCCAATGAACTGGCGGCCACCAATATGCTGAAATCGAAAGTCGATTCGCTGCTGGAAGTGGTGTCGAAAGCCGCCTCGGGCGACCTGACCGGCAAGGTCACCATCGGCGGCAGCGACGCCATCGGCCAGTTGGGCAACGGCCTGGCGAAGATGTTCGAGAACCTGCGCAGCCTGCTCAACAATGTGCAAAAAGCCGGCATCCAGGTGACCACCTCGGCCACCGAAATCGCCGCCTCGGCGCGCCAGCAGGAAGCCACCGGCATCGAGCAGGCCCAGACCAGCGTCGAAATCCTCAGCACCACCAAGGAAATCTCGGCCAATACCAGCCAGTTGCTGAAAACCATGGAAGACGCGACCCAGGTCGCCGACTACACCACCAACGCCACCGCCGAAGCGCAAAACAATTTGAAGCGCATGGACGCGACCATGCAGCACATGGTCACGGCGACCGATTCGATCAACGCCAAACTGGCGGCGCTGTCGGAAAAGGCCAGCAATATCAATAGCGTGCTGATCACGATTACCAAGGTGGCCGACCAGACCAACATCCTGTCGCTGAACGCCGCGATCGAAGCTGAAAAGGCGGGCGAGGCGGGCCGCGGCTTTTCGGTGGTGGCGACCGAAATCCGCCGCCTGGCCGACCAGACGTCGGTATCGACCTGGGATATCGAACAAATGCTCAAGGAAATGCAGTCGGCGGTATCGGCCAGTGTGATGGGCATGGATAAATTCTCGGAAGAGATACGCCGCAGCGTCGGCGAAGTGCGCCAGGTGGCCGAACAATTGTCATCGGTGATGGACCAGGTGCAAAAACTGACGCCGCAATTCGACGCCGTGCTGCAAGGCATGCAGTCGCAAGCGATCGGCGCGTCGCAAATTTCCGACACCATGATGCAGCTCAACGACGCCACCCAGCAAACGGTCGAGTCGCTGAAAGCCACCAGCGAGGCGGTGCACCAGCTGCAATACGCGGCCGGCGACCTGCAGTCGAGCGTGTCCAATTTCGCGGTGACGATCTAGATCATGAAAGTCCTGGTCTTCCACATCGGCGGCGACCGCTACGGCTTGCGGCTGACCAGCATCATGCGCGTGCTGCCGCTGCTGGAATTGAAGCAATTGCCGCTGGCGCCAGACCATGTGGCCGGCCTGATGGACCTGCACGGCACGAGCGTGCCGGTGATCGAACTGTCGCGCCTGGCCGGCTTGCCGGCGGCGGCCGACCATTTCGACACCCGCATCGTGATCGTCGACTACCGCGGCCCGGATGGCGTAGCCCATCCGCTGGGTTTATTGGCCAGCCAGGTGCGCGGCATCCGCGACATCGCACCGGCGGCGCTCAGCGACAGCGGCGTGCTGTCGGCGCCCTTCCTCGGCCAGGTGGCCAGCGATGCCGACGGCATCCTGCAATTGATCGAACTGGAGCAATTGCTGCCGGCGGCGCTGCGCGCGATCCTGTTCCAGCCGGCCCCGGCCAGCTCCGCCGGCGAGGCGGCGGCATGAGTATCCAGTCGCTGCTGCGCCAGGCCAGCGGCCTGAGCGTGTCGAAATCGGTGGCCGAACGGGCCGTGCGGCAGCGCATGGAACACTACCATTTCGCCGACATCGACGCTTACCTGGAAGCGCTGACGCCGGGCGAACTGAGCCAGCTGATCGAACTGGTGGTGGTGCCGGAATCGTGGCTGTTCCGCGACCCGCAAGCGTTTTACGCGAGCGTCGAACTGGTGCGGGAACGCTGGTCGCAGCAGCGCATCACGCGCATCCTGACGATTCCCTGCGCCGGCGGCGAGGAACCGTATTCGATGGTGATGGCGCTGCGCGACGCCGGCGTGCCGAAAGAGGCGTTCAGCATCGACGCCTACGACCTCAGTCCGGCCTGCATCGAACGGGCGCAGGCTGGCGTATATGGCCGCAACGCATTCCGCTCGCAAGACCCGGCCTTCCGCGAACGCTACCGCGACCGTTATTTCACGCATGTCAACGAGGATGACTACCGCATCCTCGACTCCTTGCGGACCCAGGTCAAGTTCAGGCAAGGCAACCTGCTGCACTTCGACACGGCCACCTACGCCAAATATTACGACGTGGTGTTTTGCCGCAACCTGCTGATTTATTTCGACAAGCCGACCACCCGCAGCGCGATCGCCAAGCTGTCGGCGCTGCTGGCCGACGACGGCATGCTGCTGGCCGGTTATGCAGAAGTGCCGTCGTTTTGCCAGAACGGTTTTACGCCACTGCAGCACCGCCAGGCGTTTGCGCTGAAAAAAGACTCCGGTGTGCCGGTAGTCGCGGAAGCGCCCAAACTGCCCCTGCCGAGGAGCAGCCCCGCACCACGGCCGGTATTGACATCGGTGCCGCCAACGGTGCCT
Source organism: Janthinobacterium agaricidamnosum NBRC 102515 = DSM 9628 (assembly GCF_000723165.1). NCBI lineage: Bacteria > Pseudomonadati > Pseudomonadota > Betaproteobacteria > Burkholderiales > Oxalobacteraceae > Janthinobacterium > Janthinobacterium agaricidamnosum. The sequence goes on from NZ_HG322949.1 coordinate 4,225,640, forward strand.
GGCGTCCCCCGCGCCGCGCCGCCGCAGGCCAAGGCCAAGGCCAAGGCCAAGGCCGTGGCCGTGGCCATGCCGGCGCAGCAAACCGCCGCCAATGACGATCTGCTGCAGCAGGCGCGCCGGCTGGCCGACCTGGGCCGCTTCAAGGAAGCCGGCGAACAATGCCACGCCCACCTGGCCCGTCATCCGGACGGCAACGGCGCCGCCGACGCTTATTTCTTGCTCGGCATCTTGAATGAACACGGCGGCAAGATGGACCTGGCCGAAGACTATTGGCGACGCTGCATTTATTTGCAACCCGACCATTACGATGCGATGTGCCATTTGGCGCTGCTGGCCGAAAAAAACGGCAACCGCACCGCCGCGGCCAACCTGAAAGCCCGCGCGGCGCGCATCTACCAGCGCCGGCTAGCCACGTAAGAACCCACCATGACGATACCCGCCTCCCCGATCGAGACGCTGGTCACCATCACCGATTGCTGGAACAGCATCGGCGTGGTCGGCGACCAGAGCTGCGACAAACTGGTCCAGCATATACACTGCCGCAATTGCGCCGTGTATGCCGACGCGGCGCAGCGCAATTTGCAGCGCGTGGTCGGCGACGACTACCAGCAGGAATGGGCCCGCCATTTCCGCGCCGGCAGCGCCGCGCGCGACCAGAGCGACAGTTCGGTGCTGGTCTTTCGCATCGGCCGCGAATGGCTGGCGCTGCCGACCAAAATCTTTCTGTCGGTGGCGCCGCAAGCCAAGCCGCATGTGCTGCCGCACCGTGGCGGACGCGGCCTGACCGGCATCGTCAATGTCGGCGGCAAGCTGTATCCGTGCATGTCGCTGGCCACGCTGCTCGGCATCGACGAGCACGATGTGGCGCCGGTCAAGGGCCGCCACACCTTTGCGCGGCTGCTGCTGATGACCTGGGAAGAGCAAACGTTCGCGCTGCCGGTGGCCGACTTGCACGGCATCGTGCGTTATGCGTCGAGCACGATGCAGTCACCGGCGGCGACCATCAACAAGGGCTTGTCGCGTTTCCTGTCGGGCGTGATCAGCCATGACGACATGCACATCGGCTGCCTCGACGCGGCGCTGATCGGCCACCAACTTGCGAGACTGTTACGATGAGCCAGGACCAGAACGGTGACCTCAGCAATTTCTCGATGCTGGACTTGTTCCGCATGGAGGCCGACAGCCAGACCCAGTTGCTGACCGACGGCTTGCTGGCGATGGAGCGCAGCGCCGGCGACGCCGGGGCGGTCGAGTCGATGATGCGCGCCGCCCACTCGATCAAGGGCGCGGCGGCGATCGTCGGCCTGGACGTGGTGGTGCAACTGGCGCACGGCATGGAAGACAGCTTTGTCGCGGCCCAGCACGGCTTGCTGAAACTGACGCCGGAACGGGTCGACGTGCTGCTGTCCGGGGTCGACCTGATCATGCAATTGTCGCGCCTCGACGATACCGGCGCCGAAGTATGGCTGCTCAAGAACGCGGCCCAGATCGACCGCACGCTGAACGCCATCGCGACCCTCGCCGACTTGCCGGAATTGCCGGCCCTGCCGCCGCCGGCCACGCCGCAGAAAGCCTCGCCGGCCGCGTTCCGCGCTGTGGAAACCGTACCGGCTACCGTACCGGCTACCGCACCGGCTATCGCGCCGGAGGCCGTGCCGCAAGCCGCGCCGGAAAACCCACCTGGCACGCCCGCGCCAGCGCCTGAAGAACCGGCCAGCGCGCCGCGCGCGGCGCAAAAAGGCCAGGCGCAAAACTTCGACCGGCTGCTGTCGCTGGCCAGCGAATCGCGTATCAATGCCCATTTGATGCACCCGTTCATCGCCTCGCTGCAACGTTTCAAGCGCAACCAGAGCAGCCTGTTCGCGGCGGTCGAACAATTGCATGAAGCCATTTCGCGTTCCGACGACGCCGGCCTGAAAGAAAAATCGCTGCTGGCGCTGCAAAAGACCCAACCGCTGAAACAATTCATGCTGGAACATATCGCCGACATCGAAACCTATGAGCGGCGTTTATTGTCGGTATCGAAAGGCATGGTCGATGAAGTGCTGGCGCTGCGCATGCGCCCTTTCCGCGACGGCATCAACGCATTTCCGCGCATGGTGCGCGACCTGGCGCGCAGCTTGGGCAAGGACGTGCAGTTGCAGATCGATGGCGAAGACACGCTGGTCGACCGCGACATCCTGGCCAAGATCGAAAGTCCGCTGAACCATATGCTGCGCAATGCGATCGACCATGGCATGGAAACGCCGATGGAACGGATCGAGGCCGGCAAGGAACCGTTGGGCACGATACGGATGGACGCAAAACACCGGGCCGGCATGCTCAGCATTGAAATCAGCGACGACGGGCGCGGCGTCAATCTGGAAAAAATCCGCCAGTCGGTGATCGGCCGCAAGATGGCCAGTCCGGCGATGGCGGCCGCGCTGTCGCCGTCCGAGTTGCTGGAATTTCTGTTCTTGCCGGCCTTTAGCCTGAAGGAATCGGCCAATCAATTGTCCGGGCGCGGCGTCGGCCTCGATATCGTGCATGAAACGATACGCCAGCAAAACGGCACGGTGCGCCTGGAATCCGATCCGGGCCGGGGGTTCCGTGCCTTGATTACCTTGCCGCTGACGCAATCGATCGTGCGCGCGCTGGTGGTCGATATCAAGGGCGAGGCCTACGCGATCCCCATCGTCAAGGTGGAAAGTGTGGTGCGGGTGCCGCAAGCGGCGATCCACACGCTGGAAAACAAGCAATTCTTCGACCTCAAGGGCGAGCACCTCGGGCTGGTGTCGGCGGCACAAGTACTGGAACTGGGCGACAGCGACGCCGGCATGGACGAATTGCCGGTGGTGGTGATCGGGCGCGGCAAGCAAAGCTACGCGCTGGTGGTCGACCAGATCCGCGGCGAGCAAAGCCTGGCGGTGCAGGCGATCGACCCGATTTTCGGCAAGATGCGCGACATTTCCGCCGCCGCCCTGCTCGACGATGGCGAACCGGTGCTGATACTCGACGTGCCCGATTTGCTATTATCGATAGAGAAATTGCTGCACGAGGGCGGCCTGCACCGGCTGGCCCGGGCCGACCAGTCGGACCGGCGCAAGATGAAACGCATCCTGGTGGTCGACGATTCGCTGACGGTGCGCGAAATGGAGCGCAAGCTGTTGCAGGCGCGCGGTTTCGAAGTCGATATCGCGATCGACGGCATCGACGGCTGGAACGTGGTGCGCAGCGGCGAGTACGACCTGGTCATTACCGACGTCGACATGCCGCGCATGGATGGCATCGAACTGGTGTCGCTGATTAAAAAGGATTTGCATTTGTACAAGCTCCCCGTGATGATCGTATCGTACAAGGACCGCCCGGAAGACCGCGCGCGCGGCCTGTCGGCCGGCGCCGATTATTATTTGACCAAAGGTAGTTTCCACGATGAAACACTGCTCGAAGCGGTAGCCGACCTGATCGGGGATGCGCGCCGATGAAGATCGCGATTGCCAACGATGTCGCGATGGCGGCGGAAGCGCTGCGCCGGGTGGTCGCCAGCACCCAGGAACACCAGGTGCTGTGGATCGCCCGTACCGGCCAGGAAGCGGTCACGATGTGCGCCGAGAACCGGCCCGACCTGATCCTGATGGACTTGAACATGCCGGAAATGGATGGCGTCGAAGCAACCCGGCTGATCATGGAGCAAACGCCGTGCGCCATCCTGGTGGTCACCGGCCGGCCGCAAGACAATGTCAACCAGGTATTCCGCGCGCTGGGCGCCGGTGCGCTGGATGTCACCGCGACGCCGGTATTGCAAGGAAAACCAGGCGGCGATATCGAATTATTGACCAAGATCAAGACTATCGGCAAGCTTATCAGGCATAGTGGCAGCGACGATGGTCCGCTGCCAAAATCGGGCTGGGGTAATCTGCCGGAACGGCGCGACAGCCAGGTCACGATGCTGGTGGCGATCGGCGCCTCGACCGGCGGCCCGTCGGCGGTGGCCAGGGTATTGGCTGGCTGGACCCCGCCGCCCGGCTGCGCCATCGTGGTGGTGCAGCACATCGATGAAACCTTTGCATCGCATTTCGCCAAATGGCTGGGCGACCAGTTGACCATCCCGGTGCGGGTGATCGCCGATGGCGATGAACTGGTGGCCGGCACGGTGCTGATCGCCAAGACCAACGATCACTTGGTGCTGGATCAAAATTATCGCTTGAGTTACGATGCTGCACCACGGGATTATGTGTACCGGCCATCGGTCGATGTGTTCTTCCACTGCGTGGCCTTGCACTGGCGCGGCGACGCGGTCGGCATTTTACTGACCGGCATGGGCCGCGACGGCGGCGAAGGTTTGCTGGCCTTGCGCCGCGCCGGCAAAAGCACTATCGCGCAAGACCAGGCCAGCAGTGCCGTGTACGGCATGCCGCGCGCGGCGGCCGAGCTCGATGCGGCACAGTTAATATTACCGTTAGATAAGATCGGCCCCAGTTTGCGCAGCAGGGCCGGCGGCAAGCCATGAATAATCTGCACAGTCAGCAATAATGAAAAGGCAATACCGGGCGTCCGCCGCCCGCACTCACCTCTGAAGAGAGTCTAGATGTCCGATATCACTACGAGCAACGCTCAGCAAGACCCGGCCCTGATGGATTTCAAAGTCTGTGTATTATTGGTGGATGACCAGTTGATCATCGCGGAAGCAATCCGCCGCATGTTAAGCGACCAGCAAGACATCGAGTTCCATTATGTGACCGACGCTGCGCAGGCGCGCACTACCGCGATCAGCCTGCAGCCGACGGTGATCTTGCAAGACCTGGTGATGCCCGGCATCGACGGCTTCGGTTTGATCCAGCAATATCGCGAGACGGAAGAATTGAACCATACGCCGGTGATCGTGCTCTCGGCCAAGGAAGATCCAAAACTGAAGGCGCACAGCTTTGCCGTCGGCGCCAACGATTACGTCGTCAAATTGCCGGACCGGCTGGAGTTGCTGGCGCGCATACGCTACCACTCGGCGGCCCATATCAGCCGCTTGCAGCGCGACCAGGCATTCCGCTTCTTGCGCGAAAGCCAGAAAAACCTGGCCGACGCCAATATCGAACTGCAAAAACTGGCGGCGCTGGACGGCTTGACCGGCATCGCCAACCGGCGCCGCTTCGATGAAGTGCTGCAATTCGAATGGCAGCGCGGCCAGCGCGAGCAAGAAGCGTTGAGCTTGCTGCTATGCGATATCGATCATTTCAAGAATTACAATGATACTTTTGGCCATCTGGCGGGCGACCTGTGCCTGAAGAAAGTGGCGGCGGTGCTGACCGAGCACCTGAAACGCCCGGCCGACCTGGTTGCCCGTTACGGCGGCGAGGAATTTGCCCTGGTATTGCCGGGGACTGAACTGGCTGGCGCGCTGGTGCTGGCGGAAGCGTGCCGGCGTCACCTGGAAGGCCTGGCGCTGGACAATCCGCAAGCGCTGCCGGCGGGCATCGTCACGATGTCGATCGGCGTGGCGCGCATCGTGCCATCGCCGTCGTCGAGCGTGGAGCAACTGATCCACCTGGCCGACCAGGCCTTGTATGCGGCCAAGCGCAATGGCCGCAACCAGGTCGGTAACGCGGCCGAACTGCCGGAAACTTCAAACGAAAAAATTTAACCTAGGATCGTTACATGAGCACACAACTGGACAATGTCAGCGTCGTCAAGAAATCGAATGTCTATTTCGACGGCAAATGCGTGTCGCACAACGTCATCTTCCCTGATGGCACGAAAAAAAGCGTGGGCGTGATTTTTGTCTCGTCGCTGCGTTTTAATACCGGTGCGCCGGAAACCATGGAAATCGTGGCCGGCAAATGCAAGGTGCGCCTGGCCGACAGCGAAGTGTGGACCAGCTACGAAGGCGGCCAGCAATTCCAGGTGAGCGGCAATTCCCACTTCGATATCGAAACGGTCGAAACGCTGGACTACGTTTGCCACTTCGGCTGATCAGCCTGACAGGATGACGCTCGCTACAGTGTCATCCCTGTTCTCCATCGTCACACAAAAATCGGTTCCGGCGACAACAGCACGCCATAACGAGCCGACACATCGTGCTGGATCGCCTGCGCCAGGTCCGTAATATCGGCCCCGCTGGCACCGCCGTGATTGACCAAGACCAGGGCTTGCTTGGCATACACGCCAGCCGGCCCCAGGCTTTTGCCCTTCCAGCCGCATTGATCGATCAGCCAGCCAGCCGCCAATTTTTCCGTGCCGTCGGGCTGGGCATGGTGCACCAGCGCTGGAAATGTTTCCAGTAAAGCTAGACATTGCTCGCGCGATACCACCGGATTCTTGAAAAAACTGCCGGCATTGCCGATCACCGCGGGATCGGGCAATTTGCGGCGCCGGATCGCGATCACGCTCCGTGCCACCTGCTGCGCGCTCGGCGGCTGTTCTCCCTGTTCCGCCAGCGCCTGCGCCAGCTCGGCGTAGCGCAGATTGGCCGACCATTGTTTAGGCAAGGCAAACGTCACGTCGAGGATCACCCAGCCGCGCCCTTCGGCTTGCTTGAAGATGCTGTCGCGGTAAGCAAAACGGCAAGCGTCGCCCGTCATCGTAAACGTGGTGCCGCGCTGGCTGTCGAATACAGTCACGCTGTGCAACACATCCTTGATTTCGACGCCGTAGGCGCCGATATTCTGGACCGGCGCGGCGCCGACGGTACCCGGGATCAGGGACAGGTTTTCCAGCCCGCCCAAGCCTTGCTCCAGCGTCCAGCACACAAAACCGTGCCAGCTTTCGCCGGCCGCCGCGCGCACGTAGGTGTATTGGTCGTCGTTGCCGGCGATCTCCATGCCGCGTATCGCCATATGTAATACCAGCCCGGGAAAGTTGCCGGTCAGCACGATATTGCTGCCGCCGCCCAGCAGCAGGCGCGGCAACGCGGCCAGCACCGGATCGGCCAGCGCGGCCTGCAAATCGGCCAGCGATATGACCCGCAGATAAGCGTGGGCGCTGGCGGCGATACCGAAGCTGTTCAGGGACTGGAGCGGGAAATTGTGCTGGATGGGGAGCTGTGGATGCATGGCGTACCGATATTTTTGCTTGATTATAGAGCGAAACACACAAAAAACCAGCTCTGGACAAGGGCAGCCCGCCCGTTGTCCGTTAAAATGTCGCATCTTTAACGCGGCTGCGCCATTCTTGCAAGAATATGCGCGGCCCGGCGCGCTGAATCTACGCGCCCGCCACACACAAAGGAATAGACCATGCCGTCATTTGATGTAGTTTCCGAAGCCGATATGATCGAAGTAAAAAACGCCGTCGAGCAAGCCAACAAGGAAATCTCGACCCGTTTCGACTTCAAGGGCAGCGATGCGCGCGTCGAACAAAAGGAAAACGAATTGAGCGCTTTCGCCGATTCCGATTTCCAGCTGAGCCAGGTACGCGACGTGCTGACCAATAAACTGGCCAAGCGCAAGGTCGACGTACGCTTCCTTGACGAAGGCGATATCAAGAAAATCGGCGGCGACAAGGTCAAGCAAATCATCAAGATCAAGAATGGCATCGAGACCGACGACGCCAAGAAAATCGTGCGCGTCATCAAGGATAGCAAGATGAAGGTGCAAGCCAGCATCCAGGGCGAAGCCGTGCGCATCACCGGCGCCAAGCGCGACGACTTGCAGGCCGCCATGGCGATGCTGCGCAAGGACGTGCCGGACATGCCGCTCGAATTTAATAATTTCCGCGATTAATCGCAAAATAGCAATCTGTGCGCAGAATACCAATCTGTGCGACCAGCCTCGGGGAGCCTGCCTGCATAAGGTAGAATTGAGGCTGCGCAAAGTTCGTGCACAGCGCCTGCCGCCTATGATGGCAGCGGGGGCAAACGCACATCTGGCTCAGTGATAACCACGGTAGTCTAAGGATAGCAATGAAACGTGTTGATGATTTCCGCCTGAGATTTGGCAAAAAAGAATATGTGCCCATCATGATAGGCGGAATGGGTGTGGATATTTCCACTTCGGAGCTGGCGCTGGAAGCGGCCAGATTGAACGGCATCGGCCATATCTCGGATGCGATGGTGGAAGATGTTTCGGATCGCCGCTTCGATACCACTTTTGTCAAAGACAAGACGAAGCTGTACAAATTCAACATCAATAATAGCGACAAGGCGGTGGTCCAGTTCGACCTGGGCCGCCTGGCGGAAGCCCAGCGCTTGCACATCGGAAAGACCATGGAAGCGAAAAAAGGCGATGGCCTGATTTTCGTCAATTGCATGGAAAAGCTGACCATGAACGGCCCGCGCGAAACCTTGCGCGTGCGCCTGAACGCCGCGCTGGACGCCGGCATCGACGGCATCACCCTGTCGGCCGGCCTGCACTTCGGCTCGTTCGCCTTGATGGCGGATCACCCGCGTTTCCGCGACGCCAAGCTGGGCATCATCGTCTCGTCGGTGCGCGCGCTGCAAATCTTCTTGCGCAAGAACGCCAAGCTCGACCGTTTGCCTGACTTCATCATCGTCGAAGGGCCATTGGCCGGCGGCCACCTGGGTTTCGGCATGGATTGGGCAAATTACGATTTGCATATCATCACGGCGGAAATCCTTGCCTACCTGAAAGCTGAACAGCTCGATATCCCGCTGATCGCCGCAGGCGGCATCTTTACCGGCAGCGACGCGGTATCGTTCCTGGAAGCAGGCGCGGCCGGCGTGCAAGTGGCCACCCGCTTCACCATCACTCACGAATGCGGCTTGCCAGCCAAGGTCAAGCAGGAATACGCCAAGGCCCAGGAAGAAGACATCATCGTCAACGGCGTGTCGCCGACCGGCTACCCGATGCGCATGCTGAAAAACACACCGGCCATCGGCGCCGGCATCCGTCCGGGCTGCGAATCGTACGGCTACCTGCTGGATGCGACCGGTAATTGCGCCTACATCAATTCCTACAACCGCGAAGTGGCGGCCCATCCGGAACAAAAGACCGTGGTGGTGATGGACAAGACGTGTTTGTGCACGCATATGCGCAATTTCAATTGCTGGACTTGCGGCCATTACACCTATCGTTTGAAAGACACGACACACAAGCTCGACAATGGCGATTACCAAATCCTCAGCGCCGAGCACGTCTTCAAGGATTACCAGTTCAGTGTCGACAACCAGATCGCACTGCCTGAAAAAGAAGTCCAGGGCTGAATCTGGCCATAAAAAACCGGCATACGTTTTGCAGCGTATGCCGGTTTTTTTATGTCTGCACGATCAGCAAGCGATGCCGGTCAGCCGTGGACGAAGCGCAGTCCCTTGCCCAGCGTGCATTGGAATACTTGCGCGGCTGATAGCGGCTGATACGTCACCGGTGACAAGGAACGCACCGTCACGGTTCCGGTATCGTCGGGCAGCGCGCGGTATTGCACCAACTCAAGCACCGTCGTGCCATCCGCACGTACCGTCAGGTGCTGATTGGCAAAACCAATATTCTTGCCAGCGACTTCGAAGAAGTCACGTATCGCCAAGCCACCGGACAAGGCCCGCGGCGCGGCGGTGCTGGCCGGATTCTGGCATTCGGCAGGGCTGAAGATCGCGGTAGTGGCCACGCCGGCAAAGAGTTGGGTACGCAATTGCTCGTACTGGCTGACGGGCTCGGCTTTGACAACAGCGATACCCAGCAAAAGATTAGTTGCCAATATAATAGCAAGGGATAAACGGATACGCACTTGATGTTTCCTCCATTCAATAAAGTATAGAAATATGCGATAGCCGTGATGGCCCTGTCAATGGATAGAAAGCAAGTTTGCCATGATTGAATGAAACCCGATCAAGGTCAAATACTGAAGTTTTTAAAAAAAATACGCCAATAGAATCAATTGGTGATTTTTCAATCTTTTTTATCAATAATAATAGCGGGTCAATCGAAAATTTGATTGATCAAAATTAACTGATAAAAAAGGAAAAGATGGGAATTCATCAAAATGTCGTCCTGCGTCGTTGCTTCTGGTTCGCCTTATTCAGCGCCAATCTATTGGGTGTAAGCCAGGCTGTAGCGGCGGATACGCCCAAAAGCTGGATCACGCTCGGCGACGCCGCCTACGCCCAGTTACAAAAAGCGGCGCCGTTAGCGATTGCCAGGGAAAGCCGGCTGATACAGGCAGGCACAAGCAGTCTGTCGGGCAGCGAAAAAGTTCACCTGGTCGAAGTCGACGACCAGCAGATGCGCCTGCTGTCGGCGGCGATCCACCAGGAACTCAAACGTTGCGGCGGCTTCATGTATCACGCCAGCGAAAGCGCCGGCAAGCAGGCATTGACAAAAGCCCCGGCCAGCCTGGCCGCATCGAGCCGGCCATCGTATGCGATCGACCAGCAGGCGCTGGTGACACCGGTACTGGCTCAAATGCAAGATAGCAACATCGCCCAAACCATCGTCGACTTGTCCGGCTTCACCAACCGCTACTACAACACCAGCGGCGGCGTGAATGCTTCCAATTGGCTCAAGCAAAAATGGAGCACCATGGCAAGCGGGCGCAGCGATATCAGCGTCAGCCAGTTTACCCATGCCGGCTACTCCCAGAAATCGGTGATCCTGACGATCAATGGCAGCGACAATGGCGCCGAGGTAGTGGTGCTCGGCGCGCACCTGGACTCCATCAATCAAAACGGTTCCGGCGAAAGCATGCGGGCGCCGGGCGCCGATGACGATGCCTCCGGCATCGCCAGCATGACCGAAGCATTGCGCGCGATGCTGGCAAATGGCTATGTTCCGCGACGTACCATCAAATTGATCGCCTATGCGGCCGAAGAAGTCGGCTTGCGCGGCTCGCAAGAGATTGCGCAAAACTTCAAGGCCAATAATGTCAATGTGGTTGGCGTGATGCAGTTGGACATGACCAATTACAAAGGTTCGCCGAACGATATTTATATCTACACCGACTATACCGACAGCCAGCAAAATGCCTTTGCCGTGAAACTGATCAACACTTATTTACCGACGCTGAGTATCGGCTACGACACTTGCGGTTACGGCTGCTCCGACCATGCCTCCTGGACAGCGCAGGGTTATGCCGCCTCGATGCCATTTGAAACCGCGTTTTCGCAAGACAATCCGCATATCCACAGCGCTAACGACACTTATGCCAACTCCGGCAACCAGGCGCTGCATGCATTGAAATTTGCACGCCTGGCGGCCGCGTATGCGATCGAGCTGGGCAGCGATGGGCCAGGAGCCTTGCCGCCGCCGGACAAGGTCGAAACCTTCAGCGGCAGCCTGGCCAAGAACCAAAAGAAAACCTTCGGTCCGTTCAAGGCGGCAGGCGGGAGTTTCAAGGCAGTGCTGAGCGGCAGCGGCGACAGCGATTTGTATGTGCGCAAAAATACGGCGCCGACCACCACCAGCTACGATTGCAAATCGGATGGTCCAAGCAGCGCGGAAACCTGCAGCATCAGCCTGGCAGTGAACGGGGATGTGTATGTATTGCTGAACGGCTACGCGACGACATCGTCGTATACGCTGACGGTGACTTATCCGCCGCAATAAAGAAGCAAGTTGGATTCGCCGGGCCGGCCCGGCGTCATAAAAGGGGGAGCAGGCCTGCGGCCTGCTCCCCCTTTTATGTTTTTCACGCCAGCCGGTTACGCATAAAAATCCGC
>NZ_HG322949.1:4237250-4273382 GCF_000723165.1 Janthinobacterium agaricidamnosum NBRC 102515 = DSM 9628
TTTCTGACAGGTCGCTCACTCAAAATACTGACAGGCCACTTTTTTCAAAGCGTCCTATTTCAATTACTTCTTGTGAGCATTTAATGCTTGTAGTTTGACATTGCCTAAGCAACGCTGCACTGGCATCAAACGCCCACACTTATCGACTGTTAATTGTTAAAGAACCGAATTCCGTACCGCTTTCGCGCTATCGACAAAGCGTTGTGTTTGTCAGCTGCGAAGAAGGAAGAGTATGAAGCGTTTCGCTTGTTTCGTCAACCCTCTTTTTATCCCCGCTTCACTTTGCATTTGCATGCGGCGTTCTGCGAGGGGGCGAACTATAGCAAAGGCCCTGTGGGAGCGCAAGTTTTTTTAGCGCACAGCACGGTTTGATACGCCCTGCGCTCACTCCAGGCCCTGATTCTTGCAGGCTGTCGCAATTGGATGGCGTGCAGAGCGCTCTTTATTTACAGTGACAACATCGGCATACGCTACCGGAGCAGGCAAGGCCGATGCCATAAAAGCACCGCCAGCTTCAGTTACACTTGCCTTACCAGTTGCATCGACTAATTTGCATTTGAAAGTATCTACATGTTTGCTATCTCTAAAGCACCAGCCATATTGAAGACGCTCGCGGCATGGATACACCGCGGCTTCGACGCAACGGCAACGTGGGTCACGCAGCTTTCATGGTGGAAATTCTTTCTCTTTGCGGCCCTGGCACTGATCGCCGGTTCGATCTTGCAGGATGAATTGTTTTCTTCCGAGCCGATTCCTGAAGTTTCCAGCAAGCCAAACAAGCGCGGCAATCGCGCCAATGGTGAAACCAATATCTTGATCGATGACACCGGCATTCATTTCAATCCGCGCAACAGCAAGAATCGGCGCAGCACAGTTGACACCCCAAGTGTCGACAGCGAAGATGGCGGTAGCGAAAACGACGAGTCGAGCGATGGCAAGGTTGCACCGCCGGAACCACCAGCCCAGCCGGCCCGTCCAGCCAAGCCGGCGAAACCGGCCAAACCGGTGTCGCCGTTCACGACCGACGAATCCGGCAATTCGGTACACATCGACTTGCCGCCGCAAATCAGCGAAGAGTTATCGAACGCGATCGAAGAAGCGGTGGACGACGCGGCCGAACAAAAGGTCAGCCGCTACCATAAGCAGGCGTCGACCTGGTTCAAGAGTTTTGTGTCCTTGCTGGTCTTGGCGCTGTTTGCGACCAAGGCCCTGGTCGGCGGCAAGAAGCGGGCCGAAGCGGAAACCATCACGGCCAACGCCGCCGCCGAGCGCGAATCGATGCAGCGCCAGCTGAGCGAAGCAAAGATGCAAATGATGCAGGCGCAAGTCGAACCGCACTTCCTGTTTAATACACTGGCGTCGGTAGAACACTTGATACAGACCAATCCCCCGCGCGCCTCGGCAATGCAGCGCAGCCTGATCATGTATCTGCGCGCGGTATTGCCGCAAATGCGGGACAACACCCTGATTACCAACCTGGGCCGGGAAGCCGACATGGTGCTGGCTTACCTGGATCTGTTAAAGATGCGCATGGAAGAACGCCTGACCGTCGACTTCAATGTTCCCGAAGGACTGCGCAGCGCGGCCTTCCCGCCGATGATGCTGCAATCAATGGTCGAAAACGCCATCAAGCATGGCCTCGAATGCAAGCCCGAAGGCGGCACGCTGAAAGTGCTGGCGGAAGTGGTACACAATAAATTGCGCGTTTCGGTCACCGACGATGGACTGGGATTTGGCGCCGTGCCCAGCGATGGCACCGGCCTCGGCTTGCCGACTATCCGCGAACGCCTGAAGTTGCTGCATGGCGAACAAGGCAGTTTGCAGATTACGCAAAACCACCCAAGCGGCGTGTGCGCGGCGATCGAAGTACCTTATCAATTATCCAAACAACATAGCGATTGATTAATCCGACAATTCGTTGAATAATCAACATCCACCAGACCTCACTGCCTCATTCAGATCATGCCTACAGCCATCATTGCCGACGATGAACGATTAATGCGCGAACAATTGCGCATGAGCCTAAACGAAGTATGGCCTGAACTCGATATCCTGGGCGAGGCGAAGAATGGCGACGAAGCCATCGAACTGGTCGACCAGTTAAAGCCGGACTTTACTTTTCTCGATATCCGCATGCCTGGCAAGACCGGCATGGAAGCGGCGCAAGCGATCGGCAATAAAAGCCACATCGTCTTCGTCACCGCCTACGATGTGCACGCGGTGGAAGCGTTCGAGCGGGGCGCCGTCGATTATCTGTTAAAGCCAGCCGAGCGCGAACGCCTGCAAATCACGGTGGACCGCTTGAAAACCCGGCTCGCCAGGCCGGGCGCGGAATTGAATAGCAGCGTGACCGCGATGTTGTCGCAGTTGGCGGAGAAAATCGTTGCCAAGCCGACTTATCTGCAGTGGATACAGGCCAGCATCGGCCAGGATTTGCGCATGATCCCGGTCGAGGAAATCCTGTTTTTCCGTTCCGACGAAAAATATACCTGCGTGCAAACCGCCAAATACGAAGCGCTGATACGCAAACCGGTGCGCGACCTGGCGGAAGAGCTTGATCCGTCGCTGTTCTGGCAAATCCACCGTGCGACGCTGGTGAATGTGAACGCGATCGAAGGCGTGACCCGCGATATTCGCGGCCGTCACCTGGTACTGATCAAAGGCAAGCCGGACAAGCTGGAAGTGAGCCGCAGCTTCTTGCATCTGTTCAAACAAATGTAATTCCCCCTCCTGCGCGCCCCGCTCCTGGGGCGCGACTCTCCGCACTTGTTCCAGATCAAACATCTACGCCCACGGCTAGATTAGTGTGGTGTTATTCCTATTATTGCCCCGCGCCACTGGAGCCACGCCATGATTGCATCGGGCAAGTCCAAGCCATCCCTGTACCGCGCCATGCCGCTGGCGATCGCCGGGCTGCTGCTCGCTTTGCGCCTGGCCATCCGCAAGAACAGCGCCGAACCGGATCGCAGCCGCAGCATCATCGACAGCGCCAGCGATGCGATCATCACCGTCGACGATCAACAAACCATCTTGCGCGCCAATCCGGCGGCGGCGGCGATGTTCGGCAGCACCGTGCACGCGATGCGCGGCGCGGCGCTCGATCAATTCATTCCACGCGATCTGCGGACCTTTGGCGAACATGAGGCCGCGGGGCATTTTGGCGACAGCGGCCTGAATTTACGGATGATGGGAAGGCGGGTCACCGATTATGCGGTCAGCGGCCTGAAAGCCAGTGGCGAACAATTTCCGCTGGAAGGTTCGATTTCAGTCTTGCTGGAACATGGTTTCCCCGTGTACACCATCATCGTGCGCGACATTACCGAACGCAAACAAGTACACGAGCAACTAGAGCGTTCGTTTTCGCAACTGCGGCAACTGTCGTCCGCCTTGCAAACCATCCGCGAAGAAGAGCGTAAATACATCGCGCGCGAATTGCATGACGACCTGGGACAGTTATTGGCCACCTTGCGGCTAGACCTGACGCTGGCGGCGCAACATGCCGCCCACTGCCCGGACACCGCGCGCATCTTGCATAATATGGATGGTTTGCTGGTCACCGCGATCACTTCGCTGCGCCGCCTGGCCAGCAACCTGCGGCCGCGCGCACTGGATGAAGGCGGCTTGTACTTCGCACTGCAAAGTTTGCGCCAAGAATTTCTTGAGCGCCATAAGGTGCACTTTGAATTGCTGGCCGATGAAGCGGACTTGATATTGGACGACGCCTTCAGTACCGCGATTTATCGCATCGTGCAAGAATCGCTGACCAATATCGCGCGCCATGCCCAGGCCAACAATGTGACGATCGCCTTGCACCGCCTCGACTCGAAACTGGAAATCACGATCCAGGACGATGGCCTCGGCATCGAAGACAGCGACCTGGAAAAAGCCGCATCGCTGGGTTTGCTCGGCATGCGCGAGCGGGTCTGGGCCTTGCACGGTACGATCAGTATCGGTCCCAACAACAGCGATGGGGAGCAACACGACGATGGCGGCACGCGCATCGATATCCTGTTGCCGCTGCCATCGCCGACATCATAAAAAAAGCGCCCGCAAGGACGCCTCGAAGTTGCCGTAGCAGTCAGCGCAATAGCCGGATTAAAACTTGTGGGCGATGCCGATCTGGTACGACGTCAGCGACTTGACTTGCTCGCGGCCGGCGTAAGCGTACAGGTCGGTACGTTTCGACAGGTGGTAGTCGTAACCGACGCCGTATTCCTTGTAGATATCCAGGTCCGATACTTTATTGCTGCTTTGCTGTTGCTTGCCATACGATGCCTTGGCGTCGCCATTGCCGGCCGTGTAGATCAAGCCAACCAGGTAGGAGCGGAAATCTCCGGTGGTGGCAACCTTGGTGTCGCCCTTGGTGTAGGCCGCGGTCACTTTGGCCGGGCCGAATTTATACGCGCCGCCGAGCGACCACAGATTAGGCTTGACCGTGCTGGCCACGGTTTGCGCCACTTGTTCGTAGCCGCCATGCAAACTGATCGGGCCATTGTCGTAGGTCAGCAAACCCAGCGCGCCATTGCTGCCGCCCGGGGTTTCGCTTAATACATATTGCACACTGCCGACCACACCGTCAAAGCTTGGGCTGTTGAAGGTGATGGCGTTGTTGACGCGCGAAGAGCCGACGCCCGAACGCAGCAACGCTTCGTTGTTCTTGCCAATCACGCCGTAGGTATTGAATGGGTCGACGCGGGCGATGGTGCCATCGATCAGGTTCTTGGTGCGGCCGAGGATGGCGGTACCAAACCCGCCTTTCAAGCCGACATATGCCTGGCGTTCAAAAAATACGCCTTTTTGCGCGCCGGTGTCGGCCAGGATTTCGTTTTCCAGGTTGAAAATTGCCGACAAGCCGCCGCCGAGTTCTTCCGTGCCCTTGAACCCCAGGCGCGAGGCGTTGTTTTCGCGCTCAACGGTCGATTGGCCGGTGGTCTTGGCCAGGCCCAGATCGATCAAGCCATAGATGGTGACATTCGATTGCGCCTGCGCCGATGCGGCGAAGCCAGCCAAGATCAGTGCTGCCAGAGTAAGTTTTTTCACTTGAGATTCTCTAAATTAAGTTGAACAAGATTATTGCTTCCTTGATACCGTGTCGGATGATGCCTATTAAATACTTCAACAATATGACATTGACATCATTTTTGTTTTTCCACACGGAAATAAAATAAGAAATAGACCAGCGCAAGAAAGCCTGACGCAAGGCGTCGTCAACAGAAAACGGAGAGGAAGAGTCAGGCTGGCGCAGGACGCGCCAGCGAATTTCAGCGTGAAAAATGCCGCATATTATTTCAGGCGGCAGCTCAGCATCCAGTAATACTCCAGGCGGGTGATGCGGATTTCGCGTACCGAGGACGCCATTTTCTTGCGCAGCGTGCTGTCCGACGGGAAGTTTTTCAATACTTCATAACGTTGGTCATCGTCACCGGTGCGGAATTGATAGGTATTGCCTTCGGCATCGGTACGGGCGATCACCGTGCTGCTGCCGTCGACATAGTTATTGTCGATCAGCACCAGCAAGACATCCTTGCCCAGCTTGGTCCGTAATTGGCCGAGGAATTTTTCCTGGTCTTCGCGTTTCACATGCGACCACCAGAAACCGGCGAAACAGGCAGTAAAGCTGCCTATGTCGGCTGGCAAATCGAACGCGTCGGCCAGGCTGAATTGCACCACATCGTCGGCCAGGCCGCGGGTTTTGGCCAGTTCCACCATTTCAGGGTTGATATCGGTGGCCAGCACCGATTCGGCGACATCGGCGATGGTCTGGGTCCAGTACGCGGTGCCGCAAGCAATTTCCAATACTTTATGGCCACTCAGCACTTCTTCCAATTTTTCATGCAAGTCGTCCAGGTCATCCAGCCGCTCCGGCTTGGCATACACGCTGTCGTACTGCTGGGCGATGTCTGCGTAGTATTTGGCTAGGTCGGTAATCATGTGTTTCTTCTCTGTCATAGTGTGGATTTACTTCTCCGGAAATTTCTTGCCGGCTTAAAGCTCGTAGTGTTCCTTGTCGCCGCTCATCGCCTGTTCGATCAATTTGCGGTTCAGCGTCGGCGTCAATAATTCGATGAAGGTGTAGATATAGCTGCGCAAATAAGCGCCCTGCTTGACCGCTACCCGCGACACATTCATGCCGAACAGGTGGCCGACCGGAATCGCACGCAGGTTTTTGTCGCGCTCGGCGTCGAACGCCATGCCCGCTATGATACCAATGCCCATGCCCAACTCGACATAAGTCTTGATCACGTCGGCATCTATGGCTTCCAGCAAGATATCCGGCTTCAAGCCGCGCAACACGAACGCATGGTCGATTTTGTTGCGTCCGGCAAATGCGCTGTCATAGGTAATCAGCGGGTAGGCGGCGATTTCTTCCAGTGTCAGCGACTTCGATTTCAGCAAGGGATGATCGATCGGCACCACCACCACATGTTCCCATTGGTAACATGGTAACGTGATCAAGCCATCGATGGCGGCGATCGATTCGGTGGCGATCGCCAGGTCGGCCTGGTCGCGCTGCACCATTTCGGCGATCTGGCGCGGATTTCCCTGCAATAAAGACAATCTCACCTTCGGGAATTTCAGCATGAACGCCTGCACCACTTTCGGCAGAGTATACCGGGCCTGGGTATGCGTGGTGGCAATCGTGAAACTGCCGCTGTCTTGCGCCGCGTATTCCTTGCCGATGCGCTTCAGGCTGTCGATTTCCTGCATGATCAATTCGACCGATTCCAGCACCAGCCGGCCCGGCTCGGTCAAGCCGCGTATCCGCTTGCCGTGGCGTGTGAAAATATCCACACCCAGCTCTTCTTCCAGCTCGATGATGGCTTTCGAGACCCCCGGCTGCGACGTGAACAAGGCCTTGGCGGCGTCGGTCAAGTTGTAATTCTGGCGGACCGCTTCGCGCACGAAGCGCAATTGATGAAGATTCATTGCTGGTTTGCCCTGGAAAAATCGCGCCATGACCGGCCTTGGCCGGCGCTGCGCAGTGATTTTGCATTCATGCTTATACGCATAACGCATATAAGCAAATGAGTACTAAGTAGTATGGAATAAAGACGAAGTTTATTACTATTACAGGTACTTTGGGGGTGCATGCATGACTTTGTCTTATATAGTCTCGGGATTTGCGGTCGGATTACTGGTAGGAATGACTGGCGTCGGCGGCGGATCGTTGATGACGCCGCTATTGACCCTGCTGTTCGGCGTCGCGCCATCGGTCGCGGTCGGCACCGACCTGGCATTCGCTTCGATCACCAAGAGCGCCGGCACCCTGACCCACCGCTTGCGCGGCACGGTACGCTGGGACATCGTCAAACTGCTGTGCTGCGGCGCCTTGCCGGCGGCCGTGGCAGCGACGCTGGCGCTGAAATCATTCGGCGCCCTGACACCTGGCATAGGCCAGGTGATTCGGTATTCGATCGCCGGCTCGGTATTGCTGACGGTAGTCGCCCTGGTATTCAAAAGCAAAATGATGGCGTGGATGAACGCCCATCCCGAGAAACAATTACAAGGCAAGCAGCTCGCCAGCGCCACCGTCATTTCCGGCGCCGTGCTGGGCGTGCTGGTCACGGTGTCGTCGATCGGCGCCGGCGCGATTGGCGCAACACTACTGGTATTGCTGTATCCAAGCATGAGCTCGGCGGAAGTGGCTGGCACCGACATCGCCTACGCCGTGCCGCTGACGGCAATTGCCGCGCTCGGCCACTGGTGGCTGGGCTCGATCCACTGGGCACTGCTGTTTTCGCTGCTGATCGGCTCGCTGCCCGGCATTACCCTCGGTTCGTGGGTGGCGCGCTCGGTACCGGAAAAATTCCTGCGCGTCTTGCTGGCCATGACGCTGACCAGTGTGGCGATCAAGCTGATCTACTAATAAGAAGTCAAACACGCACTCTCTCATTCAGGCACATATTTAGGACTAGCTATGTATCACTACGATCAGTACGACCACCTCATCGTCAAAGAACGCATCGCCCAGTACCGCAACCAGGTCGAACGGCGTATCGCGAATGAATTGACGGAAGAGGAATTCATTCCGCTGCGCCTGCAAAATGGCTTGTACATGCAGCGCCACGCTTACATGTTGCGCATCGCCGTGCCGTACGGCTTGCTGTCCTCGGCCCAGATGCGCATGTTTGCCCATATCGCCCGCAAATACGACCGCGGTTATGGCCATTTCACGACGCGCCAGAATATCCAGTTCAACTGGATAGCACTGGAGCAAACGCCCGATATCCTGACCGACCTGGCCTCGGTTGAAATGCATGCGATCCAGACCTCGGGTAACTGTATCCGAAATACAACATCCGACCCGTACGCCGGTGTCGCCGCCGATGAAATCATCGATCCGCGCCCGTACGCCGAAGTGTTGCGCCAATGGAGTACCTTCCACCCGGAATTCATCGCCTTGCCGCGCAAGTTCAAGGTCGCCATCAATGGCGCGCTGGAAGACCGCGCCGCGATCGCGGTGCACGACATCGGCTTGACGGCGGTGCGCAACGAGACCGGCGAAGTCGGCTTCAAGGTGATGGTCGGCGGCGGCATGGGCCGCACCCCTATCCTGGGCAGCGTGGTGCGCGAATTCCTGCCGTGGCAACATTTGCTGACCTATGTGCAAGCCGTGATGCGGGTCTACAACCAGTACGGCCGGCGCGACAATAAATACAAGGCGCGCATCAAGATCTTGCTCAAAGCCATAGGCGTCGAAGAATTCACGCGCCAGGTCGAAGCGGAATGGGTCGATTTGAAAGACGGTCCGGAAACCCTGACGGTCGAGGAAATGAGCCGCGTGGCGCAGTATTTCAATCCGCCGGCCTACGAAACGCTGGAAGATGTCAATCCGGCGGCCGGCCACGAAGACAAGAAAGCCTTTGCCAATTGGCTGCTGCGCAACGTCAAGCCGCACCAGCGCCCGGGTTATGCGGCGGTGGTGCTGTCGCTGAAGAAAACCGGCGTGCCGCCGGGCGACGCGACCGCCGAGCAAATCGACTTCGCCGCCGACCTGTCCGACCGTTACAGCTTCGGCGAATTGCGCGTGACCCATGAGCAAAACCTGGTGCTGGCCGACGTCAAGCAATCGGCACTGTACCAACTGTGGCTGGAAGCCAAGGCGCATAACCTGGCGACGCCGAATATCGGCTTGCTGACTGACATGATCTGCTGCCCCGGCGGCGATTTCTGCTCGCTGGCCAACGCCAAGTCGCTGCCGATCGCGGCCGCCATCGCCGAGCGTTTCGACAATATCGATTACCAGCACGACATCGGCGACATCGAATTGAATATTTCCGGCTGCATCAATGCCTGCGGCCACCACCACGTCGGCAGCATCGGCGTGCTGGGCGTCGACAAGGATGGCAGCGAATGGTATCAAGTGTCGATCGGCGGCTCGCAGGGTAATAAAGCCGCCATCGGCAAGATCATCGGACCATCGTTCTCCGCCCAGCAAATGCCGGAAGTGGTCGACCGTTTGCTGCAAGTGTATGTCCGCGAACGTTATGAAGACGAACGTTTTGTCGACACCGCGCAGCGTCTCGGCCTCGCCCCGTTCAAGGAATATGTGTATGCAACGCCGATCAAGGTCGGCAACCTGGTAGGAGAAGACGAATATGTTTGAAGTACGCCCGGAAATCATCAAGGACCGCGCCGTGGTCGCCAATGACTTTGGCTTGCTGCGGCTGGACGAAGGCCAGGCCGCCGACACGATTGAAGTGCCGGCCGGCAAGGTCATCGTGCCGCTGGCCGTCTGGCTGGCCCAGCGCGCTGTTTTAGAAACACGCTTGCCGGACATCGGCGTGTGGCTGGCTAGCGACGAGCGGCCGGAAACCCTGGCAGGCGATGTCGAGAAATTGGCCGTGATCGGCGTCGACTTCCCGAAATTCACCGATGGCCGGGGGTATTCGATCGCCTTCAACCTGCGTTCGCGCCTCGGTTTCAAGGGGGAATTGCGGGCCATCGGCGATGTGTTGCGCGACCAGTTGTTTTCGATGCACCGGGTCGGCTTCAACGCCTACGACACGCGGCCGGACCGCAGCATCCATGACGCCCTGAAAGGCTTGTCGGTCTTTTCCGAAACCTACCAGGCGTCATGGGATCAAAAAGCGCCGCTGTTCCGCCGTCACCACCGTGAAGGCCAGAACCCCGACATCAATAATGCCGCCGGCATCTGAGGACTGGCCTGATGAGCGACTTACCTCAACTGGTGGCGGATAGCCAGGCCACGCTGGCCCGCATCGCCGCCGACTTTTCGCCGGCCGTGTTCGCCTCCAGCCTGGCTGCCGAAGACATGGTGCTGACCGACATGATCTTGAAGGCGAAACTGCCGATCGCTATCTTTTCACTGGAGACCGGTCGTTTGCATGCGGAAACGCTGGCCGTGCTGGACCAGGTCAAGGATACCTACGGCAGCGACATTAGCCTGTACCGGCCGCGACCGGAAGCCGTGGCGGCTTATGTCGAACAGCATGGCATCAACGCCTTTTACGACAGTATCGAAATGCGCCGCGAATGCTGCCGCATCCGCAAGGTCGAGCCGCTGGGCCGCGCGCTGGCCGGCAACAAGGCCTGGGTCACCGGCCAGCGCCGCGCGCAATCGGCCACCCGCGCCGAATTGCATGTGCAGGAAGACGATACCGCGCACGGCATGGCCAAGTTCAATCCGCTGGCCGACTGGTCGGAACAAGATGTGTGGCAATATATTCGTGACAACAATGTGCCCTACAATGCGCTGCATGACCAGGGTTATCCATCGATCGGCTGCCAGCCCTGCACCCGCGCCATCGAACCGGGCGAAGATGTGCGCGCCGGCCGCTGGTGGTGGGAAAACCCGGATTCCAAGGAATGCGGCTTGCACATGGTGGACGGCAAGCTGATACGCATCAAATCCGTGGCAGCTTGAACCAACCGCTTTAAAAAACCAATAAAGACTGGCTTATGAATACCATATTGAACGAGCGTCACCTCGATAGCCTCGAATCGGAAGCGATCCACATCATGCGCGAAGTCGCGGCCGAATCGGCCAATCCCGCGCTGCTGTTTTCGGGTGGCAAGGATTCGGTGGTCTTGCTGCGCCTGGCTGAAAAAGCCTTCCGCCCTGGCAAGTTCCCTTTCCCCCTGGTGCATATCGACACCGGCCACAACTTCGACGAAGTGATCACCTTCCGCGACAAAAAGGTGGCGCAACTGGGCGAACGCCTGATCGTCGGTTCGGTCGAGGAATCGATCAAGCGCGGCACGGTACGCCTGCGCAACCCGGCCACCGATTCGCGCAATGCGGCGCAAGCGGTAACCTTGCTGGAAACCATCGCCGAACACCAGTTCGACGCCTGCATCGGCGGCGCGCGCCGCGATGAAGAAAAAGCCCGCGCCAAGGAACGCATCTTTTCCTTCCGCGACGAATTCGGCCAATGGGATCCGAAGGCGCAGCGTCCGGAATTGTGGGACTTGTATAACACCCGCGTGCATCCGGGCGAAAACATGCGCGTATTCCCGATCTCGAACTGGACCGAGCTCGACGTGTGGCAATACATCGCCCGCGAAAAACTGGAATTGCCGCCGATTTATTTCGCCCACCAACGCCAGGTGATCCCGCGCAACGGCTTGCTGGTGCCGCTGACCGACCTGACCCCGGCCCGCGACGGCGAAACGGTGGAAACGCAAACCGTGCGCTTCCGTACAGTCGGCGATATTTCGTGCACCTGCCCGGTATCGTCGGATGCGGCGACGGTCGAGCAAATCATCGCCGAAACCGCCATCACCCAGATCACCGAACGCGGCGCGACCCGGATGGACGACCAGACCTCGGAAGCCTCGATGGAAAAACGCAAGAAAGCAGGGTATTTCTAATGAACGCAGTGCTCAATCCAGTCCCCCACCAAAAAACCGAACGCGGCCTGCTGCGCTTCATCACGGCCGGTTCGGTCGATGACGGCAAAAGCACGCTGATCGGCCGCCTGCTGTTCGACAGCAAGGGCATCTTCGCCGACCAGCTCGACGCGATGTCGCGCTCGAAACACAAGCGCACCGTCGGCGACACGGTCGACCTGTCGCTGCTGACCGACGGCCTGGAAGCGGAACGCGAACAAGGCATCACGATCGATGTGGCCTACCGTTATTTCGCGACGCCGAAACGCAAGTTCATCATCGCCGACACGCCGGGCCACGAACAATACACGCGCAATATGGTCACCGGCGCCTCGACCGCCGACGCGGTGATCATCCTGATCGACGTCTCGAAAGTCAAGCTGGGCGACGACGGCAGCGTCGATTTGCTGATACAGACCAAGCGCCATTCGACCATCGCCCACCTGCTGCAAATCGAGCACGTGGTGGTGGCGGTCAACAAGATGGACCTGGTCGGCTACGATGAAACCATCTATAACCGCATCGTCGCGGCCTACCGCGCATTCGCGCTGAGCCTGGGCTTGAAAGACATCACGCCGATTCCGCTGTCGGCGCTGAGCGGCGACAACGTGGTCGAGCGCGGCGACAAGCTGGGCTGGTACCAGGGTCCGACGCTGATCGAACTGCTGGAATCGCTGTCGGTCTACGACGATTCGCACGACGCGCCCTTCCGCTTCCCGGTGCAGCTGGTGGCGCGCCATAACGGCCACGAAGCGAACGACTTCCGCGGCTACATGGGCCGCATCGAGGCCGGCAAGGTCAGCATCGGCGACCGGCTGCTGGTGCAGCCGTCGGGCCACAGCGCGACCGTCAAGGATATCGTCACGCTGGACGGCTCGCTGCCGACGGCGGTGGTGGGCCAGTCGGTGACGCTGCTGCTCAACGAGTACCTGGATATTTCGCGCGGCGACATGCTGGCCGGCGCCGACCGCCCGGCCACGCTGCTCAAGCAATTGACGGCGGACGTGTGCTGGCTGTCGGAAGACGGACTCGACCTGCGCCGCAAATACTGGATCAAGCACGGCACCAAACAGAGCGCGGCCAAGGTGACGGCGATCGACAGCCTGCTCGACATCAACACCCAGCAGCGCCACCCGGCCGACGGCCTGAAACTGAACGACATCGCGCGCATCGCGCTGACCGTGCAACAGCCGCTGGCGGCCGACGCGTACGACGATATCCGCGCCACGGGCGCGTTTATCCTGATCGATGAAGTAACGCACCAGACCGTCGCCGCCGGAATGATACGGATCGACTGAGACAGGCAATCATATGACACACTCCACCGCTACTTCCCTTGGCAAGGTCTGGCTGATCGGCGCCGGTCCCGGCGCGCAAGACTTGATGACGCTGCGCGGCGCGCGCCTGCTGGCGCAAGCCGACGTGGTGCTGCACGACGCATTGGTGACTGACGAGATGCTGGAGCTGTGCCCGCAAGCGCACAAGATCCTGGTCGGCAAGCGCTGCGGCCAGCTGTCGACGGCGCAAGCGTTCATCAACAAGCAATTGATCGACAACGCGCAAAAATTCGCGCGGGTGGTGCGCCTGAAAGGCGGCGACCCGATGATGTTCGGCCGCGCCGACGAGGAATTGCGCGCACTGGAAGAAGCCGGCATCGAAGTCGAAGTGGTGCCCGGCATTACCACCGCGCTGGCGGCGGCGGCCGCCACCAAGCAGCCGCTGACCAAGCGCGGCGTGGCGCGCAGCGTGGCGTTTTTCACATCCAGCACCGCGCCCGACCAGCCGGACCAGGCCGCGATTCCCGACTGCGACACGCTGGTGCAATACATGGGCGGACGCGAAGCGATCGCCACCGCGCGGCGCTTGCTGGAGCAAGGCCGCGGCGCCGACACGCCGGTGGTGGTGATCGAAAATTGCAGCCGCCCGGACCAGCGCGTGCGGCGCCTGGCGCTGGGCAGCCTGGTCCACGGCCTGGGCGAAGCGCACGGTCCGGTGCTGGTGATGCTGGGTCAGGCGATGGCCAGCCGCGCGCACCAGGATTTCAGCCTGGACCGGCAAGGCGCTCAACTAGCCGGACAGGCCAGCGCCGCCTGAGCCGGCGTTTTACTCCCGCGGATACTCGAACGACGACGGCTGCGGCAGCAGCCGGGCCAGGGTGTCGGCGATCAGCAGCAGGCGCGGATCGTTGTCTTCCGCGTCATCGCAGGTGTCGTTGATGCAGAAAAACGGCAGCGCGCCGAACTTTTCCTTCAACATGTCGAACTGGGCCGATGCATCGGCCGCGCCGCTGCTGATATACAGCGGATCGAGCACTTGCTGCTGCGCATAGCCCCTGTGCACCATCCAGCGCGGGACCAGGTCCGACACCAGCGGCGGCACGCGCCAGCTGCGAAATACCGTCGAACGCACCTGGCGGAACAACTCCGGCGCCAGGCGTTCCAGCTCCTGCATCGCACTTTTCAGCATCGGCCGCGGCGCATGCGAATACAAGCGTGGCTGATGGCGGTAATCCGGGTACTGCGCGGATAGCCACTGCTGCGACAGCACCGCGCCATTCACCGGCGCCGGCGCGTCGGCCGACAAGGCGTCGCCATGGGCGACGGCCGCGGCTTCGGTAAACACCGTCAGGCGCTGGCCGAACCACAGCGCGGGATCGAATGGCGCGCCAAAAAACACGTCGTCGTTAAAGTAAATGAAACGTTCCGACAAACCGTCGATATGGTGCAGGTACGATTCGATATGGCCGGAGTCGAATACCGGCCGCGCCGCCTCGGGTATCAGCTGCGCATGGTCGATGATGGTCAGCCGGCCGGAGGGGCGCAGCCAGGCCGGTGTCTGGCGGTCGGTGACCAGGTAGACGCGGCCGTGGCCGGGAAAGAATTTTTCCAGCGCGCGCAGGTTGAACATCAGTTCGCCATTGTCGCGGTAGCGCCCTGCCACGTTGCCATACAGCGCCAGCTGTTCGGGATGCGCGCGCAGCCATTCGGCATACGCCGACTGGCGCCGTGCGCGCCAGTCCGGATCGGCGCCGTCGACCCACAGATAGACGATGTCGATCGCCGTTTGCCCCATGTTCATGCGGCGTTCAATCCGATACGGCGGAACTGACGCAATAATCGGCCAGCGCGGCCAGCACCGCGGCGTTTTCGCCGGCCGCCTCGACCACCTTGATCGCCAGTCGCGGGTGATCCAGCCGCAATTGATCTATCATCAACGGCAAGTCGCGCAAGACGTGGCCGCCCTGGCCCAGGAATACCGGCACCACGGTGATATCAACGGCGCCGGTGGCGGCCAGTTCGGCCACCAGTTCCGGCAGGCGCGGCGTCATTAATTCCAGGAACGCCAACGCCACCACGGTGTCGGGCAGGCGGGCTTGCGCCAGGTCGCGCAAGCGCTCGAACGGGGCGGCCCAGGACGCGGCGCGGGCGCCGTGGGCGAACAGGATCAGTGCGCGCTGGTTCATCGTCAATGCCTTTCGACCCACCACAGGGCGCTCAGCGCCAGCAGCAGGAATAACAGGCTGGGCGCCAGCGCGGTCAGGAACGCCGGCCACGTGCTGAGCAAGCCCAGGTGCGAAAACAGTGTATTGATCAGCAAGAAGCTGACGCCGATCATGATGCCGATGAAGATCTTCAGGCTGATGCCGCCGCTGCGGATATGCAGGTAGGCGAACGGCAGCGCCAGCGCCATCAGCACGAAGATCGCCAGCGGATCGATGATTTTCTTCCAGAAGGCGATTTTGAAGCGCTCGGTCTCCTGCTTGTTTTCGGTCAGGTGGCGCGTATAGACGGCCAGTTCGTTGGCCGACATGCGTTCCGGATCGGACGACGACACCGACAGGATCTTCGGCGTGATTTCCGAGACCATGTCCTTGGTGGCGCTTTTCTCGGTGACGACCAGGCTGCTCTGCTGTTCGTAATTATTTTGCAGCGTCGGTTCAAAACCCGGCTTGGCCGACGCGCTATTGCTGAAGCGCGTTTCGGTCACGTCTTGCAGGCGCCAGGTATTCTGGCCCTGGAAGGTGGCGTTCTTGGCGGTGGTGATGCTGCGCATCCGCATATTGGTGTCGAACTCATACAGCTTGACGTCGGTCAGCTGGCCGTCCGAACGGGCTTCGCGCACATTGAAGAAGCGCGAGCCGGTCACGCTGCCGCGCAAACCGTCGCTCTTGACGATATCCTTGGTCCACAGCCCGGAGCGGAACTCGCCCGACATGACGCTGCCGGCCGAGATCAGCTTGATCTTTTCCGCCAGCGGCGTGGTGCGCGGGGTGATCAATTCGCCGAAAATGAAGGTGATGACGACAAACACCACGCCGATGCGAAACAGGAACCAGGCCGCCATCGAGGTCGACATGCTGGACGCGCGCATGATGGTGAACTCGGAACTGGAGGCGAATTGCGCCATCGTGTAGATGGTGCCGATCAGCGCGGCGATCGGCATCACCTCATACACATGGCCCGGCATCAGCATCAGCACGTACAGCAAGGCGTACTGGATGGTGTAGCCGTTCTTGCCGACCGCGGCCAGTTCGCCGGTCAAGTCCATGAAGGCCAGCAGCCCCAGGAAGGTGACCAGCACGAAGGCGACCGCCTGGAAAATCGAGACTGCGAAATAGCGCTGTAAAATCTTCATTGAGGTGCCGCATTCTTGGGATTGCGGCGGCGCTTCAGCGCAGCCAGCAAGACCAGGGGGTGGTAACGATGGTTGACGTTCAAGCGCCAGGCGAACAGCCCGACCACGGCCAGCAGCGCCACCAGGTGCAGCGGCCACCACGATACGCCGAACGTGAAGCGGCCTTGCTTGACGCTGGCCTCGATCAGCTTGGTCAAATTGCTATACGTGAAAAAGATCAACAGCGCGATGATCAGGTTGACCGAACTGCCGGCGCGCGGATTGACGAAGCCCAGCGGGATCGCCAGCAAGATCAGCACCAGGCAAATCAGCGGCGCGCTGATGCGCCACAGCAGTTCGGCCATGGTGTACTGGTTCCAGCTCTTCAGCAGCGCGGCGGTCGGCAGTGCGCCCACTTCGAGGTCGGCGCCCAGCTCCTGCTGCTTGCTTTCGATGCGCACGCTGTAAGTCTCGAATTCCATGGTCTGGAAGTCGGACTGGCCAGGCGTACCCTGGTAGCGCCGGCCGTTTTTCAGCACCAGCGAACGCACGCCCTTGGCATCGGTGCGGATCACGCCTTCCCTGGCCACCACCACTGTGCTGCCATTCTGGTCGACGGTATTGACAAAGACATTATGCACATTGGCCTTTTCTCCGCTGGCTCCCTCGACGAAGAAGATGCGGTTGCTGGACGCCGATTCGCGGAACTGGCCGGGCGAGACCTTTTGCAAATCTTCGCGCTGTTCGAAGCGCGACACGTATTCATCGCTCTTTTGCTTGGCCCATGGCGTGGCGTAAAAACTGAGCAGCGCGGTGATCAGCACCAGCGGCATGCCGAAGGTCAGTACCGGCCGGATCCAGCGCGCCAGGCTCAGGCCCGAGGCGAACCAGACCACCATCTCGGAATCGCGGTAGGTGCGGGTGACCACCATCAGCACCGAAATAAAGCTGGTGAGGATGATGATGGTTGGCAGATAATTCAAGGCTGCGAAGATGATCAGTGAAATCACATCGCCCGACGCGACCTTGCCTCCCGCGGCCTTGCCGAGGATGGTGATCAGCGACCATGTGACGAAAATGGTGAATAGAACGGTGAAGGTGGCCCCGGCAACACTGGCCATCTCGCGTCGAAGCGCACGTTGAAAGATCATTCGAAGTTTATAATTCGGGTCAGTGAGTGATGTAACAAATTAAGTAGCACATTACCAGCAAATGAAAAACGGAGAACCAAATGGACTTTAGCATAAAAGCATTCGATACCAAGACCCCACTCAATGCAGCAAAAACGGGCTGCATCGCCGTCGCGGTATTTGAAAACAAAAAACTCTCGCCGGCGGCCAAGGCCCTCGACGGCGCGGGTGACATCACGGCTGCGCTGAAGTCCGGCGATATCAGCGGCAAAGCCGGCACCACGCTGCTGCTGCGCGCCGTCAATGGCGTCAGCGCCGCGCGCGTACTGCTGGTTGGCATGGGCAGCGACGAAATCGTCAGCGAAAAGAGTTTTGCATCCGGTGTGCAGGCGGCGCTGAAAGCATTTGGCTCGCTGGGCGCCGCGGACGCCATTATCGCATTACCGCTGTCGGAAGTGAAAGAGCGCGATGTAAATTGGGCGATCCGTTGCGTGGTGCAAGCCGCCCACGAGAGCGATTACCGCAGCGATACCCAAAAAAGCAAGAAAGACCCGGCTCCCGCCGGCGTACGCAAGATCACCCTGGCGCTGCCGGCCAATACGGCCACCCGCGCCGCGCTGGCGCAAAGCATCGCGATCGCCAACGGCATGGACCTGACCCGCAAGCTGGGCGACCTGCCGGCCAACATCTGCAACCCGACCTACCTGGCCAACACCGCCAGGCAATTGGGCAAGGATTACAAGTTCGACATTGAAATCCTCGACCGCAAACAGCTCGAAGCGCTGAAAATGGGCAGCTTCCTGTCGGTCACCAACGGCAGCGAACAGCCGCCGAAGTTCATCGTCCTCAAGCACATGGGCGGCAAGGCCAAGGATGCGCCGGTGGTATTGGTCGGCAAAGGCATCACCTTCGACACCGGCGGCATTTCGATCAAGGCCGGTCCCGGCATGGATGAAATGAAGTACGACATGTGCGGCGCCGCGTCGGTGCTGGGCACCTTCCGCGCGATCGGCGAAATGAACCTGAAGCTGAACGTGATCGGCGTGATCGCCGCCTGCGAAAACATGCCGTCCGGCCGCGCCACCAAGCCGGGCGACATCGTCACCTCGATGAATGGCCTGACCATTGAAATCCTGAACACCGACGCCGAAGGCCGCCTGGTGCTGTGCGACGCGCTGGCCTACGCCGAGCGCTTCAACCCGGCCGTCGTGGTCGATATCGCCACCCTGACCGGCGCCTGCGTGATCGCGCTGGGCCACCACAACAGCGGCCTGTTCACCCGCAGCGATGCGGCGCACGACAAGCTGGCCAATGAATTGCTGGCCGCCGGCAAGCAAGCCAGCGACACCGCATGGCGCATGCCGATCGAAGAAGCGTACAACGAACAGTTGAAATCGAACTTCGCCGACCTGGCCAACATCGGCACGCCGGGCGGCGGTTCGGTGACGGCGGCGGCGTTCCTGGAAAACTTCACCAGGAAATATACCTGGGCCCACCTGGACATCGCCGGCACGGCATGGAAATCGGGCAGCGCAAAAGGCGCGACCGGCCGGCCGGTGCCTTTGCTGACGAACTTCCTGATTAACAGGGTATAAAATAACAGGGTGTAAAAGAGAGTATAAAAGTATGCATGCGCGGGTTTGACCACCCGCGCATAAGAAAACAGCCCGGCGCAGCAATGCAGCGGGCTGTTTTTCTTTATTTTCTCTTTTTTCTGATTGATATATCAGTAGAGTTCCGACGGGCCGGCCGGAAGTTCCGGTTTTGGCGGCGGAGGTTCCGGCGCCTGGGTTGGCGCCTGCGGGGCCGCCACCGGCAGCGGGACTTCCTTCGGCTTCATGACGATGGTCAGCGTCGACGGATAATCGAAGGCGGTGCCGGTACTGCGGTCGACCAGGTAGCCGACGCCCAGCGTCATCACTACGTTCCCCAGCAACAGGCCGCCATTGCGCTGCGAGTCGATCGCCTCGCTGGCCGAACCGCCGCCGGACTTCTTGCAGTCGACCCGCAACGGCCCCATGCTTTTACGGATCACGACGCGGCCGGGCGTGGTGACGAACCATTTGCCTACGTCATTCGACAAGATGCAGCCGGCGCCACCGACTTCGCGGTTGTCCTGTATGGTTTGCACCAGCACTTGCTGGTCGGTCGAGCCTGCCAGCGTGCCGCAAGCGCCCAGCATGGCCGCGGCCAGCAGCGGCGGCAGAAACTTGAGGTAGCGTGCCATGATGACTATCGAAATAAAAGAAAGTAGCCTTATCAGCGCAGCGGCAGCGGCTGGCTGGCCGGCACGGGCACCGCAGTGACGCTGTTTTTCGGGCTGCCGTCGACCAGCCGGTCGGAATACACCAGGTACACCAGCGCATTGCGCCTGGTGTCGAGCATGCGCACCACGCGCACGTGCTTGAAGAAGATCGAGGCTCGCTCGGTAAACACTTCTTCCTGCTGCGGCAGTTTACCCTTGAATTCCAGCGGCCCCACCTGGCGGCAGGCGACCGAGGACTCGGCCTTGTCTTCGGCCAGTCCGACCGCGCCCTTGATGCCGCCGGTCTTGGCGCGCGACAAATAACAACTGACGCCGCCGACCTTGGGATCGTCGAACACTTCGACCACCACCTTGTGGTCGGGACCGATCAACTTGAAGGCGGTATCGACCGCGCCGATGGTTTCGGCGGCGGCCAGGGAGCCCAGGCTGGCGCTTGCCAGCAACGATAGCACGCACAGCGCTTTACTGATACGCATGACGATCCTGACAAGGTAGGAGTGAAGCAATCGGAACTGCCAGACTATCATAGCCGAACCGCGCCATGCCGTCATGCGCACGCATGATGCGCCTAATTAATCGGCGCAAACCGCTGCAGCATGACGCTATCGACTTCGATCAGCTGGAAAAAAACGTCTTCCGGCATGGTCCAGATGGCCCCGTCAGCGGCGCGATACACTACCATCGGCGTCAAGTCCGATTTCAGCGTGGCGATGCAGACCAGCTCGTAGATGCCGCCCTTGTAATGCCGGTAACGCATCACGGACTCCTTCAAGCCTTGGAGTCTTCGCTTTTGTCGTCAGCCAGCGCACGCTGCTTTTTCTTCAAGCCCTGAATGACTTTCAAGATGCCTTCCATGCCGGCCGCGCCGTCGATATCGGAAAATGCATCGAGCACTTCATTGAGCACCTTGTTACGCACCGACGCCTCGTCCGAAGAAATCTCGGCCGAACGCAGGGCATTCAGGCGCGCCTTCTCGGCGGCGCTGACCCTGGGCGCCTTGGCGGCGGTTTTCCCATGTGTTAACGCAGCCTGCCAGATCACCCAGCGGCGCTGTGTTTCGAATATCAGGTATTCGTCAGGTTTGTCTTCCCTGCGACGAACAATGTGGCCGTCACGCTGCGCCCACGCTTCAAATGCAGTTCGCATTTTCTTCCTTTGCAAATGCTACGCGCATGTCTCACTATTAAAACAGCAATATTTCAAAATAGTACCATCTATTGACGCTGTAAAACAGTATCTATGGCACCTAACTGCATTTTATATAACAAGTCATGCGACGCCAAGCACGATTTGTTACTTCGTTTTGGCACAATCGTCTGTAATCCTCATATTGCAATTACAACCAGATATCATGACAATAGTTTATTACACCGTTGTCATAATGACCGATATTCTAGTAGTTTTTAGCGTTTTTTAGCGAGAAAGTTCAATTGAACGTTGCGTTATTCGATGCCGGACAGATGTACCAGCGTTCGCTTTATGGAAAATCAAACAAATGAATTGAACATTGATACACATAATTCCTTAAAACAATTTTATATTCCCATAGGAAACTGTTGCGCAAAAGAAACAGCAAGCTGGCCCGAGCGACAAACGGTGCAGCAACTGCACCTCCCACCCATCGCGCGTGATGCCGACCTGCCTTTGCCGGCACGCCATTTCCGCGAACGACACCGGCACCGCGCCCATGCCAGCGGGAGCACTACGAAAGCGTGAGACGAAAAAAAAGCCGCTCGAAAGCGGCGTGATCATTGTTAAGGGCAGATCAGAAAAATACGCCCGTGCACACATTTTTTTTGAGAAGTTTGCGCAACTCGCCGCGCGCCTCTTGTCCCACTTCGCTCAACGAAGCGTTCGGGAACGTCCAGGCAGTGGCCTGGCCGCTCAAACGATAGATGGCCCACGCATGGATGCGGCTCATGCTGTCGATCATGGCGTCGGTGGCTTCGGCGATACGGGTATCGCTGGCTTGCTGGGCTTCGTATAAATCGACACTGTGGCCATCGCCGCCGTTCAGGAAGCGCGTGGTCTTGATGCCCAGGTCGCGGTCGGCGTCGCCCGCCATCCAGATTTTCCACAGATCCAGGCACATATCCAGCGGTTCCGGCCGCAGCCACTGGCCGGCCAGCGGCGCCGGCACGGCGGCGCGGCGCGGCACGCGCACTGCCGCAACGGGAACGGCAGGTTCCAGGCCGCGCTGGAAAATACTATCCGCTGCCGGGGCGCATTTGCCGCCCCATGCCAATGTGATTGTTTCTCGTTTCATGTCGACTCCTCGTTGCAGTGTGTGATGCGGCCAGTGGATTGCGCTTAAAACTTGCTGAACTTAAAACTTGCCCCTGCCTGAACTTTATCAAACGATAATTACAAATGTCAATCAAATGATAATTTACCCAAATGATAAAGATGTGTACTAAAATGCGGCCATGGACATGCATTCAATTCGGCGACACAATCTGCGCAAGCTCATCGAAGATGAGGAAAACGGCAACCCGGCGGCATTCGGCCGCAAGTATCTGTTTACAGAAAGCCGCTTGTCGCAACTGCTGTCCGAGACTTACCGCGACGGCAAGAATTTCGGCGAAAAAATGGCGCGCAAGATCGAACAGCAATGCAAGTTGCCGCTGTTTTTCCTGGACCGCATCGGACCGCCGGGCAGTCCGGCAGGCGCCACCGGTTTCGAGCATTTGCAAGTGGTGGTGCGCGACGAGGGCGATCCGGAATTCATCAAGATCAACAAGGTCAGGCTGCGCCTGTCGGCCGGCGTCACCGGCTTCCAGACCGAGCCGGTCAGCGAGCATGGCGGCACCTTGACGGTCAGCCGCGAATGGGTACGGCAAAACGGTTACGCGCCGGAGCGCCTGATCGCGATCCAGGTCAAGGGCGAAAGCATGGAGCCGGCGCTGTATGCCGGCGATATGGTGGTGGTCAACACCGCCGACAAGACCATCGTCGACGGCGCCGTGTTTGCCCTCAATTACGAGGGCGAGGCGGTGGTCAAGCGGCTGTCGCGCGACATCGGCGAATGGTGGCTGTCGTCGGATAATCCGGACCAGCGCAAATACCACCGCAAGCTGTGCCGCAGCGGCGAATGCATCGTCGTCGGCCGGGTCGTGCGCAAGGAAAGCGACCGCATCTGAGCCGGCGCCCGGCGCGCGCGCACTTTCAGCCATCCACGTTTGACGCTGAACCGATCCGTCGGCGTCCCATCATCAAATGATAAAGTCGGACCGATAGCGTTTGATGGCGCCGGCGTAGGCCGCCGAAGCTCCGGCAGCGATCCTGTATCATCCACGACCAACGCTCCCCATCCAACACACGAGGCAAACAATGAAATTAACCACCTGGAACGTCAACTCCCTGAAAGTGCGCCTGCCGCAAGTGTTGCAATGGCTGGCCGATAATCCGGTCGACATCCTGTGCCTGCAAGAGACCAAGCTGACCGACGATAAATTCCCCGTCGCCGAGATCGAGGCGGCCGGTTATCACGTGGTCTTCAGCGGCCAGAAAACCTATAACGGCGTGGCGATCCTGTCCAGGCTGCCGATCGAGGACGTGGTCAAGAACAATCCGCGCTATGAAGACGTGCAGCAGCGCATCCTGGCCGCCACCATAGCCGGCGTGCGGGTGGTGTGCGCCTATGTGCCGAACGGCCAGAGCGTCGATTCCGACAAATACGAATACAAGCTGGGCTGGCTGGCCGCGCTGCACGACTGGCTGGCCGAGGAAGCCGCGCGGCACCCGCAGCTGGCGGTGGTCGGCGACTACAATATCGCGCCGGACGACCGCGACGTGCACGACCCGGTCGCGTGGGCCGGCCAGGTGCTGGTGTCGGACAAGGAGCGCGCGGCCTTGCAGCGCTTGCTCGACATCGGCCTGCACGACGCGTTCCGCCTGTTCGAGCAAGCGGAAAAATCGTTCAGCTGGTGGGATTACCGCCAGCTCGGCTTCCGCCTGAACAAGGGCTTGCGGATCGACCATATCCTGCTGTCGAAGGCGCTGGCCGAGCGCTGCAGCGCCTGCATCATCGACCGCGTGCCGCGCAAATGGGAACAGCCGTCGGACCACGCGCCGGTAGTCGCCACCATCGATTAATCCCCGGCCGGCGCGCGCAGCAGCAATTGCTCGGCGCTGTCTTGCGGCACCGGCTGCGAAAACAGATAACCCTGGGCGTAGCGGCAGCCGCCCTGGCGCAGCAGCGCGAACTGCTGTTCGGTTTCCACTCCTTCGGCCACGGCCGACAATAACAGGCTGTCGGCCAGCGCGATGATCGCCGCCACGATGGCGCGGTCTTCCGCGCTGTGCTCCAGGTCCTTGATGAAGGCGCGGTCGATCTTGACCTTTTTGACCGGGAAGCGTTTCAGGTAGGACAGGCTGGAATAACCGGTGCCGAAATCGTCGATCGACAGCCGGATGCCCATGCCGTTGATCTGGTCGAGGATTTCCAGCGTATGCGCGCCCTGCTGCATCAGCGCGGTTTCGGTGATTTCAAATTCCAGCAAGGATGGATCGACGCCGGTCTGCTCCAGGATGCGCCGGATCGACTCGACCAGGCCGCCGTGCATGAACTGGCGCGGCGACAGGTTCACCGCCAGCGGCACCGGCACCAGCCCCTGCCTTTTCCAGGCCATGATCTGTTCGCAGGCGCGCCGCATGACCCATTCGCCGATCGGCACGATCAGGCCGTTTTCTTCGATGATCGGAATGAAATTGTCCGGCAAGACCAGGCCGTGGCCCGGGCGGCGCCAGCGCAGCAGCACTTCCATCGCGTGCAGGCTGCGCGTCGCGGTATCGATGATGGGCTGGTAAAACAGTTCGAACTGCTGCTGCGCCAGCGCCACCCGCAGGCAGCTCTCCAGTTCGAAATGACGGGCCGCCGCCTGGTTCATTTTCTGCGTGAAGAACTGGTGGTTGTTGCGGCCGCTGGCCTTGGCGTGGTACATCGCCGCATCGGCGTGGCGCATCAGCGTGGCCACGTCCTCGCCATCGTCGGGATAAACGCAGATGCCGATCGACGGCGTGATGTGCAGCAGGTGCTGCTCGACCGGGAACGCGGCGGCCAGCGCCTCGATGATTTTCTCGGCCACCCGGCCGGCCTCGGCGGCCTTGCGGATGCCCGGCACCAGCACCACGAATTCGTCGCCGCCGAGACGCGCCACGGTGTCGCTGGCGCGTACCGCGCGGCACAGCCGGCCGGCCACTTCCTTCAGCAGGCTGTCGCCGGTCATGTGGCCCAGCGAATCGTTGATGGTCTTGAAACGGTCCAGGTCGATGAACATGACCGCCAGGCGCCGCTCGGCGCGCCGCGCCGCCAGCATGGCCCGGTCCAGCCGGTCGGACAGCAGCGCGCGGTTCGGCAAGCCGGTCAGGCTGTCGTGGTACGCCATGTGGTGCACCCGCGCCTCGGCCTGGCGCCGCTCGACGATCTCGCCTTGCAGCAGGCTGTTGGCGCCGGCCAGTTCGGCGGTGCGTTCCAGCACCCGCACTTCCAGCTCGTCGCGCGCGCGGCGCACCGCATCGGCCGCCTCGCGCCGCGCCGTGACGTCGTCCACCAGCCATACCGAACGGCCGTTGGCTTGCGCCAGGTCGAACGGCCGGCCCGACAGCCGCGCCCAGAAGGTGCCGCCATCCTTGCGCACCAGCTGGTATTCCGACATATGCACCCGCCCGGCGCGAAAGTCGCCGGCCGTTTCCAGCCGCGCCGCATCCCATGCCGCCAGGTCGGGATACAGCAGCCGCACCGACTTGCCGTCGATTTCGCCCGGCCCGTAGCCGAACAATTCCTCCATCTTGGTGTTGCAGCGTAAATTGAAGCCGTTTTCGATCACCGCGATGCCCAGCACCGCGCTGTCGAGGATGGCCTGGTTTTCCAGCAGCGCATTGCGCAGCGATTCCTCGGCGCGCTTTTGCTCGCTGCGGTCTTCGATGATCCAGATCGTGCCCTGCGCGGTATCGGCCGGGTTGACCACGTAGCCGATCAGCTGCGCCCACAGCCTGCTGCCATCCTTGCGCTGCATGTCCACTTCGGTCTGGAATGGCTTGCCGACCGACAGGAAGGGAAACGCCGCCGCGCCCAGCTTTTCATACGATTCCTGCGAGGTGTACAGCGCGCGGCCGGGGATGCCCAGCCCCTCGTCGCCGTGGTAGCCGAACAGGTCGGCGAAACCGTGGTTGTAGCGGGTGATGACGCGGTTCTTGGTGAACAGGATGGCGACCGAGGCATTGGTCATGATGGCCTCGACTTCCATGTGGGTCTGGCGGCTTTCGCTGATGTCTTCCAGGATCCAGATCGAGCCATGCTCGCTATGTTCCTGGTCGACCGCCTTGGCGCGCACGCGGCACCAGAACAGCGTGCCGTCCTTGCGCTTGAAGCGGCATTCGCTTTTTTCGAACGGCTGGCCGCAGCCCAGCAATGGCGCCGCCTCGGCACCGAACGCCTCGTAATCGGATGGCGACGGGAACAGTCCGGCCGCCGGCTGGCCGACCAGCTCCTGCCGGGTATAACCGAACATCTCGGCAAAGCGCGGATTCGAACTGAGCATCAGGCGCGCCTTCGAAAACAGGATGCCGACCGACGCATTGTCGAGGATCGCCTTTTGCTCCAGCAGCAATTGCCGGGTCGCTTCCTCGGCCTCTTTCTGCTCGCTGCGGTCGTCGAAGATCCAGATCGTGTCGCGCGTGCCGCGCTCGGGATTGATCACATAACCGAAGGCGCGGGCCCAGAAGGTGCTGCCGTCCTGGCGCCGCATTTCCATCTCGGCCTGATACGGCTTGCCGCGCACCAGCAGCGGTCGGGCCTGCCTGGCCACCGCGTCATACGCGTCGCGGCTCGGATACAGGCCATGCACCGGACAGCCGATGCCGCTGTCGCCGCTGAAGCCGAAAAACTCGGCGAAGCGCTGGTTGTAGCGCAAGATGCGCTTGCCGCGCTGGAAGCCGATCGCCAGCGGCGCATTGTCCATCACCGCCTGCATTTCCAGCATCGAACGGCGCAGCCGGTCGGCGTCGCGCCGGTGGCTGCTGATGTCTTCCATGATCCACACCGTGCCGTCGCGGGGATTCAACGGGTCGATCGCGCGCCCGTGCAGCCGGCACCACAGCAAGGCGCCATCCTTGCGGCGCAATTGCAGCTCGCCGCGGAACGGCCGCCCCTTGGCCAGCAACGGCCCGGCCTCGCGGCCCAGTTCGGCGTAATCCTGTTCCGAACGGTACACGATCAGGGCGCTCTCGCCTTGCAGTTCATGGCGTGCGTAACCGAGCATTTCAGCGGCGCGGATATTGCACTCCTGGATCATGCCGGCCTTGGAAAACAAGATGCCGACGGCGGCGTTTTCCAGGATCGCCTGCTCTTCCAGCAGCGTCTTGCGCAATGCCTGCTGGTCGCGCTGGTGCACGCTGACGTCGTTGAACATCAGCGTCGCGCCGCCGCCAGCCGGCAACGGCTTGGCCCAGATCTGCACCGCCAGCGTGCCCGCCGCGCCCTGCAGCTGGCTGTCCCACCGGCGTTCGATGCCGTCGTGCGCGGTCGCCTCGCTCAGGCAGGCGCTGCCGGATACGCGGCATGCGGGCGTGAAGCAATCGGCCAGCAAGCGTCCGCACAGGTCGCGCCCCAGCATGCTGGTCAGCGCTGGATTGACGGCGCTCACCAGGCCGCCGCTGTCGCAGGCGCAAGCCGGCAAGCCGATCAATTGCAAGGCGCCGCTTATCAAATCGGCAGAGGTCGAAGCTCGGTTCATGGACACCAGTACAGCAGTTAAGAAAGGCCGCCTGACAGCGTAACGCCCCCAAATCATAAACCAGATTGCGCACTGGTTGACATCATCATTGGCCCGGCAGCGTTTCATCAGCCGTCTCATATTGAAACAATGAAACGGGATCGATTAAAATAAGCCGATGCGCCGCCTCCCTTCCCCGCCCCTGGACAGCAACGACAAGCCTGTCATCTGGACCGTGTCCGTATCGCGCCTGTTCGACCTGTTCCGCGACATCACGCTGGAATACGACCACCTGGCCACCATCGAACCGATCAACCTCGGCTTCGACGACGCGGCGCGCCATATCCGCGAACGCATGGCCACCGAACGCTGCGACGCGGTAATCGCGGCCGGCTCCAACGGCGCCTACCTGAAAGGCCGCCTGTCGGTGCCGTTGGTCATCGCCAAGGCCAGCGGCTTCGACGTGATGCAGGCGCTGGTGCGGGCGCGCCGCGTATCGCCGCGCATCGGCGTCATCACCTACCAGGAAGCGATGCCGGAGCTGCTTGAATTCAGCGCCACCTTCGGTTTCCCGATTGCCCAGCGCACCTACGCCACCGAAGAGGATGCGCGGGCCCAGATCAACGACTTGAAAGCGGCCGGCATCAAGGTCATCGTCGGCGCCGGCCTGATCACCGACCTGGCCGAAGAAGCGGGCCTGACCGGCGTATTCCTGTATTCCGCCGCCTCGATCCGGCGCGCCTTCGACGATGCGCTGGAACTGGCGCGCCTGACCCAGCTCGAATCGAACCGCGGCCGGCGCGTCGCGGTAGCCGACACCTTGCAAGCGAAACACGGCTTGCACGATTTGCGCGGCGTTTCGCCGGCAATGGAAAAACTGCGCCAGTCGGTGGTACTGTATGCCAAGTCTCCCGCCACAGTATTGATCCAGGGCGAAACTGGTTGTGGCAAGGAACTAGTTGCGCAGGCAATTCACCGCGAAAGTCCGCGCAGCCTGGGGCCGAACCGGCCGTTCGTCGCCGTCAATTGCGGCGCCATCGCCGAATCGCTGCTGGAGTCGGAATTGTTCGGCCATGAAGAAGGCGCGTTCACCGGCGCGCGGCGCGGCGGCCACGCCGGCCTGTTCGAGGCGGCCAACGGCGGCACGCTGCTGCTCGACGAGGTCGGCGAAATGCCGCTGGCCTTGCAAACCCGCTTGCTGCGCGTGCTCGAAGAGCGTGAAGTGGTGCGGGTCGGCGGCACCCGCCCGGTGGCCGTCAATGTGCGCATCATCAGCGCCACCCATTGCGACCTGGAACAGCGCGTGCGCGAAGGCCGCTTCCGGGCCGACCTGTTTTACCGGCTGGCGGTGCTGCGCCTGCATGTGCCGCCGCTGCGCGAGCGTCCGGACGACATCATGAGCCTGATGCTGTGGTCGTTGAAAAACGCGCTGGCGGCGCTCGGCGCGCGGCCGCATCCGAACCTGCCCGCAGAACTGGACGCTTGCGCCGCGCTGCTGGCAGGCCACCGCTGGCCCGGCAATGTACGCGAATTGCGCAACCTGGCCGAACGCCTGGCGCTGTTCCTGGCGGCCGAACCGCTGCAGGCGCTGACGCCGAATTTCGTGCTCGGGGCAGCGCCGGAGCTGGCACCGCAATTGACGCCAGAACCTCAGCGCTCCGATGCGCCTCCGGCGCAGGTCTACCTCAATCCGCCGCAGCGACGCGAAAGCGCCACCGAGGTGCTGGCCCGCTTCGGCGGCAAGCGCGATGCCGCCGCCGACTATCTCGGCATCAGCCGCACCACGCTGTGGCGCAAGCTGCGCGCCGAGCAGGCCTGAAGCCTCTCGATACTAATACTTCAGCGCCGGGATCGCCTGCGGCCGGTATTGCGGCACCGGCTGGTCCTTCAGTTTCCTGGTCAGCATGTCGAGCGCCACTTCCAGTTGGCGGTCGGCGCCGTTGAAGGTCGCATGCGGCGGGTTGTCGACTTCGACATCCGGCGCCACCCCGACGCCTTCGATCAGCCATTGGCCGTCGGCGCCGAACTGGCCGCTTTCGGCGACCCGCGCCATGCCGCTGTCGCTCAGCTGGGTGTTATCGCCGAGCCAGACGCCGGCGCCGGCGGTGCGCTTGCCGACCAGCGGTCCCAGTCCCAGCGCCTTGATGCCGGCGGCGAAAGTCTCGCCATCCGAATACGTCAGTTCGTCGACCAGCACCACCAGGTGGCCGCGGAAGGTGTTCTGCATGTTCGACGATGGCTGCAAGCCGGGAGCGGACCAGAAGGCCCACGCCTTGCGCAACAGTTTTTCGATGATCCAGCTATCGATATTGCCGCCGTTATTGCGGCGCACATCGATGATCAGGCCGTCGCGGTTGATGTTGGCGTAAAAGTCGCGCGCAAACGCGGCGATGTCGGACGCGCCCATGGCCCGCAAGTGCAGGTAGCCGATGCGCCCCTGCGACACTTGCGCCACCTGCGCGGCGCGGCTTTGTTCCCAGTCGCTGTAGCGCAGCGCATTATGCCTGGCCATATTCACCGGCAGCACGATCATCGCGCGCGGCGCCTGCTTGCCGCGCCGGACTTGCAGCAGCACCTGCTTGTCGGCCTGGTTCAGCAGCAGGTCGGCGATATCGCGCGCCTCCAGCACCGACTTGCCGTTGACGGCGGTGATCAGGTCGCCTTCCCTGACATCGACGTCGGCGCGCGCCAGCGGCGAACGTTCCAGCGGCAACTCCGCTTCGCTGCGGTAAATCCGCTCGACCACATAACCTTCGGGGGTGCGCGCCAGCACCGCGCCGAGGCCGGCCGGCGTGCCTTCCTGCGCCGGCCGGCGCAATTCGCCGGGCCGGATTTGCGAATGCAGCGCGCCGACTTCGCTGACCATCATGCCCAGCACATCGTTCAATTCGGCGCGGTCGGTGACCCGTTCGACCAGCGGCGCATATTTGTCGCGCACGCCGTTCCAGTTCACGCCGCGCATCTTGACGTCGTACAGGAAGTCGCGGTGGAAGCGCCACGCATCGTTGAACATCTGGCGCCATTCGAGCCGCGGATTCGACACAAAACTCCAGTCGTCGACCTTGACCTTGGCCTTGCTGACATCGGCCGGCGCCTTCGGCCCCGCGTCGACCACCAGCATGTCCCCGGGCGCGCCGGCGGCGAAGGTGCGGTAATACACATGCTTTTTATTTTGCGCCAGATCGTATTCGCGCACGTTCGCGGCAAACACTTCCGGCAACGGGCCATTGCCGGCGATCGCCAGCGTTTTCAGGGTGGCCTTGCCTTCGGTGCCGTCCTGCTCCAGGAAGTACAGGCGCTTGTCATCCATCGTCAAGCCGCTGTAGTTGCCGGAGGCCAGCGGTACTTCATACAAGCGCTGCGCCAGGCCGGCATACACCACGGCCGGCAATCGCGGCACGGTTTTATCGACGGGCTGAGCTGCTGCCTTCGCGACGGCTTTCTCGACCACTTTCTCGGCGGCTTTTTCCGCCACTTTTTCATCCGCCGTTTCCGGCGGCTTGATACCCGGCTTGCTCAATTCATCGTCGGGCTTGAACGGGAAGCGGTTACCGGGCTGCAAGGCCAACGCAAACACTCCGACCCGCTTGTCGAACACCGGCCCCATATTGCGGTCGCCCCACGGCGAACCGTTGGCCAGTTTAAAATTGCGTGCCGACAGGAAGTACAGCCAGCGGCCGTCCGGCGAAAATACCGGCGAACTGGACGTGTAGCGGTCGCTGGTGACAAAATCGAGCTGCTTCGACTGCAAGTTATACAAGCCGATCTGTTCGCGCTGTTCATTGCTGGCCACCCGCACCACGGCCAGGTTCTTGCTGTCCGGCGACCACAACACTTCTTCATGCTTGTCGACGCCCGCCTTGCCGGCGTCGTCGATGATCACATTGGTCCTGGCCACCAGGTCGAACAGCCAGAAACGGCCGCGCTTGTCGGTATGGGCCAGCCAGCGGCCATCCGGCGACGGGTACAGTTTCCAGCGGAAGTTATTGCCGTCACGCGTCAATTGCTCGCCATGGCCGGAACCGTCGGCGGCGAATTTCCAGATTTCGTTTTCGCCGCTGGTATCGACGATCGCATACACCGATTTTTCATCCTGGCTGAACACCGCGTCGCGCGCCCGCGCGCCTTCCGGCACGGCGATTTCGACACGGCGCGCGCTGCCGGTGCCGGCGATGCTGACCCGGCCGCGCGCGGTCAGGATGATGCGCTCATCCTTGCCCGACAATTGCACATTGGTCAGGTTATCCAGCGGCGAGCGGATCTGGCGCGCGCGCTGCTGGTCGAAATCGGAGACCAGGCTGATTTTCAGCGCCTGGTCGTTTTCAGTCGCCAGGTCCAGCACGTGCAAGTCGGCGCCGATCTGGAACACGATCTTGCCATCGCCCAGCGCGGCGTTGCGCACGTCCCAATCCTTGTAGGCCGTCAATGAACGGCGGCCGCTGCCATCCGGATTCATCACCCACAGATTGTCGGCGCCCTTGCGGTCGCTGATGAAATACACTTGCCCCTGCCACCACATCGGCCGCTTGTCGTTGCCCTTATCATTGCCGCGCAACAGTTCGGCTTCGCCCTTGCCATCCAGTTCATAGCGCCATAATTGCGCATGCGCGCCGCCCCGGTAATGCTTGACGTTATCGTTGGTCAGCGCCAGGCCGAAGCGCGTGAAATACAGCGTCTTGCCGCTGTCATCGAGCACCGCGTCATTCGCGTCGGCCACCGGGAACACGCGCCTGATCATGCTGGCCGG
This sequence comes from Janthinobacterium agaricidamnosum NBRC 102515 = DSM 9628, assembly GCF_000723165.1. NCBI lineage: Bacteria > Pseudomonadati > Pseudomonadota > Betaproteobacteria > Burkholderiales > Oxalobacteraceae > Janthinobacterium > Janthinobacterium agaricidamnosum. The sequence continues at coordinate 4,269,576 of NZ_HG322949.1, forward strand.
ATCGATCGCGGCAACGATGCGGTAACCGGACGGGCCGCCGCTGCCTTGCGTACTGAATAGCACTTCGCCCTGCGCGGTCCAGCCCAGCACGATGGCGCTACCGTTCTCAAACGATAGTCGCCGCGGCAAACCGCCGGCCAGCGGCATCACATACACTTCCTGCGCGCCCTCATACGACGCCGAAAAAGCGACCCAGCGGCCGTCGCGCGAAATCGCGGCATTGGTTTCGGCGGCCGGGTGCGTCGTCAGCCGCTGCGCCGCGCCGCCCTGTGCGCCGGTACGCCACAAATCGCCCTCGGCGGTGAACACCACGCTATCGCCGCGAATCGCGGGAAAACGGAAATAAGCGTCGGCGGCATGGGCCTGGCTGGCCCAGCCGGACCACAGGCCGGCGGACAGCAGGGAAAAAGCGAGTATCGAGAGTTTCATGGCTTGGGGGCAGAAGAGCTGCGCAAATTAGCTTTACGCCGGGAAACTAATTCTGGCACAGCTTGTCGCTGCCAAACCAAGCTTTTTTATCACGATTGTCGTATTTTGATGCTTTTTTTGAACTATCGATTTGCTAGCAATAGTAAATACGCCATAAACCGGGCGTAAAAAAACCCGCGCCGCTGAATGCGGGCGGGTTTTCTGGAGAAAACAGCTTTACTCGACTTCGACGGTTTCTGGCGGGCTGGTCGGTGGAGTCGCATCCGATTCCGGGAATTCCAGCTTGACCTGGTCTTTGTCGTCCAGGTCGACGGTGATGCGGCCACCGCTGACCAGGCGGCCAAACAGCAATTCGTCGGCCAGCGCCTTGCGTATCATGTCCTGGATCAGGCGCGACATCGGACGCGCGCCCATCAGAGGATCGAACCCTTTCTTGCCGAGGAATTTACGCAATTTCTCGGTGAAGACCGCCTCGACCTTTTTCTCATGCAACTGCTCTTCCAGCTGCATCAGGAACTTGTCGACCACTCGCAAGATGATCTCTTCATCCAGCGCGCGGAAGCTGATCGTCGCATCGATACGGTTGCGGAACTCCGGCGTAAACATGCGCTTGATATCGGCCATCTCGTCGCCGGCCTGCTTCGAATTGGTGAAGCCGATCGACGCTTTTTGCAAGCTTTCCGCTCCCGCATTGGTGGTCATGATGATGATCACGTTGCGGAAATCCGCCTTGCGGCCATTGTTGTCGGTCAGCGTGCCATGGTCCATCACCTGCAGCAGGATGTTGAAAATGTCCGGATGGGCTTTTTCAATTTCATCGAGCAGCAATACCGCATGCGGTTTCTTGGTGATCGCCTCGGTCAGCAAGCCGCCCTGGTCGAAGCCGACATAACCCGGCGGCGCGCCGATCAAGCGGCTGACCGCGTGGCGCTCCATGTATTCCGACATGTCGAAACGGATCAGCTCGATACCGAGGATGAACGCCAGTTGTTTCGCCACTTCGGTCTTGCCGACGCCGGTAGGACCGGAAAACAGGAAGGAGCCGATCGGCTTGTCGGTCTTGCCGAGGCCGGCGCGCGCCATCTTGATCGCCGACGCCAGCGCTTCGATCGCCGGATCCTGGCCGAACACCACGTTGCGCAAGTCGCGGTCGATGGTTTGCAGCTTGCTGCGGTCGTCCTGGTTGACGGTTTGCGGCGGAATCCGCGCGATCTTGGCGATGATGTCTTCGATCTCGCTCTTGCCGATGGTCTTTTTCTGCTTGGACTTCGGCAAGATGCGCTGCGCCGCGCCCGCTTCGTCGATGACGTCGATGGCCTTGTCCGGCAAATGACGGTCGTTGATGAAGCGTGCCGCCAGTTCGGCCGCGGTCGACAGCGCCGACGCCGAATACTTGACGCCATGATGCTCTTCGAAACGCGATTTCAAGCCGCGCAGGATTTGCACGGTTTGCTCGACGGTCGGTTCGTTGACATCCACTTTCTGGAAGCGGCGGCTCAAGGCGTGGTCTTTTTCAAACACGCCGCGGAACTCGGTGTAGGTGGTGGCGCCGATGCACTTCAACTGGCCGTTCGACAGCGCCGGTTTCAGCAGATTGGATGCATCGAGCGTCCCGCCCGACGCCGAGCCGGCGCCGATGATGGTATGGATTTCATCGATGAACAGGATGCCGTTCGGGTTGTCCTTCAATTGCTTCAGGACCGCCTTCAAACGCTGCTCGAAGTCGCCGCGGTATTTGGTGCCGGCCAGCAAAGCGCCCATGTCGAGCGAATACACGACGGCGTTTTGCAGGATTTCCGGCACGTCGCCCTGCGTCACGCGCCAGGCCAGGCCCTCCGCGATGGCGGTCTTGCCGACCCCGGCTTCGCCGACCAGCAGCGGATTGTTCTTGCGGCGACGGCACAGGATCTGGATCACGCGGTCGACTTCGTCTTCGCGGCCGATCAAGGGATCGATCTTGCCTTCCGCCGCGGCCTTGTTCAGGTTTTGCGTGAACTGGTCGAGCGGGCTTTCCTTTTGCTGGCCTTCGGCCGGCGCTTCTTCCACGCCTTCCGACGCCTTGACGCTGTCGGCTTGCTGGTCCTTGCGCACGCCGTGCGAGATGAAGTTGACCACGTCGAGACGGGTCACGCCTTGCTGATGCAGATAATAGACGGCATGCGAATCCTTCTCGCCGAAGATCGCCACCAGCACATTGGCGCCGGTCACTTCCTTCTTGCCGTTCGAAGCAGATTGCACGTGCATGATGGCACGTTGGATCACGCGCTGAAAGCCGAGCGTCGGCTGCGTATCGACTTCGCCCGTGCCTGGCACGGTCGGAGTGTTATCGCCGATAAAATTGGTCAAGGTTTTGCGTAAGTCGTCGAGATTGACCGCGCAGGCACGCAGCACCTCGGCCGCCGAAGGATTATCCAGCAGCGCAAGCAGTAAATGCTCGACCGTGATGAATTCGTGCCGTGCCTGCCGTGCTTCGACAAACGCCATATGCAAACTAACTTCTAATTCCTGCGCAATCATACTTCCTCCATCACACATTGCAGGGGATGTCCCGCCTTGCGTGCATGCGTTAAAACAAACTCCACTTTGGTACACGCTATATCTTTAGAGAACACGCCGCACACTCCTTTGCCGTAGCGGTGAACACTGAGCATGATTTGCGTCGCAGTTTCACGGTCTTTATTAAAATACTCTTGAATCACGGCGACTACGAATTCCATCGGTGTATAGTCATCATTCAACAAGGCCACCTGGTACAAGGGCGGCGGCTTCAGCGTCTGCCGCTCCAGCAGGGTTTCGGTGTCGTGCTTGGTTGCCATACGCTTATTCTAATGCTTTCAGGGTGGATGTCATGCGCTAATATCAGCGCTCTTCCAATTGTTTTCAATCTTACGCGCTTTCTGAATAATTCGCAGATGGCGACCCTCTCGCCAAAATCAAGAGTTGCTTTTTGAACGCATGTGAAGAATTTGGCAATATCAACGGAAAAGCGCTTGACTTCGTAATTTATTCCGCCAACAATGCGGTATCGACTGTTGCAGTAATGTACAGCTTGATAAGAAGTGAGACGTCGAGGAGGGGGCAAGAAGCTTCTTGCTTTTATGGCTCGTGTGATTAGTATTAATTTTGAAAGTTCTTTTTATGGCAACAGGTACAGTTAAGTGGTTCAATGATTCCAAAGGTTTTGGCTTCATCACTCCAGATGATGGCGGCGAAGATTTGTTTGCTCATTTCTCCGCAATCAACATGAACGGTTTCAAGACCCTCAAAGAAGGTCAAAAAGTTCAGTTCGAAGTCACGCAAGGCCCTAAAGGCAAGCAAGCTTCCAACATCCAGGCTGGTTAATTTACCCGCCCCGGACGTGAAAAACCCCGCCCCGGC
>NZ_HG322949.1:4273418-4285982 GCF_000723165.1 Janthinobacterium agaricidamnosum NBRC 102515 = DSM 9628
GGGGTTTTTTTCTTTGTGGCGGGCGTCTTGGGAACCGGCTGCGCGACGCGACTGTCAGCCTGCGATGCTCGCCATACCGACGTAGGGCTGCGATTCTCGGCCGAAATTCGCGCCGCTCGCTACGGTTCCCAAGGACGCCGATGTGTCCGTTGGATTCGTTGGAAGCAACAAAAAGGGGAGGATGGCGTAGCCAGTCCTCCCCTTTCTGTTGTTCTTTACCGTTTTTTACATCTGGGCGATCATGGTGTCGCCGAAGCCGGAACATGACACTTGGGTCGCGCCTTCCATCAAGCGGGCGAAGTCGTAAGTCACGCGTTTCGAGGCGATCGATTTTTGCATCGCGCTGATCACCAGGTCGGCCGCTTCGGCCCAGCCCATGTGGCGCAGCATCATTTCGGCGGACAGGATCAGCGAACCCGGGTTCACGTAATCCTTGCCGGCGTATTTAGGCGCGGTGCCGTGGGTCGCTTCGAACATGGCGACCGAATCCGACAGGTTGCCGCCCGGCGCGATGCCGATGCCGCCGACCTGGGCCGCCAGCGCGTCGGAGATGTAGTCGCCATTCAGATTGAGCGTCGCGATGATGCTGTATTCATTGGGACGCAACAGAATCTGTTGCAGGAACGCATCGGCGATCGAATCCTTGACGATGATGTCGCGGCCGGTTTTCGGGTTCTTGATCTTGACCCACGGGCCGCCATCGATCAGTTGCGCATCGAATTCTTTTTGCGCCAGCGCATACGCCCAGTCGCGGAAACCGCCTTCGGTGTATTTCATGATGTTGCCTTTGTGAACAACCGTCACCGAAGGCTTGTCATGCTCGATCGCGTACTGGATCGCCTTGCGCACCAGGCGTTCGGTGCCTTCGCGCGAGACGGGCTTGATGCCGAGCGCCGAGGTTTCAGGAAAACGGATCTTGGTGACGCCCATTTCCCTGGCCAGGAAGTCGATCAGTTTCTTGGCGCCATCGGAGCCCGCCTGCCATTCGATGCCGGCGTAGATGTCTTCCGAGTTTTCACGGAAGATGACCATATTGGTCTTTTCCGGCGCCCGCACCGGCGACGGCACGCCGGTGAAGTAGCGTACCGGGCGCATGCAGACGTACAGGTCGAGTTGCTGGCGCAGCGCGACGTTCAGCGAGCGGATGCCGCCGCCGACCGGCGTCGTCAACGGCCCCTTGATCGAGACGACATACTCTTTCAACACTTGCAGGGTTTCTTCAGGCAACCATACCTCAGGGCCGTACACCCTGGTCGCTTTTTCGCCGGCGAAAATCTCCATCCAGCTGATCTTGCGCTGGCCGCCGTACGCCTTGGCCACCGCCGCGTCGACCACCTTGATCATGACCGGGCTGATATCGGCGCCGGTGCCGTCGCCTTGAATGAAAGGAATGATGGGATTATCTGGTACATTCAGCGAAAAATCGGCGTTGACGGTGATTTTTTCACCGTCAGCGGGTACAGTAATATGTTGATACATCGTGATCTCCGGGTTGGTCGCATCGCAAGCCGCCGGAAACGGCGCTCGCAGGGGCGATCTGCAAACTGTAATGACTACAAAGACAATTGCTATCTAATACAATAAATTCGACAATATATTCGGGACTTGCGCCATCAGGTTTTTCCTGCATGCGCCATCAGCTTAGTCTTATATAAGATATAAGAGGCCGGTTTTACATTATGCACCAGTATTTCACAAGGTGCCACGGTTTAACGAGAGAGCGGGGCCAGCCCCTGCTCCATTTTCCCACGACAGCATGCCACTCATACTATTTAATAAACCTTTCCAGGTATTGTGCCAGTTTTCGCCGCAAGACGGCCGGGCCACGCTGGCCGACTACCTGGACATTCCAAAGATTTACCCGGCCGGCCGGCTCGACGCCGACAGCGAAGGCTTGCTGCTGTTGACCGACGACGGCCGTTTACAACATGAAATCAGCCACCCGGACTTGAAGGAAGCCAAGACTTACCTGGTGCAGGTGGACGGCGTGCCGGATGCCGCCACGCTGCTGCGGCTGCAAGCGCCGCTGGACCTGGGCGACTTTGTCAGCAAGCCATGCCAGGCGGTACGCATCGCCGAGCCGGACTGGATCTGGCCGCGCAATCCGCCGATCCGCAGCCGGCAAGACCAGCCGACGTCGTGGCTGGCAATCACCCTGCAGGAAGGCAAGAACCGCCAGGTACGGCGCATGACGGCGGCGGTCGGCTTGCCGACATTGCGCCTGGTGCGCAGCGCGATCGGCCCGTTTTCGCTGGCCAGCCATCCGCTGATGCCCGGTGAGTGGTGCGAAGTGGCGCCGCCGGCGCTGGCCAGGAAAGGCCCGCGCCGCACTTAGAGCCTATCCCAGTAGATGAATACGCCCTGTTCTGGCGCTCCTCAGGAACGGGGACTGCGTTGATCGTCGTCGCGTGGCCCGCCACGCGTCCTCCTCACGCCTGGTCCGCGCTCCCGATGCGCGGCCAGAACAAGACGCTCACTACTGGGATAGGCTCTTAAAACAACAGAAAAGCAAAGTAAAAAAACATCACAAGTTGCCATTATTTTCAATGATGATACAAATTGGCAATTATTTCCTTGCGCTCCCCCGATAGATCAATAAAAATCATTATTCCGCTACTATCAAAGGAAATAAAACATGTCCAAAATTGTTGCCGCACTGTTTGCCGCACTGTTTGCTACCCAGGCTTTTGCCGCACCTTCGGCCTCGGCTTCCGCGTCGGCCCAGGCATCGGCATCGGATGGCAATGTGACAAAACAGTCGCCTGACGCCTCTTCGAAAAGAGCGCAGAAAGAAAAAACCGTCAACTCGCCAGCATCGTCTTCCGATGGCAAATCGCCTGCCGCCCCACCGGTAAAAAAATAAGCCGCGGGCTTGTCCATCAAGGCAGGTAAGTAGTCCTGGGACGCAACGCCGGGTGCGCTGGAATTTGAGTTGTGGCGCTACCGCATTCCGGCCCCAACAAGCTGCACCCGGTTCAGTTGCGTTTCTTTGATAATTGAAAAGTGCGGCGGTAAGCTGCCGGGGTGACGCCCGACACAGCAAAAAAATGCTGGCGAAGCGACGTGCTGGTTCCAAAACCGCAGGCGGACGCCAGCACCTCAATCGTATGGTCGCTCGTTTCAAGCTGCCTCCGAGCCAGCTTAAGCCGTTCCATCACCAGCCAGGGAGCGTAGGTCGTTCCGGTGAGGCGTTTGAAATGTCGCGTGAAGGTACGCCGGCTCATCGCGATCTTCGGGGCGACTTCGTCGATCGGCAGCGGCTTTTCCAAAGTATAACTATCGCACCAACGTTCAGTCATACCCTCGCTGGCAAGCGTGGCTGCGCCAGCGCCAACCGCCCATGCTCGTCATGTGGGGACAGCATGATCCTTCCTTTATCGTGCCTGGCGCCGAAGGATACCGGCGCGACGCCCCCACTGCCGAGGTTCACATCCTGGAAGCGGGACATTTTGCGCTCGATGAAAAAAGTGAGGAGATGGCGCATTGGACCAGGGCGTTCATGGCCCGTTTGCCTCAGGAGCGGCACGCCAGGTGAACCGTTCGCCAGACGCGCCTTGACTATGGGCATGCTCCCATGGCTTAATCGGCGCTTTCGTCGTCGCCTGTTCCCCACACATGAAAACATTTTTGGCATTTCTGAGCGCAAGTGCACTGCTGTCGGCATCGGCGCAAGCGCAGCAATCCAACACCATCCAGTTGTCGGCCGGTATGCATTTGATCAAGGCGGAAGTGGCGGTCACCGAGGCTCAACGCGAACAAGGCTTGATGTTCCGCGAAAAAATCCCGGCCAATGCCGGCATGGTGTTTGTCTTCGACAGCCCGGCGACCCAATGCATGTGGATGAAAAACACGCTGGTCGGATTGTCGGTGGCGTTCATCGACGCCAAGGGCGTGATCATCAACATCGAAGACATGCCGCCGCAAACGCTGGATAGCCATTGCTCGAAAAAATCCGTGCCGGTATCTTATGCGCTGGAAATGAACCTGGGCTGGTTCAAGCAAAAGAATATCAAGCCAGGCACCGTGATCGGCAACTTGCCGCGCTTGCCGTAAGCAGGGGATGCGCGCCGCAACATGCCGCGGCGCGCACAGGATCGCCAGGCCAGTAACCGAGGACGATTGAATTTCAGATGCAAAAAAGCCCGCCGGGATACACCGGGCGGGTTTTTTTTGCTTTTCACTACCTCTTGCGGCTGCCTTGGCGGCCGCAAACAGCGCGATATTAAGCGGACAGCGCTTTCAAAGCAGCTGCCAGACGGCTCTTATGGCGAGCTGCCTTGTTTTTGTGAATGATCTTCTTGTCGGCGATACGGTCGATGGTCGACACGGAAGCCTGGAAGATTGCAGCTGCTGCTGCCTTGTCACCGCCCTGGATCGCTTTGCGAGCAGCTTTGATAGCTGTGCGCAAGGTCGAACGCTGGGACGAATTTTGTGCGTTTTGCTTAACTGCTTGACGAGCGCGTTTGCGCGCTTGTGCGGTATTTGCCATGGAATTTCCTAAAACAGGGTCAAAGTGCGTTTGCAAACATTAGTGTTTGCCAACCGGTGCGTTCTGTGCGTCTGCCGAACCATGTGTGCCAAACCAGTGCCTGTCAAACATTAGTGTCTGCGTAACAGAATTCTGTACAGCCTTCGATTATAGCGAATTTTTCAAGCAAGGGCAATTCCCAAATCAGCAAATTACGCCCTCCGGCGACACATCCGGCGTCCGCGCCGGCAAAGAAATAGCATTTTAGCCGCTAAAATTCGACGGCGGCGCCGCGACTATATGTTGCGCCAGCCATGTTTACCGCTGGTACGCCAGATATAATCTTGCCCCATGAACTTGCTCAAAACCCTAGCTGCCATTTCCAGCATGACCATGCTGTCCCGCGTCACCGGATTATTGCGCGAGATCCTGTTCGCCCGGGCGTTCGGCGCCAGCGCCTACACCGACGCCTTCCTCGTCGCCTTCCGCATCCCCAACCTGCTGCGGCGGCTGTTCGCCGAAGGCGCGTTTTCACAAGCGTTCGTGCCGATTTTGTCGGAATACAAAAGCCAGCACGGCCATCCGGCCAGCAAGCAATTGGCCGACCATGTCGCCACCACGCTGGTCTGGGCCACCTTGCTGGTCAGCGCCGCAGGCATCATCGGCGCGCCGTGGTTCGTGTACCTGATCGCCACCGGCCTGAACAAGGAACCGGGGGCTTTCGACGCGGCGGTCTGGATGACCCGGCTGATGTTTCCTTATATCGCCTGCATGTCGTTCGTGGCGCTGGCCGGCGGCATATTGAATACCTGGCGCGAATTCAAGATCCCGGCATTTACGCCGGTATTGCTGAACCTGGCGTCGATCGTGGCGTCGCTGTTCCTGCAATCGCACCTGCAACAACCGATTTACGCGATGGCCATCGCGGTGTTTGTCGGCGGTGTGCTGCAAGTGGCGATCCAGGTGCCGGCGCTGGTCAGGATCGGCATGCTGCCGCGCCTGTCGTTCAACCCGCTCAGCGGCTTGAACGATGAAGGCGTGCTGCGCGTGCTCAAGAAAATGGGACCGGCGGTATTTGCCGTGTCGGCCGCGCAAATCAGCCTGATGATCAATACCAGCATCGCCTCGCGCCTGGCCGAGGGCAGTATTTCATGGCTGTCGTACGCCGACCGGCTGATGGAATTTCCGACCGCCATGCTGGGCGTGGCGCTGGGCACGATTTTATTGCCGAGCCTGTCGAAAGCCAGCGTCGACGGCGACCAGACCGAATACTCGGCGCTGCTGGACTGGGGCTTGCGCCTGACTTGCCTGCTGGCCATGCCGGCCGCGGTCGGCATGGCCACGCTGGCCTTGCCACTGATCGCCACCCTGTTTCATTATGGCAAGTTCACCGCCCATGCCGCGCTCATGTCGACCCAGCCGCTGATCGCCTACAGCCTTGGCCTGGTCGGCATCATCCTGGTCAAGACGCTGGCGCCGGCATTTTATGCGCGGCAAGATATCCGCACGCCGGTCAAGATCGCCATCGGTGTGCTGATCGCCACCCAGTTGATGAATATGCTGTTTGTGCCGCACTTCGCGGTGGCCGGCCTGGCCCTGTCGATCGGCCTGGGCGCCTGCCTGAACGCCGGCTTTCTGTACTGGGGCTTGCGGCGCCGCGGCATTTACCAGCCGAAGCCGGGCTGGCTGCTGTTCTTCGTCAAGCTGCTGGCGGCCTTGTGCGTGATGGGCGCGGTATCGGTGGCTTGCGCGACCCAGGTCGACTGGCTCGGCTTGCATGCCCATCCCGCGCTGCGGATCGGCGCCCTGGCGCTGGTGCTGGCACTGTGCGGCATCAGTTATTTCGGCGCCTTGACGCTGATGGGCTTCCGCTTCCGCGATTTCAAGCGCAACGCGGCCTGAACTATTACTTGCTCAATAAAAAAAACCCGCATCGGATGCGGGTTTTTTCATGTGCGGCGACGGATGATTCAAGCGGCCTTCGTGGCCGACTTGCGGCGCGCCATGAAACCCAGCAAACCCAGGCCGCCCAACAACATGCCATAGCTGGCCGGTTCCGGCACGGCGCTCACCGTATAAGTGCCGGCGTAATTGGCGCCAGCCGAGGCACGGCCGGCCAGGTCCAGCAGATACGGGCCGGCGCCGGTGAATTCGACGCCAAAGAATTTCAGGCCGCCAACACCGAAGGTATAGCCTTGCACGCCGTTCAAGTTCGATACGACACCGTCGAAATTCAATCTTTGGCCGGTGATCGAGATCGCGATGTTGTACACGCCAGGGCCCAGACCGGTGAAGGTAAGCAAGTCGTGGCCGCCGGACAAGATACCGTCGCCAACCAAGGCATCGAAAATATGCGCCTCGCCATCCGCTATCATGTTGATACGTTGATCGCCGGCCGCAGCGCTGACGGAAGCTGCCGCCAGCAAGCCTGCCACAATAAATTTCAATGTCATGTTTACCCCTTTGTTTAGTAAGTAATGGATGGCCGCTGAGCAGACACTATCGGTGTTGCAAGCATCTGAAATAATAGTAACACAATGACATTTTATTTATTGCAATTTCCTTACTTTAATTTATTTAATCGCAATATCTTGTTACTTAAGGACATTATATTTCCGCAGGTGAAATGAAACGGTCCGACACCATTTCTAAAATGAAATAGTATCGGACCATCTTATATTAATAGAGGGAATTATTCTTGCGTCGGCTCAAGCAATGGCGCTTCGACCGGCACGTCGGGCACCGGCGGCGCGACCGGCGGCGCGGGCGGTGCGGGCGGCGGCGTTACGGGTGCGTTTCCCGGCGGGCTGCCTGGCGCGCCTCCCGGCAATCCGGGCAATCCCGGCGCCCCCGGCACGCCGGGCGAACCAGGCGAACCAGGCGAACCAGGCGAACCGGGCATGCCGGGGGTTGGCGGCACCAGCGGCGTCAACGCATTTTGCACCGTATTCACAAATTTCCAGTCGGATAAATGCAAACGGTTTTCAAAGCCTGTGAAACGCTGGTCGAAATTACCCACCTTGACCGGCTTCGATTGCGACAAGCTGTAGATGCCGGCGATGCGCGTGGTACCCGGATAAAACATCAAGCCCCACTCCGCCTTGCCGGTGATCGGATCGGTATAGATCTTGCGCAAATGACGGCGGATGGTCGGGTAGCGCGGATCTTTCAGTAACTCTTGCAGGCTGGTCGGCTGCTGCGGCTGGCCGGGCTGGCTGGCCTGCGCGTAACTTTGCAGCGCGTCGCTGTAGGCGGCGCCGATGTCGAGCAGTTCCTGCTCGGCGGCGCTGCGCTGGAGTAGCGAACCCATCTTCAAGCCGGCCGCGCCCACCAGCGCGAGGATCGCCAGCAGGATGATCAGGCCCAGATACGTAAAACCCCGCTCGCGGCGCGGTGGCAAGGTAGCCGCCATCAGTTACCAGTCGGCGTAGGGCTTGCCGCTGCGGTCATTGCCCGGCGCACCGCTCTTGACGGTGTAGACCTGGCCCGGCGTATCGTCGGGCGGCCCCTCGATGACCCAGCTGGCCGTGCTTTCGGTGATCGGATCGACCGGCAAGGCGTGCAGGTATTTCTTGTCCACCAATTGTTGCAGGGAATCCGGATAACGCCCGGTATCGCCATAAAACTGTTCGATGGTGCTGCGCAGGTTGCGCAGGTTATCGGCCAGGATGGTTTCCTTGGCCTTGTCGATGCTGGGGAAATAACGCGGCACGGCCAGCGTCAGCAGCAAGGCGACGATGCCTAGCACCACCAGCAACTCGATCAGCGTAAAACCGCCGCGGCGTTTTGTCAAAGTCAGCTTCATGTTTACCATTTACGATAGGGCACGTCGTTCAAGCCGATTTTGGCGGAGGTCGAATAGACGTCGTAGACATCCTCGCCTTCATGCGGATCGTCGGCTTCGCTGGCGTAGCTGCGCTTGCCCCAGGTCTGCGCATCGCTGAGGGTGGCGTCGGGATTGAACGGGTCGCGCGGCACGCGGCGCAGGAAAAACATCTTGCTGTGTTTCGGACTGCGCAAATCCGGCACGCCTTCGACCAGCACTTCCAGCTTTTTCGGATAACCGACGCTGTCGACCGCCTTGACCATGCGGCCATCGTCGTACGCCTTTTTATAGGCGTCGATCGCCAGCCGGATCTCGCGCAGCGAACGGCGCAGCTCTTGCTCCTGGCGGCGCTGCACCACCACCTGGGTGACGGGCGCCACCAAGGTGCCGAGCAGGCCCAGGATCGCCAGCGTGACCAGCAATTCGATCAGCGTGAAGCCGGCGCGACGCTTCATTTCGACGGCGGTGGCTGGCCGGGCGCCTGGGCCGGCTGGACCGGCGATAGCGCCGTTCCGAGCGACTGTACCGGTACCGGCTGGCTGGACGATAATGGCGCCCCCTGCAACGACGTCGGCTGGCTGGACGACACCGGCGCGGACGACTGCGACTGCGGCTGCGGCGACTCGGGTTGCGGCGCCGGGGCGGCCGGGTTGGTCGGCGTGGTTTCAGGCGCGGCGATGCTTTGCGGCAGGGCCACCGGCGGCGCCATCAGCGATTGCGACGGTGCCTGCGGCAAACTGCCGCTGCCACTGCCGCCGCGGCCACTCACGATCACATTGCCGCCGCTGGCGGCGGCGCTCGGAAACGCCACATTGCCCTTGATGCTGAGGTCGGGACGGCGCCGGAAACTGCCCTCGGTACCGGCCGAGAATTCCGAGTCCTGCGCTTCCGGCCGCTGCACCTTGCGTATCAGGTGCGGCGTGATCGACAGCACGATCTCGGTTTTATTGTCATCGGCCTTGTCGGTGCCAAACAGGCGGTCCAGCACCGGGAATTCGCCGATGCCCGGCACCTTGCTGCCGCCGCTGCGCTCCTCGCTGCTCAGCAAGCCGGCCAGCACCTGGTTTTCGCCATCCTTCAATTGCAGCAGCGTCGACGCCTGGCGCGTGCCGATCTGGAATACCTTGGAACCGGAATTGGTGGTGGTCTGCGGCCCCAGGTTGCTGACTTCCAGCGCGACGCGGATCGCCACGTCGCCGTTCAGGTAAATCGTCGGCTCCACGTTCAGGGTCAGGCCGACGTCGATATAACTGACCGATTCCGACGTCAGGTTGCTGATGCCAGGCGAAATGGTCGACGTAATCACCGGCACCTTGTCGCCGATGACGACCTTGGCCTTTTCCTTGTTGCGCACGCGGATGCGCGGATTGGCCAGCAAATTGACGTCGGCGTCGATCTTGGCGGCATTCACCGTCGCCGTCGGGTTCCCGACACCGATTTTACTGTTGTTGAGCCGGCCCAGGTCGGCCAGCGTCAGCGTGCTGCCGCCGCTCGTGGTCAGCGGGCTCAGTGTGAGCGACTGCGGCCAGTTGATGCCCAGGTTGAGCGTGCGGTTGCGCTGGACTTCCAGCACTTCCACTTCCAGCATCACTTCGGCTTCCGGCACGTCTTGCAGCGCGACGATGCGCTCGGCCAGCTTGATCGCTTCCGGCGTGTCGCGCATGATCACCAGGTTGAGTTTTTCATCGACCACGATATCGCGCGTCTTCAGGATGGTGCGCAAGGTATTCGACACCGTCTTGGCGTCGGCGTTGGACAGGAAGAAGGTCTTCACCATCACTTCCTGGTATTCCTTCAGCTTGGCCGCCACGTTCGGATAAATCAGCACCGTGTTGGCATCCATCACCTGCTGTTCCAGCTGGTTGGTCATCAGCAGATAATAGATCGCCGACTCGACCGTGCTGTTCTTCAGGAAGATCGAGGTCTTGGTGTCGGCCTTGACATCCTTGTCGAACACAAAATTGAGGCCGGAACGGCGCGCGATCACTTCAAACACCTGCTTCAGCGGCGCATCGCGGAATTCGATCGAGATCGGCTGCTTGTACGAACGCGCCAGGCCCGATTCGATCAGCGGCGGCGCGGTCTTGTCGTTCAAGTCGTGCAGCAGCGCGCGGGCCTTTTCATGGTTCGGGTTTTCGGTCAGGATCGCGTTCAGGCGCTGGCGCGCCGGTTCGTATTGCCTGGCCGCGATGGCGGCGCTGGCCTCGGACAGCATCTTGGCATGGCGCACGCCGATGTCGATGGTGCGCAAACCGGCCAGCGCGCGTTCGTTTTGCGGATCCAGGAGCAACACATGGCGGTACGATTCGCGCGCCGGCTCGATCTTGCCGGCCGCGACTTCGGCATCGGCCTGCTGCAAATAACGCTGGCTATTGCTGTCACGCACGTTCAGGTAGGTGCTGCGGTATTTCGCATTCCTGGGGTCCGCCGCGATCGCATCCTGGAACTTTTTCAGCCCCGCCTCGATCTGGTTCTTGGCGATCAGATCGTTGCCGTCGCGGTAAGCGATCGTGCCCGCGCAGCCTGATAAAAACAAGGCTACGGCCGCGGCCAGCGCCAGCTTCTTGTACGGCACGCTGTCGCCGGCGGTCTGTAATGGACTAAGCATCAGTCGAGTGCTCCAATGTTGATCTGTTGAACCTGGTTCAAAGGTAAATAAGTCATGCTCATCGATGGCGGGGCGATTTTTTCCACCCGGTAGGTGCCGTCGATAATGGTTTGTTCGCGCACCACATAGGTCTTGTCGGCGCCGCGCGACAGAAACACTTCCCACACGCCGCCGCCGACCGCCTTGCCGATATAGGTGAACGGCATCGCTGGCGCGGTCGGCGCCGGCGGCGGAGGCGGCGGCCCCGACGGCAGCGTACCCGCCTTCGGCGGCGGCGGATTCCAGTTCTGGCTCAGGAACACCGCATCGCCGCCGTCGAACACCGCATCGCCGGCTTCGCCGACCAGCTCGGCGCGCGGACGCAGCGCCAGGATCGCCACTTCCTTGTCTCCCGGCCTGGCCGGCTTGCCCGTGGCGGCCGCGACATCGTCGCGCGCCGCGGCCGGCTTGCGTTCGACCGCCTCGGACACGTCGGAGCCGGACTGGCGGTCGCCGAACAAGACCAGCGCGGCGGCGCCCGCCAGGGCCACGCCCATGATCACATGCTGGCGCTTCATGGCTGCTCCCCACTGGCTTGCGGCGCGCCGTCCTTCAAATAAAACGTCAGCCGCAAACGCGCTTCCAGGCTGGTGTCGGCGATCTGTTCACGCCGAAAACTGAGTTCGTCGAGCGACGCGAACGGCACCGCGCGCAGCGCCTGCAAGCCGAACGACCACAGCGCCTGGTACGAGCCCTTGACCGGCAATACCACCTGGTAGGTGCTGACCCGGCTGGCCTTGTCGTAGGCCGACTTGTATTCGCCCTGCGACAGCGTCAGGCCGCTCTTGGCGGCCAGGTCGAACAAGGTCTTGACCTGCTGCTCGGCGTAGCGTTTTTCGCCCAGCGTGTCGTAGAACAGCGCCAGGTTCTGCTCGGCGCTGGCCACCGGCGCCGCGCTGACCAGCACCGGCGGCGCGCTGAGCGGTTTCACCACCATCTGGCGCAACGCGGCGCGCTGCTGGAATACCCAGCCCCAGCCGGACGCGCCGGCCAGGCACAGCAGCAATACGCCGGCGGCCAAGGGCGCTTGCCCGCCGCGCATCAGCGCCAGGCGCAGCGGCAGCAGCCATTGCTGGACATCCAATTGTTGCAACTGCTTCATGGCGCACTCCAGCCGGCTTCGACCTGGAAACGTATCGGCCGGTTCGGATCGAGCTGGCTGATTTCATGGCGCACCAATTGCACCCCGCTGAATAATTCCTGCTCTTTTAATTGCTGGATATAGGCAATCATGTCATCGCTGTTCCTGGCTTCCGCGCTAATCTTCAATACCCGCTTGCGTGCGTCCGGTTCCAGCGCCAGCAAGGCCACCGCCGGCGGCGTGGCGGCAGCCACCGCCTCCTGCAAGTCGCGCCACGGCAAATTCAATTGCAGCACCGCCGCGTTGACGAAGACCGCCTGCGCCTCGGGGATCTGCACGGCGCTTTTCGCGGCCTGCTTCGGCTGCGACTGGATCGCCTGGCGCTGCGCGGCGCGCTCGATCGCGGCCAGGCGCTGCTGGCGCTGTTCAAACACCTGGCAGCCGGCCAGCGCGGCGCCGCCACACAGCAGCAAACCCAGCACGGCGCCGGCCCACACCGCCGGGTGCGTATGAAATACCGTGCGGCGCCAGCCGCGCGGGGC
>NZ_HG322949.1:4286018-4537673 GCF_000723165.1 Janthinobacterium agaricidamnosum NBRC 102515 = DSM 9628
TGGCTCATGTAGTACTCCCGGCACGCGCCAGCCGGGCGCTGGCCGGCCAGTCGGCGCCCAGCGCGGCCGGCTCCAGCAAGGCCACCGGCAAGTCGCCGGCGGTGGAGGATGGCTTGCTCCACGACAGCGGCGCCGGGCCGGACAACATCAGTTTCGACGGCGCCGCCAGGTCCAGCAGCAGCGCTTCGCGGCGCAAGGTCTGGTTCAGCCAGTAATGTTCGGCGCCATGCGGCACCGGCAACGGCCGCACCGCGCGCAATACGCCCGCCTCGACGGCGGCGACGGTCAGCACGCCGTCATGCATCAAGCCATACCAGGCGCCGCCGGCCAGGCTGCCTTGCCAGCGGTTCCACGCGGCGGCGAAGTGCGGCACGATGGCGACGATATGCAATTTGTGGGCGGCGGCGACGCGTTCGATCTGCGCCAGCAAGGCGCGCGGCATGGCGCCGAAAAACGGCGCGCCGGCGGCCCAGCCGGCATTGATGCTCCAGGCCGCCGGGCTTTCGCCATACAGCGCCTGGAAACGCATCGCGGCGGCGGCGGCCAGGTCTTGCGGCTTGCTGGCGCCGGAAGGCAGCGCCACTTGCCACAGCCGCAGCAAGTCGTCGTCGAGCACAAAACTGACCGGCCAGCCGGCATGGCCGGCGCCGGCCGTGGTGCGCAACACGGCGTCGAGCGCCTGGCCGAGCGCCGCATAAGCGTCCTCGGCGCCGGCCGAGCTGGCCAATACGTCCTGCTCGGCCAGCCGGCTCAGCCTGTCGCCCGACCAGCGGCTGCTGCGCAGCACGGCGACAGCCGATCGCGACACGCCGATCCGCAATGCCTGTCCCAACTTTCTACGCATGCAAAGTCACCCGTTTGATTTCAGTAATGGTGGTGGCGCCGCGCTTGACCAGCTCCAGCGCGGCCTGGCGCAGGCTGCGCGTGCCGTTTTTGTACGCCGCCGCCTTGATCTGGCGGATCGGCCGCTTATCGACGATCAATTCGCGGATTTCATCGTTCAGCGTCAGGATCTCGGCGATCGAGCGGCGTCCCTTGTAGCCGGTGCCGCGGCAATCGCCGCAGCCCTTGCCCTGCATGAACTGGTAGTCGAACACGTCGGCCCGGCTCAGGCCGACGCTGGCCAGTTCGTGGTCGTCGGGCGTGTATTCGGTGGCGCAATGCGGGCAATTGGTGCGGATCAGGCGCTGCGCCCAGATGCCGTTCAAGGCCGACACAAACGCATACGGGTCGATACCCATGTGGGTAAAGCGGCCAAACACGTCGAACACGTTATTCGCGTGCACGGTGGTCAGCACCAAGTGGCCGGTCAGCGCCGACTGCACCGCGATCTCGGCGGTTTCGCGGTCGCGGATTTCGCCGACCATGATTTTATCCGGGTCGTGCCGCAAGATCGAGCGCAAGCCCTTGGCGAAGGTCAGGCCCTTCTTTTCATTGACCGGGATTTGCAGGATGCCGGGCAGCTGGTATTCGACCGGGTCTTCGATGGTGATGATTTTTTCGCGGCCGTTGTGGATTTCCGTCAGCGCCGCGTACAGCGTGGTGGTCTTGCCGGAACCGGTAGGTCCGGTCACCAGCAGCATGCCGTACGCCTCCTGCGCCAGCGTGCGCAGCGACACCAGCGACGGCGCGTCGAAGCCCAGCGCTTCCAGCGTCAGCGAGCCGTACGCTTCGATCATGGCGCGCTTGTCGAGAATCCGGATCACCGCGTCTTCGCCATGGATGCTGGGCATGATCGAGACCCGCAAGTCGATTTCGCGGCCGCCCGACTCCACCCGGAAGCTGCCGTCCTGCGGCACGCGCCGTTCGGCGATGTCCAGTTCGGCCAATACCTTGATGCGCGAAATGATGTGCTCCGCCACTTCGATGCCGTTGACCGCGGTGGCATGGTCGAGCACGCCGTCGACGCGGTATTTGACGGCCAGGCCGCCGGCGGTGCTTTCCAGGTGAATGTCCGAGGCGCCCGCTTTCAACGCGTCGTACAAGGTCGAGTTGACCAGCTTGACGGCCGGGCTGCCCGCTTCCGACACCGACGCGAACGACAGCACGGCGGCGGTCTTGCCGTCGCGCCGTCCGTCCATCGCGCCCGGCAGCAGGCTGTCGACGGCGCGCGCCGATTCTTCCTGCTTCGACAGATAGGCCTGGATATCGGCTTGCAGCGCCAGCCGCAATTGCAGCGGCGCTTGCGGCGCGCTCGCCGCGCGGGCGCCCAGCCAGGTTTGCAGGTCGAGGTCGAACGGGTCGGCGATCACGCCGATCACCTGCCCTTCCGCGCTGCGCAACAGCACCGCGTGGCGCGGCAAGGCCTGCGACAGCGGCAGCAAATCGAAGGCCGGCGTAAACGCCAGCATGTCGGCCGTTTCCAGCACCGCCAGGCCGAACGGCTGGGCCAGCGCCTGCACCACCAGACGCGGCTCGATGCCGGTCAGCGCTTCCAGCTCTTCCACCAGCGAGCGTTTCGAGACGGCACGCAAGGCCCGCGCACGGCCCAGCAGCGCCGCGTCGATGGCTGGTGCCGCGCTGGCCAAGGGAACAACACTCATGAAATATCTCCAGCCAGATCGAAAATCGGCATGTACAACAACACCACGATGGCGCCGACCACCAGGCCGATGGCGGCCATCAGCAGCGGCTCGAACGTGCGCGTGAAGCGCTCGATCCAGCGGCTGATCTCGCCATCGTAAAAGGCCGCCGACTGGCTCAGCATCGGTCCCATGTCGCCGGTCCGTTCGCCGACGCGCAGCATGCGCAGCGAAATCGGCGTGGTCAGGCTGTTCACTTCAAACGCGGTCGACAACGGCAAGCCGGATTCGACGCTCAGGCGCGCCGCCTGCAGCGAGGCGCGCATGCCCGGCGAAACCATGTCCTGCACCGTGCTGATCGCCTGCACGATGGTGATGCCGCCTTCCGACAGCATGCCCAGCGTCAGGTACAAGCGCGACAATTCATAGATGCGCACCCGCTCGCCGATGCCCGGCACCTTGGCCAGCAGGCGAATCGCGCCGCCGTTGGCGGTGACGCGGCGCACCAGCACCGTGACCAGCGAGATCAGCGCGGCAAAACCGCCCAGCAGCAAGGTGGTATGGTTGCCGGCGAACTGGCCCCAGCCCAGCAGCACTTGCGACATCCACGGCAGGCTGCGGCCGGCGCCCTGGTACACCTCGGCGAAACGCGGCACCACATAGGTAATCAGGAAAGTGCTGACGCCGCCGCCGACCAGCAGCAGTATCACCGGATAAATCGCGGCGCTGACGATCTTGGCGCGCACCAGGTCGATGCGCTGCTGGTAATCGATGTAGCGCGCCAGCGCGCGCGGCAAGTCGCTGGTGCCTTCGGCGGCGCGCACGATGCCGATATACAGCGGCGGAAACAGATCGGCCTGGTCGGCCAGCACCGCCGAAAAGCGCTTGCCTTCACGTAAGCCATCGAGCAGGCGGCCGAGTGCGCCGCGGGTGCCCGGGTTGGCTTCTTTTTCGAGCAGCGCTTCCAGGCCCTCGACGATGCCGAGGCCGGCCGTCAGCAGGGCCAGCAATTCCTGGCTGAACAAGACCAGCGACAGGGTCTTGCCCTGGCGCCGCTTGACGGAACTGAACGGCGTGCCGCGCAGCGGCGCGATGGCGCTGACGAACAGCCCGCGCGCCTCCGCCTGCTGGCGGGCGTCGGCTTCGTCGCGGCCATCGATGACCAGACTGGACACGGTCATGTCGGCGGACAGGACCCGAACATCGAACTGCATGGCGATGAAATCTTATTGTGAAGTGATGTCGGCGTCTTCACCGCTGCCGCCGGGCTGGCCATCCTTGCCCAGGGAAATGATGTCGTACTCACCCTTGGTGCCTGGCGAACGGTACTGGTATGGGTGGCCCCATGGATCGAGCGGCACGGCTTTCTTCAGGTACGGACCATTCCATTTGGCGCCGGCGGTCGGCGGCGCCGTCAACAGCGCGGCCAGGCCTTCATCGCTGTTCGGATAACGGCCGACGTCGAGGCGGTAGGTATCCAGCGATTTTTCAAACGCTTCGATCTGCGCCTTGGCCACCGTCACTTCGGACTTGCCCAGTTGCGCAAAATACTTGGGACCGACATACGCGGCCAGCAAACCAATAATCACGATCACCACCAGCAATTCCAGCAAGGTAAACCCACCCTGACCAGCTTTTTCCTTGCCTGTCTTACATGATAAACGGCTCGTTTTACCTGCTTGCTTGCCTGACTGACTGTGTACTGCGTGACTGTGTACTGCGTGCATCCGCGGCGCTCCTCAATTGATCGCTGCCACCCATGCGCCATGACGGCGCAATAAAGTGGTTCCATCCATCAGCCTACCATGCCGCG
Source organism: Janthinobacterium agaricidamnosum NBRC 102515 = DSM 9628 (assembly GCF_000723165.1). NCBI lineage: Bacteria > Pseudomonadati > Pseudomonadota > Betaproteobacteria > Burkholderiales > Oxalobacteraceae > Janthinobacterium > Janthinobacterium agaricidamnosum. The sequence continues at coordinate 4,290,354 of NZ_HG322949.1, forward strand.
AATGGTTGAGACAATCTTTTATTTTTGCTGCGCGGCAACTTATTGCCTTGGAAACCAATTTTAATTACATCTGTGGCGGCGACGTCTGGACGCAACATTAATATTTCATTAAAGGCATTATTTATTTTCAACGCCAGCCTCGTTGACTATTGGTTAAAATTTAATAGTAAAAAGAAAATTTTATTCTGTTGTTTTTTGTAACTTGCGAATAAAAAACACAATATTCTTTGCAAAATCAATTGACTCTTTTGCTATAGTAAAAGTTAACCTTATGCATGCTCATTTTTGCAAGACCTTGAGCAGATGACCATACGGTGATGTTGGGATGAAAACACTAAACGCAAAAAATATTGCACTAAAAACAACCAAGGGAAGACCTCATGAATCATTTTATGTACGGTACAGCACCACGCCAAGCTGCCCCATCTCGTTTTCCGTTCAAGAAGCTGCTGGGCGGCGCCCTGCTCGGCGCCGCGCTGGCCGCCGCGCCAGCCGCCCAGGCCGATGTGATCACGTTTGAGAATTACGTCAACAACCTGGTCGGCGACAGCGACTACTTTGACGAAGCCGGCGTACGCCTGACCGGCTTTTCCAATGCGCCGAACGGCCAGCCTGGCGACTTCGTCGGCGCGATCTTCGACGGCAGCGACCGTGGCGCCTGCGGCAACCTGGCTTGCCCGGTGAATAACCAGAGTGCCTATTACGCCGCGCTCAACGACGGCATCCTGCAACTCGACCAGCTCAACGGCAACTATGTCAGCGTGCGCGGCTTCGACGCCAGCTTCATCGGCGCGGCCCAGGGCGTATCGTATCCAGCCGTGTCGGGCTTGCTGCGCGTGCAAGGCTTTTACGCCGACGGCAGCTCGGTCTATGAAACCTACCAACTGGGCGGCCCGATCGGCGGCAGCTTCCAGTTCCAGCATTTCGACACCTCCGCATCGTTCGGCAACCAGCAATTCAACAGCGTGGCGTTTTTCGGCTTTACTTGCAACACCACCGGCAATTGCAATGCGTTCAGCAGCAACAAGGGCCAGTTCGCGCTCGACAACATCGTCGTCTCGGTGCCCGAGCCATCGACCTACGCGATGCTGCTGCTCGGCCTGGCCGGCATAGGCGCCGTGGCGCGCCGCCGCAACCGCCGCCAAGCCACATCGACATTGCAAGCGCACGCTTGAACCGCCACCGCATCCCTTACCCTCATCAGGAATTCACTATGAAATTAAGCATGAAATTACGCCCGGTTTCGGTTGCCGTGCTGGTGCTGTTGTCCGGCCTGAGCATGGCCGCGCACGCCGACGAAATCCGCCGCCCTTACATCGTGCAACTGGCCGACAAGCCGGTCGCCTCCTACACCGGCAGCGTGGCAGGCCTGAACGCGACCCAGCCGGCGCCCGGCCAGCGGCTCGACCTGGCCAGCAGCGATGTGCAGCTGTATTCGGACTACCTGGAACAAAAACAGGCGCTGGTGCAATCCATCGTCGCCGGCGCGCCGATCCAGTATCAATACAAAGTGGTGCTGAACGGTTTTTCGGCGCTGCTGACCGACGATGAGGTGCGCCAGCTCAAGGCCAGCGGCGACGTGGCCAGCGTGGCGGCCGACGAGGCGCGCCATGTGTTGACCAACTACACCCCGACCTTCCTCGGCCTGGACCAGCCGGACGGCTTGTGGAGCAAGCTGGGCGGCAAGGAACACGCTGGTGAAGACATCATCGTCGGCATCGTCGACGGCGGCGTCTGGCCGGAAAATCCGGCTTACGCCGACCGCGTCGACAGCAATGGCTTGCCGACCTTCGATCCATCCGCCACCCTGGCCTACGGCGCGGCGCCAGCCGGCTGGAATGGCACTTGCCAGGCTGGCGAAGGATTTAGCGCCGCCAATTGCAACAATAAATTGATCGGCGCCCAGTACTTCGACGCGGTGCGCGTGACCGACACCGCCAAAGTGGCGCACTGGAGCGAATTCAAGTCGCCGCGCGATTCGATCGGCGGCGGCCTCGGCGAAGGCGGCCACGGCACCCACACCTCGACCACCGCGGCCGGCAACAGCGGCGTGGCGGCGAATGTGGCCGGCGTGCCGATGGGCCAGGTATCCGGCATGGCGCCGCGCGCCCGCGTGGCGGTCTATAAAGTGTGCTGGTCGTACAACCTGGCCACCGAAGCGACCGGCGCCAAAAATACCTGCTATGGCGGCGACAGCGTCGCGGCGATCGAAAAAGCCGTGCTCGACGGCGTCAACGTGATCAACTATTCGATCAGCGGCGGCGCCAGCGTCAGCGACCCGGTCGAACAAGCCTTTTTGCATGCGTCGAATGCCGGCATTTTTGTCGCCGCCTCGGCCGGCAATGCCGGCCCGGCCAATGCGGTGGCCCACATCAGCCCATGGCTGACCACGGTGGCCGCGTCGACCCATAACCGTTTCTTCCAGGGCAAAGTCACCTTGGGCAATGGCGCCAGCTACAGCGGCGCATCGCTGAATAACAGCCCGTTGCCGAACAGCCCGCTGATCCGCGCCGAAGACGCCGGTGTCGCCGGCACCAACCCGGCCAACCTGGCGCTGTGCTTCAGCAGCGGCTCGAATGGCGGCGTGGCGCTGCTCGACCCGGCCAAGGTCAGCGGCAAGATCGTCACTTGCTTGCGCGGCAACAATGCGCGTACCGACAAGAGCCTGGCCGTGCAGCAAGCGGGCGGCGTCGGCATGGTGCTGGTCGATAACGGCGCCGGCCTGGTGGCCGATACGCACGCGGTGCCTAGCGTGCACGTCAATGCGGCGGACGGCAACCTGATACGCGCATTTGCGCAAACCCAGGGCGCCAGCGCGGCGCTGGCCAAGTTCGTGATCACCAATAACGGCGCCGGCGCGCCGGTGGTGGCCGATTTCTCGTCGCGCGGCCCGAACATGTACGACGCCAACCTGCTGAAACCGGACGTCGCCGCGCCGGGCGTGGAAATCCTGGCCGGCATGACGCCAGCCTTGAGCCAGCAACAGCGCGCCGCCGTGATCGATGGCAGCCTGGTGCCGCCGCCGTCGTGGAATTTCCTGCAAGGCACGTCGATGGCCAGCCCGCACGTGGCCGGCCTGGCCGCGCTGCTGCGCCAGCAACATCCGAGCTGGACCCCGGCCGCCATCAAGTCGGCGCTGATGACCACCGGCAGCGCGACCTTGCCGGATGCCCAGACCGGCGAAGCGCGCGGCATCTTGCCCTGGGGCCAGGGCGCCGGCCATGTGACGCCGAACAAGGCCAGCGATCCGGGCCTGGTATATGACGCCACGCTGGCCGACTACAAGAAATACATGTGCGGCGTCGGCATCGCGGCGGAATGCGCGACCGGCAGCATCCCCGGCTACAACTTGAACTTGCCGTCGATCACCGTCAGCAATGTGCTCGGTTCGCAAGTGGTGACGCGCCGCGTCACCAACGTCGGCGCCACGGCCGCGACCTACACCGCCAGCGCCACGCTGAGCGGCTACAACGTGGCCGTCGCGCCAAGCACGCTGGTGCTGGCGCCGGGCGAAAGCAAATCGTTCACCGTGACGCTGACCCGCAATGGCGCGCCGGACAATGTGTGGCAATTCGGCGCACTGGTATGGAGCGATGGCGTACACACGGTGCGCAGTCCGGTAACGGCGCGTTCCGGCCGTTCCGTGGTGGCGCCGGCCTTGCTGGAATCGGACCGTGCCAGCGGCTTGCGCGCGGTCGGCGTATCGACCGGTTTCACCGGCAAGCTGGGCGCCGCCAAGGGCGGCCTGAAGGAAGTCAGCCGCACCGCCTTGACCGTCAACCAGGCGCCGCTCGGCAGCATCGAAAACACCGCCCAGGCGTTGGCGGCGTGCAAGGCCGGTTCCAACGGCGTGCGCCGGGTGCAAGTGGCGGTGCCAGCCAGTACCGTGGCGGCCCGTTTCGAAACCTTTGACCGCGATACCGAAGGCGGCGGCGGCCACGATCTCGACTTGATCGTGCTCAACAGCAGCGGCGCGCAAGTTGGCGCCTCGCTGCACGAAGGTTCCAACGAAGCGGTGACGCTGGCAGGCCCGGCGGCAGGCACCTACACCGTTTGCGTGCTGGGCTATAGCGTGGCCAATGGCGTATCGGCCAACTTCAGCCTGTCGTCGGCGGTGGTGACCACCGCCGATACCGGCGGCAACCTGAAAGTGAGCTTGCCGAGCACCGTGTATGCGGCCGGCACCGCCAGCGCCGGCATCTCCTGGTCTGGCCTGGTCAGCGGCAAGCGTTACCTGGGCGGCGTGACCTTCCTGGATCAAAACAACGCTGCGGCGGCCACCACCGTGTTGTCGGTGGAAACCGACAATCCAGTGCCGCTGGCGGCGCCGGACCGCGCGCCGCGTCAGGTGAGCGACATCTAAGTCTACATTCGAGCCCAAGCCGGCAGGCTGCAAAACCTGCCGTTCCGCAAGCCGCGCGCTTCCCGCCCGCGGCTTTTTTTTCGGCCGCGACCCGGCCCGGCACTCAGGCCGCGTGCTGCTCGAACCAGCGCAAGGCGATGCCGCGCGATACCGCCTGGGTGCGGTTGGCGACCTCCAGCAATTTATAGATGCGCTGCAAATGGCTTTTCACGGTCCAGCCGCTGATGCCGAGGATGGCGCCGATTTCATGGTTGCTCTTGCCTTCTTTCACCCAGCGCAAGATCTCGACTTCGCGCACGCTGGCGGCGCGCATCGCGGGCGCGGCGGCCGGCCCGCCAGCCAGACGCAGCAGTGCCATATGCAGATACGGCAGCAATAAATCCAGCAAATACAACTGTTGCGCGGCGGGCGCTTGCGGCAAGCCGAACAGCGCAAAAAAACTGGCGCCGCCGGGCAAGTCGTCGCTGCCGCGTCCCATCATGTGCTGCAAGCCGGTGTGCCGCAATTCTTCCAGCAAGGCTGGCGGCGGCGCCGCGCCGCCGCTGCAACGATGGTGCCGCGCCAGCCGCGGCGCCAGTCCCCGTTGCGGGTCGGCCAGCCGGCCCAGCAGCGCGGCATCGGCTGTCCCGCCATGCAGGCACGCCGCATGGCGCACCTGGCCGGCGCCGTCAAAATGCAGGCACACCATGATTTGATGCGGCAACAAGGCCTGGAACTCGCCCTGGGTCCACAAGAACAAGTCGTGGCTGCCGCCCGCACGGGGCGCCGCCTCGATGACGCGCAGCAAATACCCCTGCTCGCGCGGAGCGAGCATCAGCGGCCGGTTTTCAAGAATGTACATCTGTGCTGGCATGACTGGCGGTCGGGTCAAGTTATCAAAATGGATAAGAGTGTCCAACAAAACGAATGGTCGACAAGGCAATGTAACGCCGCCATGGATGTTTTGTCAGGCGCTCTAAGTGTTTTCAACTATGCATCAAACGCTATGCGCTGACTAAGAGCCTATCCCAGTAGATGAATACGCCCTCTTCTGGCGCCCCTCAGGAACGGGGACTGCGTTGATCGTCGTCGCGTGGCTCGCCACGCTTGCTCCTCACGCCTGGTCCGCGCTCCTGATGCGCGGCCAGAACAAGACGCTCACTACTGGGATAGGCTCTAATAGGATTTTATGGCTTTATTTATATCTACCCCAAATAAATAATCGGCTCCAGGCGTAAAAAAAGACACATGGCCGATGGCGATGTGTCTTCCCTGAAAAAACGGGCCAGGCCCGTAACGTTGCGAATCGTTGTTTTATGTGCGTGCCGGCAACTGCCGGCGGCGCAAGTGAACGCCGATCAGCGCGATGCCACCCAGCAGCATCAGCCATGTCGACGGTTCCGGCACGGCCGACACCAGCACGATATTGCTGAAGCTGTTAGCGTTGATGCTGGCAGGCACACCGCCATTCAACGGCGTCAATTCAAATTGCAGCAAATTGCCCGAGGCATTGCCCAGGTAGCCATTGTTGTCGAGCAAGCCGATGCCGAAGGTGGTGCCGGCGTCGCCCGCGCTGTCCAGGAAGGAAGCGTCGAACTGGAGGTCGAAGGCGAACTTGCCGCCCAGTACGATGTTATGGAACAAGTCGTTATAAAAACCGCCATTGCCAAAGGTGACGCTGCCCGGCAAGGCGCCGCTTACTTGTCCCTCCTGCGATGCCAGGCTGCCCAGCGCACCGCTGAAATTGCTCAGGATGGCGCTGGCGCCCGGCGCATTGGCGTTACCGGCAATAAAGGAAAAGTCGAGGAAACCGGCGCCGCTGAATTGGCTGGTATCGATTTCGACGTGGTAGGTGTCGGCCACCGGCGCCGCCGCCGCCAGGCTGGCGGCACCGGCCATCAGCACGGCCAGACTCAGTTGGCGGGCGATACGCGTGAAACTGAAACGGGATATCGATGCAAACATGATTTTTCCTTAGAAATTACCGCTGAAGATTTTGGCGCCATAGCTGATCGCCACTTTGGAAGGATTGCTGAAGCTGACCGGCAGCGACAAGGTGGCGCCCGGCGCCAGGCTGGCGAGATTCACGGTCAGATAAGCGGCGCCGGCATTGCTGCCATTGGCGTTGAGCAAGGTCACGCCGGCCGGCAAGCCATCGAAGCGTACCTGGAACGGCCCGTTCAATGCCTGCTTGCCGCGATTGGTCAAGCTTACCGTGCCTGTGTATTGCTGCGTGACGCGGTTCAATGCCAGGCCCGAGCTGAGCAGCGAGACGCTGGCGCTGATATCGCTGACGGCCGGCTGCAAGTTCAGGCTGATCACCACCGGATCGTGGTCCGAGGCGCGGTACGGCAAGGCGTTATACAAGTCTTGCGGCTTGTTGTCGGTGTTGTAGTCGATCACTTGCGGCTCGTCGGCATTGATATGCCATTCACTGGCGCCGCTCACTTGCGGGCTCAGCGCGGCGCTGGCCAAGGCATGGTCGAGGTAGCCGCTCAAGCCGCCAAACACGAAGGAGTACGGCATGCCGTCCGGCCGCACATACCGTTCCAGCTGGTTTACGAAACCGGCACTGACGATGGCATTGATCGGATCTTCGGCGCCGTAGGAATTCAAGTCGCCGATGATCAGCACGTCCGGATCGTTGGCGGCCGCCACCACTTGCGGCACGAAGCTGTTGACCAGGCGCTGCGCTTGTCCGACCCGGGTGGCATTCCAGCAACCCTGGCTGTCGCCGTTGTCGGCGTCGCCGCCAGCGCCGGACGGGCAACTGCCTTTCGATTTCAAGTGATTGACGATCAGCGAGAATTTTTCGCCATTGGCGGCGCGGAAGGTTTGCGCCATCGGCGGCCGGTTATTGATGGCGTCGGTATCCGTCAGCGCGCCGCCGACCAGGCCCACTTTGGACGGCTTGTAAATCATCGCCACGCGGATCGCGTCGGTGCCGGTGCTGGCCGGTTTCGGCACGTACGCATACGACACGCTACCGATGGCCGCATTCAACTGCTCGACCAGGTAAGACACCGCCGTTTCGCCATTGTTCTGGATTTCCATCAAGCCGACCACATCGGCGTCGATCGCTTTCAATTCGGCGACGATCTTGTCGCGCTGGCGGTTGAACTCGTTCAAATTATCGGCGCCGCGGCAATTCGACTTGCTGCTGGAGCTGCCCAGCGTGCAAGCCTGGCCGGTCTGGCCAAACACATTATTGCCATTGGTGAAGGTGGTGAAGAAATTGAGCACGTTGGCGCTGGCCACCGTCACATTGCCGGGAGCGATCGAGGGTGCGGCGCTGCGTGGATTGTCGCGCGAAAACACCGGTGCCAGCGTCGGCTGCAATTTATAGGCCGCGCCGCCACCGCCGATGGCGCCGAAATCGACCACGCCGGTCAGGTTGGCCACCGTGTCGCCATTGCGCACCGTGCCATCCTGGCCGATGTAAGGGATCACCGTCGGCGTCACGAAAATGCCGTCGTCGAGCACGATGATGCCGCTCTCGTTGGTCGCCGCCAGCGCGACCGCTTCCGGCGAGCCGGCCGGATGGCGGTTGGTCGGCACTTCGCGGCGCAGCGACGACAGCGTCAATTCGCCGCGGCTGCCGAGGAAGGCGTTTTGCGACACCGTCAGAGGCTGGCTGAAACGCACCAGCATGCCTTCGAACTGGGCCAGGTTAGCATTCGGCAACTGGATATTGGTCGGCGTGATGCTGTGGCCGCTGCTGCGGGTCAGGATAGCCGTCACATCCTTCAACTCGGTGTAGGAACGGCTGGAGCCGGCCGGCGTGTATTCGAACACGGTGCCGGTGACCCGCACCAGATCGCCCGGCTGGGCGCTGGTGAGCGTGCTGCCGGTGTAGACAAACAGCCCGTCCGAGGTGCTGCTGTCGCCGTCGCCGGACGGGTCCTGGATAAAGAAACCGGTGCCGACTTTCAGCGTCAGCACGCCTTCGGTGGTGTGCACCTGGTTGGCGTACGGGCTGGCCGGGCCATTGCCCTGGATTTGCGGGATGGTGTGGCTGATACCGGACAAGCCTTGCACGCTGACATCGACCTGGCACGACTTGCTTTGTGCCTGGTCATTCGTAAAATTGACGCGCACCGGATAATTGCCGGCCGCCACATTGGCCGCCACAGTCAGGCTGACGCTGGCGCTGTCGCCAGCGACGCCGGCGGCAACAAAATTGGCCAGGCTGATGCCGGCCACCGCCGGCGAGGTGATCGCCGCACCGTTGACGATGCCGTCCACGTCGCTGGCGCTGAGCGCCGCCGTGCCGCCGCTGCCCAGCGCCAGCGCCAGGCTGGCCGGGCACACGGCAATGATCGGATGGGCCACCGCTGCGCCGCACGCATGCAGCGGCGACGCGCTATTGCGCGGCGCGGCCGGGCCGGTACTGAAATCGGCGCCATTGTCGTCGCTGTCGATACAGCCATTGCCGGCCCGCAAGATCGCGCTGGTATTCGACGGCGCCGGCGCCACCGAACCTTCAAAGCCGCCGGCCGTGCCAAAACCGACCAGATCCAGCAGGGCCGCGCCGGACGGGTTGGCCCCGCTCAAGGCGGTCTTGCCATTGCTCAGCGCCACTTTGCCGGTGGTGCCCGACATGGCGATGGCGCCAATCGCGTCCGGCGCCGGCAAGTCATCCGTGCCGCCGGCGCCCTTGGCCTGCTGCACCAGCAAATACTGGCCGGCTTGCAATATCCGATTCGGCAAGGCCGTTACCTGCCACGTGCTGCCGGTGGCGGAACTGTACTGCACGCTCCAGTTGCTGACATCGACCGGCAGCGGACCGCGGTTGAAGATTTCGATGAAGTCGTTTTTATACAGCGCGCCGGTGTTGCCGCCACCGCCATACACCTGGCTGATGACAACATCGGACGCGGCCAGCGCCGGACCGCAGGCAGCGGCCATCAACGCGGCAATGACGGTCAGCCGCAGCGGCGAAGCGGCAACGCCGGAGCGCGGGGAAGAGAAAGTTTTCATGGAAGTCCTGATCGGTGAAAAAGATGGCGAAAGAATGACAAAAAATGCGGGCGGCGCGGCCGGGAGCGCGCCGCCTCTGATTGGCAAAATGGATTCGGTATTGCATTTTGCATATTAATACTTCGTCATGACCATTTGATGACACACGATTGATCCGAACGGAGTAATCGCATAAATTTACGTGAAGAAAGACTTTGTACCGAGATTGCAACACTGGCAATCAAAATATCATAAACACAATTCTTTTTTTAAAAAAACATGGTACATTTCTGCTACGCAATCTAAATTTCCTTCTCCGAAATTTCCTATCGATAGCGGTATCAAACAGGCCCCGTCCATGCCTGACCAGGCAACACACCAGCATCGGTGCCGATGCTGACGATGAGCGTTAATAATATTTCCCGGGGAATATTATTGATCAAGTGCTAAAAGTTACGCGTTCCTCCCCTTGCATTTTGCAGCGCGGCCCGCCTGAAAACCTGTCAGGCAGCGTGCAGACGGCGACCGGAGGCAAACATGAGGTCAGTCATGAAATTCACATCGCAATCGAGATTTACATCGGTCTTGTCAGGCGCCCTGCTGGTCCTGTTGAGCACATCGGCGCAGGCGCAGGGAGCCGCTGGCGCGGCGCCGCAAAACGGCCAGTCCGGCCAGGGCAAATGCCTGGCGGCGGCCAACGCCAGCGGCAAGGAAGCGGTCGGCAGCAACGATACCGACATGAACCGCACCTACAGCGCCTGCCGGCTGGTCAATAGCAGCAACTTCAACGGCAACCGCGCCAACGCCGGCGTCGGCGACGGCGCGCAATCCGGCAAGCACGAGGACGATCCGGACCTGCGCCGTCCCGCCGACGGCGTGGCGAACCACGATTTGCGCAGCGCCATGCCGCCAGCGTCAAGCGAGCTGCCGCGCAACGGCGTGACGGCGCCGCCGGACGACTTCCCCGGCCGTCCCGCCGGCACCGACCTGTTCCAGCAAAACCAGGCATACACCCCGCCCGACTGGAACGCCGTCAATGGCGGACGTTATATGGGCCAGGCCGATACGGTCCAGCCTGATTTGCTCGGCATTACCGCAACAGCCAGCGGCCTGGCGCCGCCGGGCGGCGGCGGTGTCGGCGGCGGCGGCAGCGCCGGCGGTGTCGAAACCGCGGGCAATATCGGCAGCAACCCGGTGGCGCCGGTGCCGGAACCGGAAACCTATGCGATGCTGCTGGCGGGGCTGGCGGTGATTGGTGTGGCGGTGCGCAAGCGGCGCGGCAAGCGTGGGCAGGGTTAATTACTTTTAAGAACCGGGCTGAATCGCATTTTCAACGGAGATGCAGGTCGAACGATGCATCTCCGTGTCCCCCATGGCGCGAGAAACCGTTGCGGCAGCGATTCAAGCCGACGCGCCTATCCTGGCTGCCAGCCTGGATTTCACATCCGGCCATTCGTCGTCAAGAATGCTATAAAACGCGGTGTTACGAGGCTGGCCACCGGGTTCAATCTTGTCCTTCCTGAAAGTACCTTCAAACGTCGCTCCGATTTTCTCCAGAGCACGCCTGGACCTGGCATTGTCCGACTTGGCGCGGAATTGAACCCGATGTGCGTTCAAGGATTCAAAGCAATATTCCAGAAGAAGATACTTGCACTCCGCATTTGCACCGGAGCCCCAATATTGGCTTGCCAGCCAAGTGACGCCGATTTCCAGTTTCCGGTCCTGGGGAACGATGTCAAGAAGCCTGGTCGTTCCAATAATCTGCGCGCCGCCCGCCAGACAAATCAGAAATGGATAGGCGCTGCCAGCCGCTCGTCCCTTTAGCGCAGCGTTAAAATTCGGGTAGAAATTTTCATGCACAGAATAGTCGACTGAGGTAAGACGCCAAATTTCCGGATCTTGTGCGACAGCAAACAACGCATCAAGGGATGCCGGCTCAAGCGGGCGCAGTTCGATATTCTTTCCTTTAAGAATAACCGGGTGTTCCATCCAGGGTGTATCCACTACCTCTCCGAGTGTCCAATGTAAATTTGGTCAGGGCTGACTGAAGAATTCTATTCTTATCCTCTGCGCTGCCGGGCGATTGCCGCCACTCAACTATACCAGCATCCCGCCCGACCAGCGAACCGGCCTCCCGGCCAGCTCAACGCTGTTTATACGGCGCCGCCAGCGCCTCGCCGATGAACACCCCTTGCGCCGGCCACGCCACGCTGCGCCAGTACGATTCGATGGCGCTGGCGCCGGACAGATAGCTGCGCAGCAAGACTGCCGGGTTGGGGAATTTTTGCCAGTAATTACACGGCTCGCTGACCGTGCCGTAGCTGGCGGTGGCGCCCGCGTCCAGCCAGCGCAGGCTGCTCATCTGGCCCTCGGCCAGCAAGTCGCCGCCGAACGACGTCAAATGATCGGCCAGCGCGCCGGGCATGAAGCGCAAGGTGTCCAGTTTCGGCACGCGACTCAGGCCAGTCTGGTAAATCATGATGTCTTGCTCGTTTTCGATGCTGTCGGCCTTCAGGTTCTTGACCGTCAGCTTGCGCTGGCGGAACTGGCCCGATGGCGGAAAGAATGGCGCGCGGCTGCTGCGCGCCGTGTCGCTGGTGGTCAGGTAATACGCAGTGGCGGCCGGCACCCGGAAACCGCTGGCGGTGCCGCGCCCGATCAGGGCCTTGGCGCCGGCCACGCTATCGGTCGGCAGCAACATCGACAAACGCATGCCGTGCTCGGTAAACGGCAGCGCCGACGGCGAATTGAAATACGCGCTCGGCTTGCCCGGGCCGCAAGTCTTGATACATTGCCCGGCGTCGTAGCCCAAGGTGTAGGCCGAGGTGATCGAATTGCACTCGACCGCGTACGGCGCGGTCCAGACCATCACCAGCGCCTGGATGTCCGGTCCCAGCTGGCTGTCGATGCGCGCCTTGAGCTGGGTGAATTGGTCGACGCTCAATGTATGCGGCCGCTTCGGGATGCGCACATGCACCACGTTGGCATCGGGAATCTGGCGCGCCTGGCGATAATATTCGCCGATCTCGACGCTGTTCGGTTCGTCGTCATTGATCACCAGCGCCACTTGCGCGGGTATCAAGCCGGACTTGGGCGCCGCCGATTGCGCCAGCGCGCCGGCGCTGCTTGCCGTCAGCGCCAGCACGGCGGCATAAAAAAAGGGGCGGGACAAGGCAGGCTGGCGAACAATCAACATGGCGGCATCTTCAAAAACAACAACGGTGACCAGGATAGGCCCGTCGATTATAACTGTTTGCAGTCATGCAATATCAAGCGTATCAGGTGCGCTGGTAGACATCGTCAAACCGCACGATATCGTCTTCGCCCAGGTAGCCGCCCGATTGCACTTCAATGATGTGCAGCGGCACCATGCCGGGGTTTTCGAGGCGGTGATTCATGCCGATCGGAATATACGTCGATTCATTCTCGGTCAGCAGGCGCACGCTGTCGCCGCACGTCACGCGCGCGGTGCCGCTGACCACCACCCAGTGTTCGGCGCGGTGATGGTGCATTTGCAGCGACAGCTTGCCGCCCGGATTGACGGTAATCCGCTTGACCTGGAAGCGCTGGCCGGCGTCGATGCCTTCGTAATAGCCCCACGGCCGGTACACGCGGGTGTGGTGCAAATGCTCGCTGCGTTCGTGCAGCTTCAAATGGTCGACCACCTGCTTGACGCGCTGCGCATGGTCCTTGTGCGCGACCAAGACCGCGTCGTTGGTTTCCACCACGATCAAGTCTTGCACGCCGAGCACGGCGACGATGCGGCTTTCGGCGCGCACCAGGCAATTGCTGGCGCCATCGAGATAGACATCGCCGCGCGCCACGTTGCCGGCCTCATCACGCTGCTGCACTTGCCACAGCGCCGACCAGGAACCGACGTCGCTCCAGCCTATGTCGGCCGGCACCACTACCGCGTCGCGGGTATGTTCCATCAGGGCATAGTCGATCGAGTCGGACGGACTGGCGGCAAAGGCTTTTTCTTCCAGGCGGAAAAAATCCAGGTCCCGGTAGGCGCCCGCCACCGCCGCCTCGCAGGCGTTGACGATGGCTGGCTGGAAGGTGCGCAACTGGTCCAGGTACACTGCAGCGCGGAACAAGAACATGCCGCTGTTCCAATAATAATTACCGGCATCGACAAAACCGCGCGCGGTGTCCAGGTCCGGTTTTTCGACGAAGGAATCGACCCGGTAGCAATCAGGCGCGGCGCTCGCCGGGGCACCGCTGCGGATGTAGCCATAGCCGGTTTCCGGACTCAGCGGGACGATGCCGAAGGTCGCCAGCGCACCGGCGTCGGCTTGCGCCGCGGCACGGGCGATGGCGTCGTAAAAGGCGGCCACATGCTGGATCACATGGTCGGCCGGCAGCACCAGCATCAGCGCGTCGGGATCGATCTTGCGCAAGTACAGCGCGGCCGCGGCCACCGCCGGCGCGGTATTGCGGCCGGCCGGTTCGAGCAGGATGGCGAGAGGCTGGACGCCGATGTCGCGCAGTTGCTCGGCCACCAGGAAGCGGTGCTCGTTGCCGCAGACCACCAGCGGCGCTTTCAAGCCATCCAGGCCGGACAGGCGCAGCACGGTGTCTTGCAACATGGTTTTGTCGGTGACCAGCGGCAGTAATTGCTTCGGCAATACGGCGCGCGACAAGGGCCACAAACGGGTGCCGGAACCGCCGGACAAGATGACGGGATAAATATTCATGTCTGAGTGTTTTCTTGATAGTGTTGTTGCGAGTGCGGGCCCGGATCGGCGTGGCGCCGCAGGCGGCGCCGGTCGCGCGCATTGCCCCACGCATCCGGCTGGTATTGCGACGCATGGCGCATTTCGCCGGCGCGGTTGACGCTGTAATCCTTGAACACGATCATTTCATCGATGACGATATCGTGCAGCACGCGGGTATATTCGAACAGCACGCTGCGCACCACCTTGGCGCCGGCGCAGATATGGCTGCCGCTGCCGATCCAGCTCGGCCCGACGATGGTCGCGCCGGCCTCGACCCGGGTGCCGGAACCGATGTAGACCGGGCCCTCGATGCGCGTGCCGTTGCTCCAGTCTATGCGGGTGTTCAAGCCTATCCACAAGCCTTCGTCGACCTGGATGCCGGGCACTTTCATGTTCGCCACTTCGCCCATCAGCACGCTTTGCAGCACTTCCCAATAATCCTTGACGCTACCGATGTCGATCCAGTTGAAGCGCCGCGTCTGCGCATAAAACGGCAAGCCCCGCTCCACCATCAGCGGAAACAGTTCGGCGCCGATGTCGAACGGCCGGTCGCGCGGGATCAGCTCCAGCACTGCCGGTTCGAAAATATAAATGCCGGTACTGACGAAGTTCGACAGCGCCTCGTGCTGGGCCGGTTTTTCCTGGAAGGCGCGCACCCGGCCATCCGGGTCGGACACCACCACGCCATAGCTCGATACCTTGTCCCACGGCACTTCCAGCGTGATCACCGACGCCAGCGCGCCCTTGCGGCGGTGTTCGAACAGCGCCGACTTGATATCGAGGTCGATCAGCGCATCGCCGCACAGCACGATGGTGGTGTCGTCGAAAAATCCGCCGAATTCCTGGATCTTCTTCATGCCGCCGGCCGAGCCCAGCGGTTGCGGCACGACTTCGCCGGCATCGTTGGTATAACCTTCGAAGGAATAACCGATCTGCACGCCGTACTGGTAGCCTTCGCCGAAATACTCTTCGATCTTTTCATGCAGATAGCTGACGTTGACCATGATCTCGGTGATGCCGTAGCGGGCCAGGTGTTCCACCAGATAGGCCATCACCGGCTTGCCGAGTATCGGTATCATCGGCTTCGGCAAGTCGTAGGTCAGCGGACGCACCCGCGTCCCCTTGCCTGCCGCCAAAATCATTGCTTTCATATATAAGGGCCTTCCAGGACAGGATTGAGCAAAATCGGGCTACCTTGGGCCATTATCTGGAACTGGTTTGCCAGCGCCACGCATCGGCGCACATCTGGTCGATATCGCGCTCCGCGGTCCAGCCCAGTTCGCGCTGCGCCAGTCCGGCATCGGCATAACAGGCGGCAATGTCACCGGGACGGCGCGCCACCACCTGGTAAGGCACCGGCCGGCCGCTGGCCGCCTCGAAGGCGCGCACCATGTCCAGCACGCTGTAGCCGCGCCCGGTGCCCAGATTGTAAGTAACGATGCCGGGGCTGGCCGCCAGCTTGTCCAGCGTCTTCAAATGTCCCAGCGCCAGGTCGACCACGTGGATGTAGTCGCGCATGCCGGTGCCGTCCGGCGTCGGGTAATCGGCGCCGAACACCGACAGGCATTCGCGCCGGCCATCGGCCACTTGCGCCACGTAGGGCAGCAAGTTGTTGGGAATGCCATTCGGTTCTTCGCCGATCAAGCCGCTGGCATGCGCGCCAACCGGATTGAAATAGCGTAGCAAGGCAATCCGCCAGTCCGGTTCGGCGCGGATCAGGTCGCGCAGCATCTCTTCGATCATCAGCTTGCTGCGGCCATAGGCGTTGGTCGCCGACAAGGGAAAATCCTCGAAGATCGGCACCGAGGCCGGATCGCCGTACACCGTGGCGGACGAACTGAACACCAGCGTCTTGACGCCGAACTTGGCCATGCTTTCAAACAAGACCAGGCTGCCGGTGACGTTGTTGTCATAATAGCGCAGCGGCTGCTGCACCGATTCGCCGACCGCCTTCAAGCCCGCGAAGTGGATCACCGCGTCGATCCGCTGCGCGCTGAACACGGCTTCGACGGCGGCACGGTCGCGCACGTCGCCCTCGATAAATTCGAAGCGCTTGCCGGCGATGCGGCAGACCCGCTCATACACCGAGGCGGCGGCGTTCGACAGATTGTCGAGCACCACCACGGCATGGCCGGCGTCCAGCAATTCGACCACGGTATGCGAGCCGATATACCCCAGCCCGCCGGTAACCAGTATCTTCATGGATGCTCTTTCCGAAAAGGTGGCACAGCGTCCGGCAACGGCGCGCTGGCGGAAAACAAACGTTCATACGCGGCCAGCAACTTCGGCGCCTCGTATTCCCACTCCAATTCATTGACGACGCGGTGGCGGCCGAATTCGCCCATGCGCGCCCGCAATTGCGGATCGTCCAGCAACTCGACGATCTTGCGCGCCATGTCGACCGGGTCGTTCTTCAAGGCATACAAGGATGCCTGCTGCGCCGATACCTTGCCCTCGACCAAATCAAACTGCACGATCGGTTTACCCAAGGCCATGTATTCCATGATCTTGTTCATGGTCGACTTGTCGTTCATGTCGTTGGCGACATCCGGATTGACGCAGACATCGGCGGTGTTGAGCATTTCCAGCAATTGCTGGTCCGGCACCCGGCCGGTGAACGTGACGTAATCGGCGATGCCCAGTTCGCGCGCCAACTGTTTCATTTGCTCCAGCGACGTGCCGCCGCCGACCAGGCCGAACTGCACATCGGTGCGGCCCAGCGTCTGTATCAGGTATTGCGCCGCCTTCAGCAATAAATCGATGCCTTCCTGGGCGCCCATCACGCCGACATAACCGACCAGGTAGGCGCGGCCGTTCTTCAGGCCGGCCACCGGCGGCAAGACCCGCAAGCGGTCCAGCTTGGGGCCGCTGCGCACCACATAAACCTTGTCGGGATCCATGCCGCCGCGCTCGATCGCGATTTTCTTGTACGACTCGTTGGTGGCGATCGACACGTCGGCGCTGCGGAACGACCAGCGCTCGAACAGCACCATCAGCTTGTAAAAGAAATCGCGCCGGCCAAACTTGGCCTCATACAATTCCGGATTGATGTCGTGGTGGTCGAACAAGAACTTCTTGCCCATGGTCAGCTTGAAAAAGCCGCCGATCAGGAACAGCAAGTCCGGTGGATTGCAGGCGTGGATCACATCGAAGCCGCGCGCGAACAGCACTTTCCACGCCAGCCGCGCGGTGTGGAACAGCGCCAGCGAATACTCCACCAGGTAGCCCTTGGCCCCTTCCGCTTCCAGCGGCAGGCTGTAGCGGTGGATATGGATGCCGTCGATCTGCTCGTAGCGCGCTTCGTAGCCCTTGCCGGTCGGACAGATGATCGACACTTGATAACCGTGTCCGTGCAAGGTGGTCGCTTCTTGCCACACGCGCCGGTCGAATGGCGACGGCAGGTTTTCAACCAGGATCAGCACGCGCCGCTGCTTGCCCGCCGTCACCGGGTTCACAGCGTTACCGTTACCAGCAGATGCCATCGTATTGCTCCCCGCTTTGTTCCTGGCTGATGCGCACCAGATCGACGATGTGCTGGCCCGGTTTCAAACTGGCCGGCACGGTCTTGAATTCGGCCGCGCCATTGCCGATGACGATGGTCTCGGCAAAGTCGAGCACGTCCTGCATCGAGCTCACCATCAATTTCGAGATATGCGGGATGTGGTTCAGGATGTAATCCTGGTTGGCGCCGGTCAGCGCCGCCAGGTTGACGTTCTTGTCGTACAGTTTCAGCTGGTATCCCTTGCCCAGCAAATACTCGATGACATCGACCAGCGGCGATTCGCGCAAATCGTCGGTGCCGGCCTTGAACGAAAAGCCGAGGATGCCGACCTTGCGCGCGCCCTTGTCGACGATCATCTTGACGCCTTTTTCGATTTGCTTGCGGTTCGACGGCAAGATCGCATTCAGCAGCGGCAATTCCAGGTCCAGGCTGCGCGCCTTGTAGGTCAGCGCGCGCACGTCTTTCGGCAGGCACGAGCCGCCGAACGCAAAGCCCGGCTTCATATAATACGAGGACAGGTTGAGCTTGGTGTCCTGGCAGAAAATCTCCATCACCTTGTGGCCGTCGATGCCGACCGCCTTGCAGATATTGCCGATTTCATTGGCGAACGCCACCTTGGCCGCATGCCAGGTATTGTCGGTGTATTTGACCATTTCGGCGGTTTCGACATCGGTGCGCACCAGCGGCGCATCCATCTTGGCATACAACTCCACCAGCAGCGTGCCGGCTTTGGCATCGGACTCGCCGATCACCGTCTTGGGCGGATTGTAATAATCGTAGACCGCCGTGCCTTCGCGCAAGAATTCGGGATTGTTGCACACGCCGAAATCGACCCCGGCCACCTTGCCGGACGCCGCTTCCAGCGTCGGGATCACCAGGCTGCGCATCGAGCCGGGCAACATGGTGCTACGCGCCACGACCACGTGGAACGCGTCCTTTTCCTTGATCGCCGCGCCGATTTCCTGGCATACCTTGCGCACATGGCTCAAGTCCAGGTTGCCGTTCAATTGCGACGGCGTGCCGACGCAGATCAGCGACATGTCGGACGACAGCACCGCGTCGCGCACGTCGAGCGTAGCGCGCAGCAAGCCGCTCCTGACGGTCGCCGCGATCATCTCGCCGATGTCTTTTTCGATGATCGGCGTATGGCCCTGGTTGATCAAGTCCACCTTGGTTTGATTCGGATCGACGCCGATCACGGTGTGTCCATCCGACGCCAGGCAGCCGGCCGATACGGCGCCCACATAGCCCAGGCCAAAGATACTGATTTTCATAATTTCCTCGATAGTGACATGTAGAGCACCCGACTAAACGCCCATGGCAGCATTGCTTTGCATTGGCTTAACGTTTTATCAGGCGATCTTGTAGTTTTAGCTATTAATTGCTGTTAGCTTGATCTAGAACAACTTTAAGAACCGTGCGCCGGCTGACCGGACCGCTGATCTGTTCTTTCCATACAACAACTGGGGCTGGCTGCTTCTCGTCGAAGCGCCAGGATACCCAGCCCAGCGGCGGGTCTTCGGCCGCTGTCACGACACGCGGCGGCGCCGCGCCATCCATCGTCAGCTCGACATGAAAGCCCGGTCCGTCTATCCGCACGCCATCCGGTTGCGGGCTGACCCGGCACAGCGGGTTGACATGCCAATGCCACTCGAGCAGGTGCGCCGCGCGGCATTCGACGCTGTCGTCGATCATCATCGTAGCAGTCTTTTTGCAAAATTCGACCTTCCTGCGATGCAACACAGGGTCCGGCAAACGACGGTAGCCATCATGGCGCGCTTGCAGGCAATCGACTTGCTGGTCGCTATGCCACGCCTCGCAGACGGCGCTGGCCTTGCGCAGCCACAAAAAGTTGCCGCCCGATTCGGACTGGTCCAGTCCATCGACCCGCAGCGTGTTGTGCGCGCTGGTGCCGCGGAAATAATCGCGCCATTTCTGTTGCGTGTGGTACGCATAGGTACCCGGGTCGATCAGCACCGGCACCCCGCCTACCGCCAGCGTCAGCGCCAGCGCATCGGCATGGCCATGCGCGGCGATGCCGAGATAACCGAGCGGACCGGCATCGGCCACCCACTGTATTTCTTGCGGCGTATGGAAATCGCGGCCCAGGAAATACATGCCGCCCTCGGCGAAGGCGCGCGGCAGCTCCGGCGGCACGGCCGGCAATTGCTGGTAGGCTTGCCGTCCCGCCTCGCCCAGCAGCCAGCAGCTCTTGTCGTCGAACGGACCGGCCTGGTATTTGAAGTCGCCGCGCTGGAACAGCAGCGCGCCGCTGGCCAGCAGCGAACGGTAAATATTAAAATCGGCTTGCCGGCTCCACTGCACCAGCAAGGCGTCGTCGGCGTCGCCGGTGGTGCTCAAGCCGCCGCCGGCGTTCAGCATCGCGGCGATAAATTCCAGCATCTTTTCGAGCCGGTCCCAGAAGGCGGCCGAACGGGGACAGCCATTGGCCCGTCCCATCAAGCCGCACAGCAACATCATGTCGGCTACCGAATGCTGGTAATAAATCGCCTGTTCGCGGTTGACGCCATCGGCGAACGTCTGTTTCAGTGCTTCGGTTTCCAGTTCGGCGGCGCTGCGTTCCAGCCAGCGTTGGCTGTCCGGCCAGCAAGGCCAGGTCAGCGCCGCGATATGCAGGCCGGCCAGTTCGCCAAACAAATGGTTGTTGGCCGAGGAATGGCGCGAAAAATAACCGGCAATAAAATGGCAGTGCCGATAAATGCTGTCCAGCCAGCGCTGCAAGAAGCGCTGCCCGGACTCGGACTGGAACAAGGGGCTGTTGATGCCACCCAGAAAATGCCACGCCACCGACCAGTTAACCAGGCGGATGCCCAGTTCCAGCGCGCTGCTCCAGTTGGCGCCCAGCGGATACGGGTTTTGCTCGAACCACGATTCCAGCAGCGCTTGCGCGCCCTCGGCGTACTGCGCCGCGCCGCTCAAGTGGTACGCTTGCGCCAGCGTGCCCAGGGCCAGGTGGCGGTTCGGTTCCCACAGGTATTTGATATCGCCGATCAGGCGTTCATCGCGGTAATTCAATGCCTTGCCGAATTGCAGCGGCGCCTCGGTTCCCGTCTTCGGATCGACGTTCCAGCGCGGCGGAAAACCCAATCGCGCGGCGCGCAGCGCAAACACGTCCCAATGGCCGGCCAGTATGGCATCGGCGGCGGCCAGGTAAGGCGCGCTGTCGGCCGGGCGCGGCAACTGATCCAGCCAAGGCTTGCCGAAGCGGCGCAGGTCGGCGGCCGGCGGCCGGGCCAGGCCGATGCCGCGCGCCTGCAAGCGGGTCTGCACGGCAGCGCCGACCCGGTGCACGATTTCGGCCGCGCCCATCACGCGCAGGCGCTTCAATTTCCAGGCCAGGTCAGACATCGCGCCTCGCTTCCGGCATCATGCTTGAATGTACTGGCGCTGCCAGATTTCCAGGTTCAGCAAGCTCCATAACAGCTTTTCGTGGTTTTGCCGGCCGGCCACATGGTCGGCCAGCACTTTTTCCAGCGCCGCCGCATGGTAATAATGGCGCGTCAGCGACTCCGGGCCGGTCAGGTGCTGGTACAGGTAATCGCGCATCGGGCCGCGGAACCATTCATTGATCGGCACGCGGAAACCCACTTTCGGCCGCTGCAGGATGTTTTGCGGCAGCAACTGCTTCATCGCTTCGCGCAAGATCCACTTGGTGGCCTTGCCGCGCACCCGGTAATGGTCGGGCAGGCTGGAGACGAATTCGGCCAGCTCATGGTCCATGAACGGCATGCGCGCTTCCAGCGACGCGGCCATCGTCATGCGGTCGCCCCGTTCCAGCAAATTGTCGGGCAGCCAGCTGCTTTGGTCGAAGCACAGGATGCGCCGCAACGCGCTGTTGTGCGGATCGCCGCCCAGGGTTTCGCCGTTGCCGGCGTCGGCCGCGCGGCGCGACGGACGGCGGGCCGAATGGCGCGCCGGATCGAGCGCGACCAGCGCCCGGCACTCGCGGTCGGACAACACGCCAAACCAGCGCGGCATGCGTTCGTCGAACGATTCCAGGCCCAGGTTGATGATCGCGGTCTTGGCGCGGCGAAACTTGTACGGCAGCGCCATGACCGCCGGCCGCAGCACCTGATTGCGCAGCCAGGCCGGCAAGCGCTGATAAGGCCGGACAAAATTTTCATACACATGCTTGGGGTAGCCGCCGAGGATTTCATCGGAACCCTCGCCGGTCAATACCATCTTGACCGTCTTGCGCGCTTCCCTGGCCAGCAGATAGATCGGGATATCGGACGGTTCGGCCACCGGCGCATCGCGGAACGCGACCATTTCCGGCAGCAAGGTAATCACTTGTTCGGCCGACACCGTCAATTCATGGTGCTCGGTATGGAACTGGCGCGCAATCTCGGCGGCATAGCGCAATTCGCTGAACTTGCCTTCCTTGAAACCGACCGAGAAAGTTTTCACCGGCAAGCTCGAATGGCGCGCCATCAGGCCGACCACCGCCGACGAATCGATCCCGCCGGACAAGAAGGCGCCGAACGGCACATCGGCGACCATGCGGATGCGCACCGATTCATCGAGCTTGGCCAGGAAGGCCGCGACCGGATCGGCCGGCAGCGTCTTACTCACCGGCAAACGGCTATCGGCCGGCGTGTAATACATGCTTTCGGTCAGCTTGCCGTCTTGCCACACCGCATGACTGCCGGGACGCAATTTACGGATGCCATCGAACAGCGTATGCGGCGCCGGCACGTAACGGTAAGAAAAATAATCCCACACCGCGCCCTGGTCGACCACGCGGGCCACGCCGGGATGCGTCAGGATGGCCTTGATTTCCGAGGCGAACAGCAGCACGCCATCGTGTTCATACAAGAACAGCGGTTTCTTGCCGTAACGGTCGCGCGCCAGGAATAAACGGTTCTTCGCTGCATCCCAGAGGGCGAAGGCAAACATGCCGCGAAAATGCAGCACGCAATCGTCGCCCCACTGCTCATACGCGTGGACGATGGTTTCGGTATCGGATGCGGTCGCGAAGCGGTGGCCGAGCCCGGTCAATTGTTCGCGCAGTTCCTGGAAATTATAGATCTCGCCATTGAAGATGACTTGCACCGACCCGTCTTCATTGCCCAGCGGCTGGTGGCCGGTGGCGATATCGATGATCGACAGGCGGCGGTGCACAAAACCGAGCCGCCGCGCGCCGTCGCTGGTCACGGTTTCCAGGAAACCGGAATCGTCCGGGCCGCGATGGGCGATGGCCCGCCCCATGCCGTCCAACATGGCGTGGGCCGCTTCGGCCGGTGTCGCTGCGTTGATGATAAACCCTGCTATACCGCACATGCTGGCTACCTCAAGATTGAAAGGTTTGATCGAAAAGACTGCAGTAAATCACTTCAACAAGCCGGCATAGATGGCCCGGAAATCGTGTGCCAGCCGCTCCACCGTGTAATGCCGTTCGACCCGCTCGCGGCCGGCTTGCGCCATGCTGCGCAATAGCGGCCGGTCGCGGTCGAGCCGCAAGATCAGCGCGGCCAGTGCTTGCGGGTCGCGCGGCGGCACGAAAAATCCATGCACGCCGTCTTGCATCACATCCGGGATGCCGCCGACCGGGCAAGCCAGCGCCGGCGTGCGCGCCGCCATGCTTTCAAGCAACACATACGGCAAACCTTCGCGGTAAGTCGGAAAACCGAACAGGTCGGCCTGCTCCCACAGGCGTTGCTTGGCCTCGCCAAACACCGGCCCGGCGAATTGCACCGCGTCCTGCAAGCCAAGTTCGGCCACCCGCTGGCGCAAGCGCTGCTCGTCCGGTCCGCCGCCGGCGATCACCAGCAGCGCCATCACGCCCTGGGCGCGCACCAGCGCCAGCGCATCGACCAATTCCGCGACGCCTTTTTCGAGCACCAGCCGGCCCAGGTAGAGCAATTGCAACGGTCCATCGCCGCGATTGATTTTTTGTACCGGATCGGCGCACAGCGCTATCGAATTCGGAATCACCGACAACACCAGCGCCGGCTCGAATGCGCGGTAAGCGTGCAACTCTTGCTGCGCCAGCAGCACCACGCTGTCGGCCAGGCGCAGCACGCGGCGCAATAGGCCGGTGCGTAGCGCATGACCGGCAAAAAAGTCTTGCGGCAAGGCGCCGCCGTGCACCTGGTACAGCACCTTGGTGCGCATCGATTTGGCGACCAGCAAATACACCAGGTCGCGCCAGTAACTCTTGGCGACCATCGACGTATTCAAGTGCACGATGTCGGGACGATGGCGCCATAGCGCCGCGGCGAATTGCAGCGGGCTCAAGAAAAACCGCAGCAGCTTGTGCGGCAACGATTCGGCGCGGCCCTCGCTGCCGACCTGAAAATGCAGCAAGACATGGTCCTGCGCCAGCGTCGACTGGAATATCTGGTTCAAATGGGTGCTGACGCCGCTCGCGGCGCCGACCGACGGTCCCAGCAGCATGACTTTGATCATAGTGTCACTCATGGTGTGCCGGCACGCGGCCGGCGATCTGATGGTATTGCCGCGCAACCGCCTGCGCCAGCACCCGGTAGCTGCGGGCCGATTCGATATAGGCCGGCCCGGCGGCGGCGCGGCGCCGCGCCGCATCGACGTCAGACAGCACCTGCGCCATCGCGGCCGCCATCGCGGCCGGATCGCTGGCCGTCAGCCAGCCGGCTTGGCTGGCCGCCAGCACTTGCACCTGGTCGGGAATATCGTTGGCAATCGCCGGGATGCCGAGCGCCAGGTATTCCAGCAATTTGGTGGGCGAACTGACGTCGTACAAGGCGCCGCGCGGAATATACGACACCGCCGCATCGGCCCCCATCAGTAATTGCCAGGCCTGTTCAGACGGCAGCCAGCCGGTCACCCGCACCCCATCGGCCAAGCCCTGTCGGCGCGCATAGTCGAGCAAGTCGTCGTTGTCGCTGAGCGTGGTGGAACTGCCGATCAGTAACAAACAAGCCTCGGGCATGCTGCGGCGCAAGATCGACAAGGCATCGATGACGCTTTCCAGCCGGCGCGATTTTTCCAGCGATCCCAGGTAGGCCAGCATCGGCCTGGCATGCCAGCCGTCCGGGCGCGGACCGGCTTGCGGCGGCCGGGCCAGCAATTCCATGTCGACCCCCATCGGCACCGCCGTCATGGACGCGCGCGGCAAGCCCTGCCCGGCCAGCCAGTCGCGCATGGCGTCGCTTTGCACGAAGATATGCGCCGCGCCCGGCAACACCAGGCGGTACAGCAAGCGTTTTTCGAGCAAGCCCTTGAACAGCACCAGCCGCTGCCACCAGCCCGCTTTCTGCGCCAGCCGCTGGCGCGCGCCGTCGATGCGGCCTTCGCACATCGGATACGACACCCAATACACAAAGGGAATGCCCTTCAGGCGGGCCAGCCACATGCCGGCCAGGCCGATGGTGACCATGTCGCGCACCTGGATCACGTCGCAATTGGCCTTGTCGGCCCCCCACAGCGCGCGCAGGCACAGGCCGACAAAGGACAATTCGCGCCGCCAGCGCCGCCCGTGGAACGCGCTGCGCCGCGCGGAGGCGAACCCCTGGAGTTCGGCCGGCGCCTGTTGTCCGGTGCCGACCACGTCGCACACCACTTGATGGCGCGGCAAATACTTCCCAAATAGCAGCGCGACATCGGGCCGGAACGTCGGCAATGCCTCGGGAACCAGCTGTAATATTTTTAATGGCACGTATCAGCAATCGTCGAAGAAATTGTTCACGAAACCGCGCAAGGTGCGGCACTGTACCGGTCCTGGCATAGCGACCATGAAGAATTGGCAACACTATACCAACAATTTCTTAATTGACAAAATTTCCTGGCAATTTATTGTCGTTTCGAGGCAGGCTGCCGCATTCAGGCACGCTATCATGAAAAACCGCCGGACCAGCCGGCGGTATCCAGGCACCTCGCATGCGGGAGCGATCAGGGCAAATTGATGGGCTGGTCGCCGACCAGCACCTGGCGGCCGACGCGGGTATCCGATACTTTCACGGGCACACCCTTGCAACCGATGTCGAGCAACACCAGAAATTCCGCCTTCGACGTGGCCAGCGTCTTGACGAAAGCGGCATGGTCTTCGCTCACGCCCGGCCGCGACGGTCCCGCCACTTTCTTGAATGTATCGTTCTCGCTCAACGACGTCAGGCACAGCGAACTGGTGTTGTTGACGATGCGGGCCTTGTTCGTGCCGTTGGCGACAATCGGCGCGATCGCGTGCATATTCCACTCGTACGCATGGGGCGCCGGCGCATCGAGCACGTCTTGCACCAGCACCGCATTGCTGCCACGCACATACCAGACCCGGCGGATCGCCGATTTCAGCACCGGGCCATAGGCGGCGCTGGCGTCGCCTTCGGTAAAGTCGAGCGCCGGCGTGGTCGAAAAGGCGGTGATCTTGCCGTTACGGATCAGGTTCTCTTGCCCGACGATCAATTGACCGACACCGCCGTCGAAGGTGACGGCATTGTGCGCCTTGGTCTGGCGGTACCATGACGTGACCAACGGCGAATAATAATAGTCCTGGTAGCCGGACTCGGTCAGCAAACGGTAGCCGCCGCTGTCGATCACCAGCGAATTCTGGTCGCCGTGGGAGTGATTGTAAGAACCATAAGGGCTGGACTTGAAATAGATCGAACTGCGGCCACGGTCAGCCATGCTGCTGTGCATCGCGACCACACCCGTGCTCGGATACAGGCCGGCGTCGGGCGGCGGTTTCAGCGCCGCCACGGTCGTGGCCGGCAATGGATATTCAGCCAGCAGCAAATTCAGCGGATCCTCATCGCCGATGATGTTGCGGTTATACCAGGCCGCTTCCGGGGTGCGGAAACGGCTGCTGAACGCCTTCAGCAGCGGTTTGTCGAGCGGGGTTTCATGCGCATCGCCGAATACGAAGCCCGGCGCGCCCGGCGGCAGGAAATGCATCAGCATGCGCGCAAAGCCCAGCGACCATGGCTTGTCGTACAGGTTGACGCCGGTGACTTCCTTCAGCGGCCCCCACAGTTGCAGGATGTACGCGGCGGTATAGGTGGCGTACGGCGTGCCCGACGCGTGGCCGCCCTCCGGCCCGCTCCAGAAGAAGATCGAGTTCATGTACGGGCGCACCGAAAAGGTGAACCATTGCTGGGCGGCCGGCAAGTCGCCGATGGCCAGCGCCGAAAACAGCGCCATGTAACCGTAGGCGTCGGCGCCGTGCGAGTCGAAAGGATATTGATCCATGCGGCCGCCGTCGCCGGCCAGGTCGGCATAGACCGCGCCGGCGCGGGTATTGACCATCGCCATCCAGCGCGCGCGGCGCGGCGCATCCAGGTCGTTCCACAGATAATCGCACGCCTTCAGCAAGGCCATGCCGATGTTGCGGCTGGCCTGGTCCTGGTTGGCGTAACCGCTGGCGCCGTTCGGGTTGAGCGCCGACAATTCGTCGCCGCGCCTGATGGCCTCGGCCAGATAGGCATTGTCCTTGGTCAGGCGGAACAGGAAGGACGACGCCTCCAATTGCCGCAGGCTGGCGCTGGTCTTGTTGGCGACATCGGTGAAACGCCGGCTCGCATCGGCCCCGCTGAGCGCCACATTCATCGGCCACAACGCGTCGCTGATGCTAGGCACCGTGACCATGCCGCCCTTGATTTCATTCGACAGCGTGGTCAGCGCAGGTCCCCGGTCCTTGCGCTTCTGGGCGTTCCACGCGCTGTACGGCTGGAAGTTTTTCGGTAATTGACGCGGCCGGCCATGCGCCAGCACATTGGCCTTGATGGTGTCGCTGTCGGGCACTTCGAACACGATCGAACTGGCGTCGATGGTAAAGCCGCGCGGCGTCGACCAGTCGGCCTTGGTCGATGGACGCACGCGCCAGGTGTAGCGGCCCGGCGCCATGGCCTTGGTCGGCAAGAAGAAATTGCGCGTGGTGACATAGCTGCCGACCACCTTGCCCTCTTGCTGGATTTCCAGCGTATAGGATGGCACCGGCGGCGCTACCGGATAACGGGCCCAGGCGAACGCCGGCGGGTTTTGCGGCTGTACCGCGAACAGCGTCGGCACCGGCTTGACCATCAGTATATCGGTCGCGTCGGCCCAGTCGGCATGGCTGGGTGCGCTGGCCGCCGTCAAGAGCAAGGCCAGGCCGCAGGTGGAAAATAATGGATGTGGTTTCATCGAACAATACCCCTCCAATCAAACAATACCGGTGCATTGGCTGCGTCCGCGGCGCCATGGAAAACTTGTAATACGCCAATTAATTTACTGTACACGATGGGGTACTATCTTTGGTCGTGATAAAGCAACTGCCTGCATATTTAGCTGCAACATTTCCGAAGTGAAATTTTAGCGTGCCTGCAGCGTCGATTTGGCCATTTTCTGCGCTGTTGTCGACGCTGAAAAGCGAGCCCGGCTGGAAAGTGAAGCGAACCCGGCAGAAAACCCGCCGCTATCATCTTGCCAGCCGGCCCCGCTGATTTCACTGATACCCGCGTGTTTCCGCCTATTTTAACTGAGTTAACTGAGCGCGGATTTCCGCGACGAAACCGGCTTCCACGGTGGTATGCGCGTATTGTCGCAGATTAATAGCGCGCCGCAGCGCGGCCGCCTGGTAAGCGCCGCGATCGCGGCGCAGCGCCAGCACCGCCTGGTACAGCGCGTCGGCGTCGTAATCGATCAGCAAGGCATGGTCGCCGACATAATCGGTGTGGGTGGCGATGCGGTTGCAAATTACCGGCAAGCCGGCCGCCATGTATTCGAAAATCTTTTGCGGCGGACAGGCCGCATAAAAAATCGTCGATTGCAGCAGCGACAGGCCGGCGTCCATGCGGCCGTATTGTTCGATGACGGCGGCATACGGCATCATCGGATGGACCCGGATGACTTGCGCCAGCGCCGGCTGTTCGCGCAACGCCTGCTCCAGCAGCGCATCGTGGCAGCCGAGCAAGTGGAACGTGTCGGGCTGGCCGTCGGCCAGCATCTTGCGGGCGCAGGCAATGATCAGTTCGATACCGCGCCCGGCGCCGCCGGAACCGGGATAGACGATCTTCAAGCCGGCGCCGGCATCGGCGTCGCCCGGCCCATCGACCAGGCGCTGCCGATGTTGCACGACCGTGCTGTACAACGACAGATCGACCCCCATCGGCAGCAGCACCACCCGTTTGGCGCGGCCGGCATACAGTTCGCGCAACTGGCGCGAAATCGCCATCACCGAATCGACCCGGCCCAGGCCCCTGAAAAACAGCGCCTTTTTCAAGGCCGACACCAGCTTGCCCTTGAGTCCGGGCGAACCAAGGAAATGCTGCTCGTAATGGGTCGGTCCGTAAGCGATCACCGGCCGTAGCGGCCGGCTGAACGCAAAGGCCATCACGGCCGGCAAGCCGATGACGAAAATGAAGTCGTGGTCCTTGCGGTGGCGCGCCAGGATGCGCGCCGCCTGCAGCGCGAACAGCAGCGGATTGGCGGCGCCGATCAGGTGCAGCGCGTCACCTCCGTCGAGCCCGGCATTGCTGGAACTGATCACCACCCCCAGCTTGAAATGTTTTTTCAAGAATTCGTAACGCGCCATCTGGTCGGGATAGCGGGCCAGCCGCTCTTGCGGCAGGTAGACGATCAGCAGGCATTTTTTGTCAGAACTCAACGCCGATTCTCCAATCCGGATGCCGCTTCAAACGGTTGGCGATGCGTTGCGCCAGGCTGGGCCGTTGTTTGATGCCCCAGGACAGCGCGTAATGGTGGATGCCGACCGTGTCGGGCTGGATGTCGGCATACAGCAATTGGCCGGCGTTGGCCGGATTGCCGTCGTCGAAGGGATTGAACGGAAAAAAGCGTTGCGGTGCAAAGATTTCACACGGGGCTTGCGCGGCGCAATCGTCGATGGCCCGTTTCAAGACCCGCGGCGAGGTCACGAAACGGCGCAGCGGCACCAGCTTTTGCAGCATCAGGTCGCACGCGCGCTGCAGCACCGGATGCCGCGCCGGACTGGCGATGAAGGCAGTGCCGATGAATTCCGAGCTTTCCCATGCGCCATATAATCGTTCTTGCGGCAGCAAGCCATCGAAGCCCCGTATCAATTCGATGTCGGTATCGAGGTAAATCCCGCCATGCTTGTGCAACACATCGAAGCGGACCCAGTCGGAAACAAAGGCCCATTTTTTTTGCCGTATCGCTTGCCGGCAATACTCATTGTCGATATCCGAGTTGGATTCATTCCACAACACCAACTCATATTCCGGACAATATTTTTTCCACGAGTCGATACAGCGCTGGTTCAGCACCGACAGCGGATTACCGCCAAACCAGCAATAATGGATTTTCTTTGGAATCATGCGAGCTTGCCCTTTTCTTTCAACAGGAACACCACTTTGATGGCCACCACCAGCGTGACATGGATCAGGAAAGCACCGACCGCGCCGATCAATCCCAGCCAGTGACTCAGCGACAGCAGCATCGCCAGATAAAACAGGTTGGAACCGACGGCAATCGCGGTGGTTTGTTTCTTCTTGCCCAGCGCCCAATAGATCGCGTGGGTGGTGATGAAGGAGCCAGCCACCACCGCGCTGGCGATCACCACCATCAGCTCGGCGCCATAGGCCGCCAGGCCGCGGTAGATCATCGGGATCCAGATGCCGCGCAGCAGATAACAGGCGGCGCCGACCAGCAGCGACAGCGGCAACAGCAGCATGATGGTCTTGCGCCACAGCGCGAAGGCGCCAGCCGTGTCGCCGAGATTGATTTTGCGCGAAAACTCCGGGATCGAATTCATGTACACCGGCGCGGTCGCCATGCCGATGATGCTGTACAGGCGCTTGAAGATATTATAGATACCCAGCGCTTCCGGGCTCAGCGCGACAGCCACCAGCACCTTGTCGACATTGGCCACCGGCAAGTCGGCAATCGCCAGGAAACTGGCCCATTTTCCGGCAGAAAATATCTTCTTGTCGTCCGGCGCTTCTGTGCCGTCGGGCGTGGCTTCCAGGTCTTTCTTACTCATCAGCATCACGGTGACCAGGAACAGCAAGTGCAGGATTTCCGGGATCGCATACGACAGGATCACCGCCGCCGGCGTTGGATGGAACGCCAACGACAAGCACAGCAAGGCCAGCCGCAAGCCATTGCTGCACAGGCCGGCGCCCATCAGGATAGGGTATTGATTGGTCAGGCGGTAAAAGGCGATCATCGAACCGAGCGCCGGCACCAGCACGGCCACCGCGATCAGCACGATTTCCATGATGTTGAACGCGCCGATCTGGCGGATGCCGAACCACGGCAGGCTGGCCACCGCCAGCAAGGCCGCCGCCACACCCACGCCCTCATACACGGCACTGCGCAGCACTTGCCGCTTGAGCACGGCGATGCGGCCTTCCTTGCCGGGAAATTCCAGCAGCAAGCCCTGCCAGTACTGTACCGTCAGCAAGGTGAAGACGATCATCGCGACCGACTGCACCAGCACAAAGCTGCCGTACTGCTCGATGCCCATGATTTTCAGCGTGATCGGGATCGCAAAAAAACTGATCGCCGTGCCGGATACATTCAACAAGAAAGAAAACAGACTGTTCTTGAAAAGATTACTGGTGCTTTTTTCTTTCACACAGGCTCACTATGTCACGAGGGTGGTCGGTCTGGATACGTTTGTCGGGCCACGGCACAACTGCGTCAGCCAGGCTTGGCGCCGGCGGGTTCATCCGGATCGGGCTCCTTGCCGTAGCGGCAGCATTGCACGATGCAGCCCATGCAAAAGAACATCAGCAATTGCGCGGTGGTTTCATCGATCAGCGTGCGGTTGTATATCACCGTGGTCAGCAGCAGCACCAGCATGACGGCGCTGGTATCGACGATCGCCAGCTGGCTGGGCGGCGCATTGCCGCGCGCGACGAAACGCCAGCCCGCCACGATGCCGAACACCGACATCGACACAAAGCTGATCGCGCCGAGGATGCCGACGTCCCACAGCAGCGCCGACATGCCGTTGGCGTTGATTTCCAGCGGCAGGTAGCGGCGCGCGATGATACCGCTGCCGACTGTCGTATTGATGGTGCTGGCGCCCGGCCCATAGCCCATCAGGCGGTGCAGCGTGTCGATCGACGGATCGCGGTACCACAGGTACAGCGAGGCGACCCGGCCCATTTCACCGGTGTCGTACTGGATTTCATACGGGTTGAAGAAATAACCGCCGGTATGATCCAGCTTTTCTTCCCAGGTATTGCCGGACGTGCCGGACTCGCCCCAGTACATCGCCTGATAGGCGCTGAACGTGGCCACCATGAAGACGACGATGAAACAGCCGTAGGCGATGAAGGCACCCAGGTTGCGGAATACCTGGCGCCGCATGACGAGGACCAGGCCGAGCGGCATCCACAGCGCGATCGCCTTGACTTCGGTGAGCAGGATATTGGCCACCGCCACCACGAAGATCGCCGACAGCAGCCAGGTCGGCGTCAAGCCGCGCGACCAGCGCGCCAGGCAATACAGCAGCGCGGCCAGCGAAAACAGCACCAGCAGCGGGCTCATGCCCGGACCGAAGGTGCCGACCACATTATCCCAGTTGAGCTGGCCCGCGCTCGAAAAATGCTGGTAAGTCACCAGCGGCAATTGCAACAAGGTAATGAGCAGCACCAGCTTCCACATCATTTCAAGGCGTCGCCCGGAAAACTTGCTACTCGACATGACGATCAGCACGCCATACATCGGCAAGCCGAAACGCAGCGCGGAAATATCTTGCGTCAGCGTGCCGCTGCCGGCTGCCAGGCCGAACAGGAAAAACGCCACGTAGATGGTGGCCGCCACCACCATCAAGCCGGCGCCGTTCCATGGCAGGATGCGCGTCTTGCCCTTGATGATGAACACTTCCAGCAAGGTGCGGCACAATAGCAGCAAGGCCAGCGCGCTGCTCATCCAGATCGCCATGCGCGAATGGAGGAATTGCGCAAACGGGCCCGGTATCAGGAAGATGAATAAAAACAGCAGCGTCAGGAAGATGCGCGTATTGACAAACCACAGCACCGGCACCAGCAGCAGCAAGCTGCTGAACACCAACGTCAGCTGGTAAGAGCCGAGACCGATGACGATCCCCAGCAGCACCGCCAGCAGCAGCAACCCGAGCCCGGCCAGGCCCAGCGCCAGGCTGGGCCGGCTGGAGCGCTTGCGCGGCGCATACGGATGGTGCGCCGCGGCCGGCCGGGGAACGGTTTTCTGGAAAAAACTCATGCTGCCTTCATCAAAAATGTCATGCCGTGCCGATTCACCATGTTTACCCTGCTCACAATGCAAAGCCGCTGAAATGGCGGCGCGCCTGCGGCGTCATCGCATCGAACATCTGGCTGACGAACTGTTGCTGCAATTGGTAAGCCTCGGGCGCGTCCGGGTCGATATTCGATACCCGCACCAGCGTCGCGTCGGGAATTTCGCGCTTCAGCGCGTAGGCCAGCTTGACCTTTTTCATTTCCCACGAATCGCGCACCGCTTTTTCACCGACCATCACCCAATAACTGATCGGTTCGATGCGGTTGTTCAGCGTGGCCACCATGCGCGACACCGGCAACGTACCCTGGCCGGTCTTGAGCACGTCCGACTCGACGGCCGTGACGGCAAAACCCTGGCCGCCATAACAGCCTTCGGGGAAATGCACCGACAAGTTGTCGCGCTGGTCGGTGCCGTAGGCGATCGACAGCATGATGCGCGCGCCGCGCTGGTTGACGTAGGTGCGCGACAGGGTTTGCGCATAGATGCGCTGCAAGGCTTGTTCGGTGGTCGGATTGATCACCGCCGACGCTTGCGACACATCTTCGCGCCAGTCGCCGAATTGTTTCGGCACCGCGCTGTCGAGCATGATCTGGGCATGGCTGTCGGCGATGCGGATGGTCGGTTCGGCCAGCCTGGCGGCCCAGCCGCCGAGCAGCATCAGGCCGCACAGCACCCAGCCGATGGCGAACGGTTTCTTGATATTGGCATGCATCACGGCACTCATGGCGACACCTCCTTCGCGGCAACCTGTGGCGTCTGGCGCCGGCGCACCAGCCATTGCAGCAGCGTATCCAGGCTCAGGATCAGGATCAGCGCGCTGACAAACAGCACCATGCCGGCAAAGCCGTGCAAGAAGCCCTGCCCGGCCGCGTCGCCGAAATAATAGGTAATCAGCGTCAGCGCGACCACCCGCGTGACGTTGGCGATGAACGAGATCGGCACGATCAGGATCGCCAGCGTAATGTTGCGGAACGCCGACGTATGCTGCACCACGTTCAGGTAAAACAAGCCCAGCGACTCCAGCGCCAGCAAGGTTTGCAAGCCGGCGCAGGCGTCGGCGACCAGCAGCTGGTATTGGCCGATCTGCAAGATCACGCCGCTGCGGGCAATCGGATAACCGAGCCAGAACAGCAAATGTTCGGTGGCGTACGACACCGCCATCTTCATCGGCATGGTCAGCATCGCCACCACCGCGCTCGGCAGCGGGATCATGAACAGCATGAAAAAGAAGGCGAACCAGACCTTGCGAAAGGCGGCGTTGCCGAACTTGATCAGGATCAGCGCGGCGCTGACGACGATGAACGACGCCATTTCGAATGCCAGGATTTGTTGCGAACGGCCGGCGATATACAGCAGCATGCCCAGCACGAACACGCTCCAGCCCAGCCATGCGACGCCTTGCGGGCGCGACGCCAGCAATTCGGCGCGGCGGCGATAGATCAGCCAGAACGACAGGCCGAGGATGATCGGGCTGTGGGCCTGGTCTTCGCCGCCCCAGATGTCGGTGGCGAAGGTGTAGAACGATGGAATGAACAGCGTCAGGAAGCCGACCGCGATCGGCAGCCATTCCAGCAGCAGATCGCGCAAGGGCGGCAAGGACGGACGCAGCGGCAACGCTGCGGCGCCCTGCTCGGCGGTAGGCGCGGCGCTCATCAGAAATCGACCAGTATCGAGCCCAGCACTTCGGCGCCGCTTTGCACCACCTGCTCGTTCATCGCGTGGATCGCCGCGACGTGGGTGTGGTTCTTGCGGGCCACCAGCAGCACGCCGCCGACCCGCGCGGCGATCGCCAGCGCGTCGGAGCCGACGCTGAATGCCGACGCGTCGTACAGTACCACGTCGAACTGGCTTTCCAGGCCATTCGCCAGTTCGGCGAACGATGGCCGGCTCAGCAATTCCTGCGGGTTCGGCGGCAAGGTGCCGGAACTCAGCACCGACAGCGACACGAAGGACTCGACCTTGGAAATGACATCGTTGCCGGCGCGGCCGGCCAGCATGTCGGACAAGCCCTGGCGCGCGCTCAAGTCGAAAATCTGTTGCTGGCGCGGCGTGCGCAGATTGCCGTCGACCAGCAAGGTGCGCTCGCCCAGTTGCGAAAACACCACCGCCAGGTTGGCCGCGCACAGGCTGGCGCCATCGCCCGGATTGACGCCCATCACCACCAGCGACTTGTGGTTGCGGGCAAACCAGCGCAGCATCAGCTGGCTGCGCACGGCGCGCAGTTTTTCAACTTGCTGGCTGAACGGCTGGTACGCCGCCACCAGTTCCGGCGCATATTTTTTCTCGCCTTGCTGCAGGTAGGGATAATCGAACTGGCGCGCCAGCACCTGCTGGATGTCGGCGTCGGTGATCAGACCCAGCCGCAGCGCGGCCTCGCCGAAGCGGATGCCCAGCTCTTTTTGCATGCGCAGCACGGTTTCGGCGTCTTCCGGCGTGATCTTGCCGGCTTCGAGCAGCAGGCCGCCGATGCTCGAATCGCGCCGCGGGTGAGACAGGGAAGCCTGAGTCGGCTGGGATGGATGGTTCATCTTGTCTTCCATGATTTAGTTCAGGCGCAGGCTGCGCGGCAAAAACGAATTGATCACGCGGAAACGCGGACGCGCCGGCGCGTTCCATTCGATCTCCGCCAGCACCGGAATATTCAGCATGTCGCTGAAGTCGTCTTCCGAGCGCACCCGGCGGTCCAGCATTTCGGCCAGCAGCGTGAAACCCAGCCCCAGCAGCGAACCGAGGAAAAACGCCAGCGCGGTATTGAGCAGCACTTTCGGGCCGGATGGCTGGAACGGCACCACCGCCGGGTTCAGGATCGAAATATCGGACTGATCGGACTGGCCTTCGATGCGGGTTTGCGAAAACCGCTGCGAAGTCGCGTCGAACGCTTTTTGCGCGCTTTCGACATCCTTGGCCAGTACGCCCATTTCATCGCGGGTGCGGTTCAATTCCAGTACCTTGTCTTTTTGCGCGGCCAGCGCGGAACGGATAGCCGCTTCGCGCTGCTGCATGATCTGTGCATTGTTGACCACGCTGTTCGAGGTGATTTTCAATTGCGCGTTCAAGTCGGCGCGCAATTTATCGACCTCGGCCTTGGCGCTCAGGTATTGCGGATGGTTGCGGTCCAGCCGCTGCGCCACTTCGGCCAGCTTCGATTCGGCGCTGCCCAGGCCCATCTTCAAGTTCTGGATCAGCGGATTGGTGGCCACGTCCGGCGATTCGGCCGATTGCTGGCCCTGCGCCATCTGGCGGCGCGACTCCGCTTCCATCGCCAGGCCTTGGGCCGCCACCAGTTGCGCCGACAAGTCGTTCAGGCGGTTCGATTCGACGTCAAGCCGGTTGTCGACGCTGACGATGCCGTGTTCCTGCTGGTATTTCGAGAGCCGGCTTTGCGCCGTTTCGACCGCGTCGCGCAGCAGCTTGGTTTGCTCATTGAAGTACACCGATGCTTTTTTCATCGGATCGACCTTCAACTGGATATTCGTCTTCTGGTATTCCTCGGCGAACGCATTGGCGATCGCGGCGACGAATTGCGGATCGCTGCCCTTGAAGCTGATGTCGACCACGCTGCTTTCGCGCGACGGCACGATTTCCAGCTTGCCCAGCAACAGGTCGGCCAGCCAGTCGCGCAAGGTACCCTTGCCGCCGGTGGCCTGGGTGAACTGGATGTTCACCGCCGGGCTTTGGTCCAGCTTCAACTGATCGACGACGCGCAAGGCGACATTCTTGCTGCTGATGATATCGACCTGGGTCGCCATATAACCCGGCAACAGCTGGCCCGGCATGCTCAGGCCGGTCAGCGGATCGACCCCCTTATAGTTCAGCAACAGCGAACTGGTGGCCTTGTAGGTCTTCGGCAAGCTCAGGCTGATCACCGCCGTCGCCGTCACGGTCACCAGCAAGGTGATCAGGAAGATCCATTTGCGCGCGCGCAAGATCAAGAAAAACTGGGCAAAATTCATGTTCAAACTCTCAAGATGGTAAGGCGGAATAGCAAGACCACGATTAATACAGCAAGGCACCTTGAAAAACCGTAGCGAGCAAGCCCGGTATCGGCTTGAGTAGCGCAGCCGTACTTGAGTACAGCGAGCAACGCCGACCCGAAAGTGGGCTGCGCAGCAGGTTTTTCGAGGTGCTCATTGTTAGAACCAGCTTTCCTTGACATACAGCACATCGTCGACCTGCAACAGGTCGTCGTGCTTGGCGTCGATGATCTGCACCACGCCGGCCGCGTCGCGCCGCTTGATGCGCACGCCACGCTCGGTGCCGCGCTGGGTCAGCCCGCCGCCGGTGGCCAGCGCCTGCAACACCGTCATCGAGCGCTCCAGGCGGAACGCGCCGGGACGCTGCACTTCGCCATAAATGTAAAACTTCGGCGCCCGTTCGACAAACACCACGTCATTGCCGCCGACGTCGAAATCGCGGTTCAGGTCGGCATTACGCACCATGTCGATGATGTCGATGACTTCCTTGGTCGTGCTCCCGTTGCGCTTGCGCACCAGCGTCACGCTATCGCCGCCGTCGGGGCCGACGCCGCCGGCCATGGCCAGCATGTCCATCAGGCTGCGCTTGCCTTCGATCGGATAGCGTCCCGGCCGGTTGACCTGGCCCAGCACCGACACTTGCTGGCTTTGCAGCACGGTGACGATGATATTGACTTGCGCCTTGCGCAAGAAACCGCCCTCTTCCAGCAAGCCGCCGATTTTCTTTTCGGCCGCCGACGTCGACAAGCCGCCGATGGCGACCGTGCCGACCAGCGGGAAGGTGATGTCGCCGGCTTCGCTGATGCGGGTTTCCAGCGCCAGGTCGGGACTGCCGTAGACGGAAATTTTCAGCACGTCGCCAGCCCCCAGCAACACGTCGGCGGCCGCCGCGACGCCGGCCCCCATGGCCAGGAAGGCTGCCAAAATCCAGATTGCCAGTCGTTTCATGATGTACCTGATTTCAAGTGTTGAATGATGTCTGAAAAAGCCTTGCTTACTTCAAGCCCGCCACGCCCCGTTCATGCGCTGCGCTGACCGGGCTGGACGACTCCGCCGCCGGGGCCGGAGCCGGAGCCGGAGCCGCTGCCGGTGCCGCTGCCGAAGCCGCAGCGGAAGCCGACGCTGGCGCGCCCTTGTTCAGGTACTCGATCTTGGCCGTCGCGCGCAGCCGCGCCAGTTCGGCGTCGGCCGCATCCTTGTTTTTCTTGTTGAACAGGAATTGCTGGATTTGCTGCGAAGCCACCGCCAGCGTGACCGGGCTATCCTTGATGTCGGCGATCGAAATAAGCAGGCTGCGGTCGCCTTCGCGGATGATGAACAACTGGCCTTTCGGCATCGCCAGCAGCTTGGCGCTCAATTCGGGCGCCAGGTCGGCGCTGGTGCGCGACAACTGGGTGCGCACATACTTGAGCTGGTGCGCGTCGAGCCAGACCGCGACTTCTTCGAGCGACTTGGCGCCATCCATCGCTTTTTTCAATTCGTCGTTCATGTCGGCGCTGGCGATGACCAATTCCTTCATGTCGAACTGCTTGCGCTGAGTAAAGAATTCAGGATGCTTGGTGAAATAGTCTTCCACTTCAGCCTCGGTCGGCTTGGCGACGTTGCCGATGCGTTTTTGCATATACGCCTGGGCCACGATCAGCGACTTGGCGCGTTCGATCGCCTGCATGACTTTCGGGTCGCGGTCGGTCTTGTCCTTGCTCGCCTCGTTTTCCAGCAGCTGGCGGTCGATCAGCGCTTCCAGCAATTGCTTGCTGGCCGCTTCCTGCTGCGCCGCCTGCACGCCGGAGCGCTGCAATTCTTCATTCAATTGCAATACAGTAATTTCTTTGCCATTGACGCTGGCCAGCGCCTGGCCGGATTTCTTTTCCTTGTCGCCGCATGCCGACAAACCGACGGCGGCCAGCAGCACCAGGCCGGCGCACAATACACGTTGGGATGACATTTTCGGGCTTGCCGTCATGGCTGCGAGATCAAAGTGTTTCAAAATTACTCCTTCGGAATTAGGTAAGTGCCGCAATGATGCTGGCATTTCTTTACATGTATACACGCCTGGCGACACAATTAACAAGATTATAAATAAGGTCACTCGCGGTGCATAGCATTAACAAAATTATTTGCCTAAAAAACTATGAAGCAGACATAAAAATAACTATTTCCAGCATAAAATAAATCTCTTTTGGAAATTATTTTTATTCAATATTTTCAATATAATAACATCCTTGGAGAACACTGCATTGATGCGGCGCGGATCGGGGGGCCAGTTGCCGCGTCCAGCCTCGCGCGGGACTATCGTTTTAATACGGATGACAGTATGGCTACCATCACCGGCGGCGTTCTGGCCGGGGAAGCGCGGCCGGCTGCTGACGCCCAGCGGCCGGCCGGTTGATCTTGCAATTGTGCGGCAGCGGCATGCATCGGGGCGCTGGACCGGCTGCGCGGCGCACTTGCGCGCCACGCCTGTCATAGGGAGTGCTGCCATGTTCCGACCCATAAATTGTTTCAGGAGCCGTGGCCCGCGCTGCCTGGCAGGCGCCGCGGTGCAGCTATTTTAGCGTTTATTACTCTTTAAAACCATGCCGCGGCAATCACGCGGCACGCTGTCTCGCCGCCACCACACCTCAATGCGCGTTATCGCGCTTCAGCACCACCTTGACGGTCTTTACGATAATCCACAAGTCCAGCCACAGCGACCAGTTGCGCAGGTAGTCGAGGTCGAAATGGATGCGCGCCTCCATCTTGTCGAGCGTCTCGGTTTCGCCGCGCAAGCCATTCACCTGGGCCCAGCCGGTAATGCCGGGCTTGACCTTGTGACGCAGCATATATCCCTTGATCAGCTTGCGGTATTGCTCGTTGTGCGCCACCGCATGCGGGCGCGGTCCGACAATGCTCATGCGTCCTTGCAAGACATTCAGGAATTGCGGCAATTCATCGAGCGAACTGCGCCGCAAGAAGCCGCCGATGCGCGTGACGCGCTGGTCATTCTTGGTCGCTTGCACCACCTTATTGCCATCTTCGCTGACCGTCATCGAGCGGAATTTGTAGACGATGATTTCCTCGCCATACAGGCCGTAGCGGCGCTGGCGGAAAATCACCGGCCCGGGCGAGGTCACCTTGACGGCGATGGCGATCAGCACCATCAGCGGCAACAGCAGGACCTGGATCAGCAAGCCGAGCACGATATCGCTGGCGCGCTTGATCATGCTGTTAAAACCGGTAAACGGCGATTCGCAGATGGCGATCACCGGCACGCCGCCGACATTGTCGAAACGGGCTTGCATCAGGTCGAACAGATAAATATCCGGCAGGAAATAAACCGAGGCGGTGGTGTCTTGTAATTCATCGAGCAGTTTGCGGATGCGCGGCTGGGCCGAGATCGGCTGGCTGATGAAGATGATCTTGATATTATGTTCCCGCACATAGGCGGCGATATCCTGCATATTGCCCAGCATCGGCTCGCGCATCGCCACCGGCCAGCGGTCTTCGGTGCGGTCGTCGAAATAACCGCGCACGCGCATGAACAGATTCGGATGGCGCGCGATGGTGGCCGCCAGTTTGATGCTGGCCTCGTTGGCGCCGATGATCACCACCGAGCGCACTTCCCGGCTCTGGCCCGGATCGGACACCAGCTGGCGCGCCGCCAGGTGGCTGGCCAGCAACAGAAATGGCGTCAGCACAAACCAGCCCAGCACCACCCGCTCTTCGAAGTGATAGGCCAGGCCGGTAACCGAGCCGAGGAAAACCAGGATCAGCACCGTCAGGCCCCAGCCGACGAAGATATCGCGCGCGTAAGCCAGCATGCGGCCGCTGCGCCAGGTACGGTAAGGGTCGACGTATTGGTAGACCGACGACGAAATGAAGAATGCCAGTATCATCAAGACCAGCGAATAACCGGTGAACGGCTCGCCCGACATCAGGCACAGCAGGTAGAGCGCGCCCATGATGATCACGGGATCGAGTACCCGCTGGAAAAATGAAATAAGAGGAATATCGCTGACAGTCATCGGATTCTGTAACCTTAAAACTGGACGCTGGCGTTAACCGAGGCGCCCTTGGCGTGGAAACTATTGGTACCCACTATTGGCGAACCGTCGCGCACGTCGACAAACACGCTGACGCCCAACTGCACCTGGCGGTACGGCACATAACTGAAGCCCAGCGTGGCGCCATGGCCGCGGTCGCTGACATCGCCGCCCGCCGCCGCCACGCCGCTGCCGTTGAAATCGCGTTTTTCGCGGCGCACCGAGGCATCGACGCGGATCTTGCCGGTCGCATCCCAGGTCGCGCCGAGGCTGACGCCCTGGTTCAGGCTATTGTTGAAAATAACGCTTTCGACCACCGAGAATTCGCGCCACGCGCTGCCGGTGAAACGCAGCTTGCCCAGCGGCGCCCAGTACAGATTGGTGCGCGCGTTCAAGCCGCTGGCGTCGCGCGCATTCAGGAAGGCATAACGGCGGGTGGCCCAGCCGCCGATGAATTCCAGTTGCGTGATGCCGCTGAAATACCAATAGATATTCGCCTTCGCCTCATCCTGGTCGAAACTGTCTTCGACGAACGCCGCTTCGATCAGGCGCGGCTGCTGGTAGACCGAGTGCGAATGGCGTACCTGGAAACCGATCCGGCTGTCGCTGGAGGCCAGGTAATCGCCGCCGACCTCGGCCGCGTTTTCGCTGCGGTTGTTAAACCGCTGGGTACTCAAGTCGTAGTTGTAGCTTTCATGCGAGAGCGCGCCGCGCACCCGCCAGCTTGGATGGAAGCGCCAGGCGACGTCGAAATAATCGCGCCGCTGGACCCGCAGATTGCGCTCGCTGCTCTGGAAATCGGAAAACGGCGTCAAGGTCTGGTTATAGCTGGCGCCGAGATGGCCTTGCAAATGATTAGCGAGATGCCATTCCCAATCCGCCAGGAAATCCTTGCCATCATAATCGAGGTCCTTGAAGTGCTTAAAGCTCACTTTCGACCACTTGGCCTGGCCGGAAAGAACTTGCCGGCCGATCGGCCGGTTGAACAGGAAGCCGGCCTGGATCTGGCGCGCGGTATCGCCGCGGCCGCCGCCCTGCCCCTCGACGCCGTCCGGCAGCCGCAACAGGTTATCGTCGTAAGAATAGGCGGTGGCGATAAAGGGCTTGATGGTGTCGCTGATCTCGGCCAGCGCCGGTCCGGCGCCCAAGGCGCCGCCAGCCAGCAGAAGCGAGCTGATCAGCGCGCGGCGCGGCGCCGGCAAGGGCAACGCTATCCATTCGCAACTGATGTTTTTTCGCAAGAGATTCAACATGGTCATTCGTCTTTTTGAGAGTCCAACAGCAGATAGCCAATAGATAACAAATACTACCAGTAAGTCCAATGACCAGTAGTAACAATCCACACGCCCAAACCCGCATTCGTGACAGCATGCGCAATGATCGGCGGCCACAGCGACTGGCTGCGCATATACAACACGCTGTAGGCGGCCCCGGCGACTAAACCGGCCAGCCACAGATTGTGTTCAAACCCAAACAGCAGCACCGAGACGGCAAATGCCCTGGCGCTGACCTGCGCCGGTGCGCGCTTCAAAAAATCGGGCGCATCGATCCAGCGCATCAGGAACGAGCGCCAGAACAACTCCTCCATCACCGGCACCACCAGCGCCGCGCCGGCGATGCGCATGGCCACCAGGCGCCAGTCGATGATGCCGCCGTCGCCACGCGGATCGAAACCGGCGCTGCTGCCGATGCTCATCCAGCCGGCGTCCAGCTTGACCCACAATACCAGCACCAGCAAGCCGGTCAGCAGCGACAGCAGCAAGCCGCGCGGGCTGGGGCGGACCCAGCGCAATTCGCCGTAATGACGCCGGCAAGCGATCAGCACGGTCAGCACGGCGCCGATCTTGATGCCGTACAGCCAGCGCAATGCATGCGCCGGCCAGCCGAAACGGCGCAGCATGTCGTCGATAAGGATAAAGGAAAGGTAGAGCGCGAAGGGCAAGACCCGGACCAGTGCGGCCCGCTCAAACATGCGCCATCCGGCAGGCCTGCCCCAGCCCGGACTCCACGCCAGCTTGCGGCCCTCCGGCTGGCATGTTCTCTGTTGAAAACATGCGTACCTCGATATAAAAACATTAATCAAATGATTATATCAAGCACAGGTCTCTTTGGGGAAGAGACCTATCTGAATTACAACAGTTGATACTGAAAACAAAATGTTTGCGGTTAATCAATTTGCGATTAGTCAATTTGTGTTTAATCAATTTTTCGGCTAAGCAACTCTTGACACTAAGCAATTTTTGATGATAAGCCTAGGTGCGCGCCTCGATGGTTTCCCATTTTTCCAGCGCTTCCAGCAGCAGCGTCTCGATTTCAGCGACACGGGCGTTCAGGCGCTTGCCTTCGGCCGGGGTCTTCTTGTAAAAATCGGGATGCGACAGTTGCGCCGCGATCACTGCCTGCTCGTCTTCCAGGCTGGCGATCAGCACCGGCAATTCATCGAGTTCGCGCTGCTCCTTGTAGCTGAGCTTTTTTTGCCGGGCAACGGCTGGCTGGGCGGCGGCCGCTTCCACCTTGGCGGCCGGCCTGGCGCTGCCGGCCACCGGCGTCGCCGGGGCGATGCTGCGCACCCGCTCCCAGTCGGAATAACCGCCGACGAATTCGCGCCACTTGCCCTCGCCTTCGGCGACGATCACCTGGGTCACCACGTTGTCGAGGAAGGTGCGGTCATGGCTGACCAGGAAGACGGTGCCGGTATACTCTTCCAGCAACTCTTCGAGCAATTCCAGCGTATCGATATCCAGGTCATTGGTCGGTTCGTCGAGCACCAGCACGTTGGCCGGCTTGGCGAACAGGCGCGCCAGCAGCAAACGGTTGCGTTCGCCGCCCGACAACGACTTGACCGGCGAGCGGGCCCGTTCCGGCGCGAACAGGAAATCGTTCAGGTAGGTCATCACGTGCTTGCGCTGGCCATTGATTTCAACCCAGTCGCTGCCCGGCGCGATGGTTTCCATCAAGTTCGCCTCTTCATTCAGCTGGGTGCGCATCTGGTCGAAATACGCGACCTGCAACTTGGTACCCAGGCGTATCGTGCCGGTGTCGGATTCTTCCTGGCCCAATATCATTTTCAGCAAGGTGGTCTTGCCGGCGCCGTTGGCGCCGATCAAGCCGACCTTGTCGCCACGCAAGATGGTGCCGGTGAAATCGCGCACGATGACTTTCTCACCGTACACCTTGGAGACGTTTTCCAGTTCCGCGACGATCTTGCCGGAGCGTTCGCCGGCCGACACGTTCAGGTTGACCTGGCCTTGCTGTTCGCGGCGCGCGCTGCGCGTCAGGCGCAATGCTTCCAGGCGGCGCACGCGGCCTTCGTCGCGCACCCGGCGCGCCTTGACGCCCTTGCGTATCCAGACCTCCTCTTGCGCCAGGAATTTGTCGAACTTGGCGTTTTCCACCTCTTCGATTTCCAGCTGTTCGCTCTTGCGCACTTGAT
Organism: Janthinobacterium agaricidamnosum NBRC 102515 = DSM 9628; assembly: GCF_000723165.1. Classification (NCBI taxonomy): domain Bacteria; kingdom Pseudomonadati; phylum Pseudomonadota; class Betaproteobacteria; order Burkholderiales; family Oxalobacteraceae; genus Janthinobacterium; species Janthinobacterium agaricidamnosum. The sequence goes on from NZ_HG322949.1 coordinate 4,334,484, forward strand.
AGGCGCTAAAGTTGCCTGGATAGGACAGCAAGCGGCCACGGTCCAGTTCGATGATGCGGGTCGCCACATTGTCGAGGAAGGAACGGTCATGGGTAATGAACAGCACGCTGCCCTTGTAGTCGCGCAACAAGCCTTCCAGCCACAGGATCGACGTGAAATCCAGGTGGTTGGTCGGTTCATCGAGCAGCAGCACGTCCGGCGCCGACACCAGCGCGCGCGCCAGCGCGACCCGCTTCTGCATCCCGCCCGACAGGGTTTTCATCAACATGCCGCCAGCCAGGTTCAAACGGCCCAGCACGGTTTCGACCTTGTTCGGCAAGCTCCAGCCATCGGCCGCATCCAGCTTGACCTGGACCTCGTGCATCCGTTCCATCAGCGCGTCGTCATCGCCCTGGCCGAACTGGCCGGTCAGGCTGTCGTATTCCGACAACAGCGCCTGCAAATCGCCCATGCCGGACGCGACCGCGTCGTACACCGACATGCCCGGATCGAATTGCGGTTCTTGCTCGACATAGGCGATTTTCAAGCCTTGCTGCATGACCAGCAAGCCATCGTCGAGCTTGAATTTGCCGGAAATGACTTTCAGCAAAGAGGATTTACCGGTGCCGTTGCGCCCGATCAGACCGACCCGCTCGGTCGTTTCCAGTGAAAATTCCGCGTGGTCGAGCAGCGCGACGTGACCGAACGCGAGTTGCGCCGATGAAAGAGAGATGACAGCCATAATGAATGAAAGGTATTCGGACGCTATTGGCCACGGTCAGTGGCAGGCGCCCCGATTGGATGAATGAAGCACGCATTGTACCGATAGTCGGACAGTGAGCGCCATTTATCGGCGAATAGCCGTGAAGATGATGTTGCAGAAAGGGAATTATCAGGCATCAGCGGGAAGATGGTGTCGCCAGCAGGAATCGAACCTGCATTTAAGTCTTAGGAGGACCTTGTACTATCCATTGTACGATGGCGACACACGAGCACGGGATTATACAGAGTTGCCTTTCACATGGGTAGCACGGACTACTCTGATGGTTTTTTCTCCAGCTAATCGAGCAAAGGCAACACTTGCTGCGCAGCCAAAGCATGCGCCACCGGATTCCAGTGGCCATCCATCGGCAGGAAGTCCATGCGCTCTTGCCGCGCCGCCCAGTGGGCGGCAAACACCGGCTGCATGTCGGCCACCTTGTAACCATGTTTTTCTGCGCTGGCGATAAAGAATTGCCGGTCGTCGCCATGCCAGCCCGGCGCCACCTGGCCCGGGCCGTACAGCGCCTTGCGGTCGCCATCGACCAGGAACACGAAGTTGATGCCGCTGGCCGCGCCCAGCGCTTGCAGGCGGTTCAGGTAATACTCGACGGCGGCGCCGCGCGCCGGATCGGGGCCTGTCGCGGCTGCGGCCGCCACTGACGCGGCCGCTGGCCGGCCCAGGCTGCGCCATTTGGACGACAGCCAGTCCGGCAATCTGAGGCTGTAATAAATATAGCGCGCCAGCGCCGAACGCGACACCAGCAGCTTCGCCTTCGGTTCGGTGTACGCTTGATGCACCACCCGCACCGCGCCGTGGCTGACCTCGAAATTGCTGTGGCCACGCACCGCGGGTGCCAGGATGTCGGACAAGTCGTTCGGCTCGACAAACAGCACCACGTTGCGCGGATGAATGCGCGGCACATAATACGCCAGCACGTCCAGGCTGTCGGCCAGGCCGTTGCCCGAACTCGACGCCGCATACACCGCGCCGCCCAGCGCGTGGTCCAGCCGGCCTTGCACGGTATCGGGATAATCCAGCATCAGGCTTTCGATGAAGCTGTCGCCGATCACCAGCACCCGCGCATCGTCCTTGAAGTCGGCCGAATTGGTGAAACCCTGCAGATTGGTTTGGCCGCGCCGCGCATTGTCCAGCGCCCAGCCAAACGAATACACATATTTTTGTTCCGGCAAATAACGGCTGAACGGCGTAGCGGCGTCGCTGGCCGCCAGCCGCAAGCCGGAAAACACCGGCACGCATTGCAAGGCGACTTCCAGTACCAGCGCCATGGCCGCCGCTCCCACACCGATTGCGATTGAAGTACGCATGTTGCCGCCTAAAAATTAAAATACAGGAATTCGGACACGCCGCGCGTTTCGCTGATGGCCAGCAGCAGGAAACACAGCATCAGCAAGGCGCCCAGCAACATGCTGCCGCGCGTGCCTTCCAGCGCGCGTTCCTGTTCCGGGCGCATGCCGCGTCCCAGTAACTGGTAGGCGTTCGGCAACAGGAACGCGACCATGGCGCAAGCGGCCAGCCACCATAAGCACATATCGAGTTGCATGATGCGGTTGACGCCCAGCAGCGTGCCTTGCATGGCCGGCGTCAAGGTGCCGCCGGCCATGCCGTTGAGCAGATCCAGCGCGACCGGCACCGAAGCGGCGCGGAAAAACACCCAGGCCAGCACCACCGCCAGGAACGTGGCGGCGGCGCCCGGCACGCGGATGAGTAGACTGTCGCGGCCGCCCAGCAGACGCCGCAGCGCGTGGTTGACGATCAGGTACAAGCCATGCAGCGCGCCCCACAGCAGGTAAGTCCAGTTGGCGCCATGCCACAAGCCGCCCAGCACCATGGTGATCAGCAAGTTCAGGTAGCGCTGCATGCTGCCCTTGCGGTTGCCGCCCAGCGGGATATACAGATAATCGCGCAAGAAATTGGACAGCGTGATATGCCAGCGGCGCCAGAACTCGATGATCGACGTGGCCTTGTAGGGCGAATCGAAATTGATCGGCAAGACGATGCCGAACAGATAGGACAAGCCGTAAGCCATGTCGGAATACGCCGAAAAATCGAAATACAGCTGGAAGGTGTAGGCCAGCGCGCCGGCCCACGCTTCCAGCATGCTCAGGTGGTGGTAATGCAGGTCGAACACCGGCCCGACAAAGCGCGCCACGCCATCGGCCAGGATCACTTTCTTGAACAAGCCGATGGTAAAGAACGACAGCCCGACGACAATGCGGCCGCGGCTGAATACATGCGAAGCCGGCCGCTCGAATTGCGGCATCATGTCCTTGTGATGCAGGATAGGGCCGGCGATCAGGTGCGGAAAATACGTGACGAACAAGCCATAGCTTTCAGGCTGGTAATCCTTGACCTTGCCGGCGTGACAATCGACCAGGTAGGCGATTTGCGTGAAAGTAAAAAAGGAGATGCCAATCGGCAAGGCAATGCCGATAGTCCGCCACGGCGCGCCGGTCAGCCAGGCCAGGTTGCCGATTAAAAAGTCGGCATACTTGAAAAACACCAGCAAGGACAAATTGAACACCAGCCCGCACACCAGCCAGGTCTTGGCGGCCGGCAAGCGCCCTACTTCGCGGCGCTGCGAAATAGCGCGGCCGATGACAAAGTTGCTGCATATCGACACCCCCAGCAAGGGCAAGAAGGCGATATCCCAGTAGCAATAGAAGGCGATCGACGCCAGCAGCAGGAAGATGATCGACAGGCGCAGCGAATAGGTCGATAAAACAAAATAAGCAAGCAGGGCCAGCGGCAGGAATACGAGAAAAAACGGAAATGAATTAAATAGCACTGGGCAATCTCAACACAAGTAAGTTACCCATAGGTAATGGGATCTCAAAAAATTCGTTGCGATTGTATCATTTATATGATTTTTTAATAATCATTTCCTGATAATAAGATCAAGTTTTCACCTTCGATGCCACACCGCCTGCAAGCCGCTACCCGGGCACGATCGCCGTCACCTCGATCTCGACCCGGGCCTCGTCCTCGATCAAACCGGCCACCTGCACCGCCGTCATCGCCGGAAAGTGCGAACCGATGATGTCGCGGTAAGCCGCGCCGATCTGCTTGTAGGCCGCCACGTATTCCTTCTTGTCGAGCACATACCAGGTCATGCGCACGATGTGTTCCGGCCGGGCGTCGGCCTCGGCCAGCACCGCCACCACGTTCAGCAAGGCCTGGCGCACCTGGCCGGCGAAATCGGCGGTGTGGAACTTGCCCTGGCCATCCCAGCCTATCATGCCGCTGACGCAGACGGTGCGCCCGCTGGCCGCCACGCCGTTCGAATAACCACGCGGCCGGACCCAGCCCGGCGGCAACAATATGTCCATATTCAGCTCTTTCTATTCTGTCGTTGCATCGCGCAGCAATTCGCGCGCGATGATCAATTGCTGCACTTCGGTCGCACCTTCGTAAATGCGCAGCGCGCGGATGTCGCGGTACAGCCGCTCGACCGGATGCTCGCTGACCACGCCCAGCGCGCCAAACATTTGCACCGCCGCGTCGATCACTTGCTGCGCCGTTTCGGTGGCCGTCATCTTGGCCATCGCCGCTTCCCTGGTGACCCTGGCGCCCTGGTCGCGCCGCCATGCTGCGCGGTAGGTCAGCAAGGCCGCCGCATCGATGCCGGTCGCCATCTGCGCCAGCTTCGCCTGCGTCAGCTGGAAGTCGGCCAGCGTCTGGCCAAACATCTTGCGCTGCATCGCGTGGCGCAGCGCCTCGTCGAAGGCGCGCCGCGCAAACCCCAGCGCCGCCGCCGCGACCGAGGTGCGGAACACGTCCAGCGTCGCCATCGCCACCTTGAAACCCTGCCCGGCCGCGCCCAGCATGCGGCTGGCCGGGATGCGGCAATCGCGCAAGGTCAAACGCGCCAGCGGGTGCGGCGCGATCAGGTCGATCCGTTCGGCGATCTCGAAACCCGGCGTGCCGGCATCGACGATGAAGGCGCTGATGCCGCGCGCGCCGGGCGCTTCGCCGGTGCGTGCGAACACCACGTAAAAGTCGGCGATGCCGCCATTGGAAATCCAGGTCTTTTCGCCGTCCAGGACGTAATCGCCGCCATCCAGCCGCGCCGCGCATTGCAGCGCCGCGACGTCGGAACCGGCCTGCGGCTCGGACAGGGCGAACGCGGCGATCGCCTCGCCGCGCGCCACCTGGTCCAGGTACGCCGCCTGCTGCGCCGCGCTGCCGAACAGGCTGATCGCGCCCGACCCCAGCCCCTGCATCGCGAACGCGAAATCGGCCAGGCCGGCGTGGCGCGCCAGCGTTTCGCGGATCAGGCAAATCGCCCGCGTGTCGATGGCGCCGACCGCGTGCCGCAGCCAGCCGGCCCGGCCCAGTTGCAGCACCAGCGCGCGGCACGCCCGGTCGACGTCGCCGGCGTGGCCATCGTTGATATTGGCGCTGGCCCAGGCATCGAGTTCCGCTTCCAGCGCGGCGTGGCGCGGCTCGAAGAACGGCCAGTCCAGATAGGTTTTATCGCTCATTTTAGTCGCCCTCGAATTGCGGTTTTTCCTTGGCCACAAACGCATGGTAGGCGCGGTGAAAATCGTTGGTCGCCATGCAAATCGCCTGCGCCTGGGCTTCCGCCTCGATCGCTTCGTCGATGCCCATGCTCCACTCCTGCTGCAGCATTTTCTTGGTCATACCATGGGCAAAGGTCGGGCCGGCGGCCAGGCCGGCCGCCAGCGCCTGCGCCGCGGCCAGTAAATCGGCCGGTTCCTGCAAGCTGTTGAAAAAGCCCCAGCGTTCGCCCTCGCTACCCGACATCGAGCGGCCGGTGTACAGCAATTCGCTGGCGCGGCCCTGGCCTATCACGCGCGGCAGCAAGGCGCAGGCGCCCATGTCGCAGCCGGCCAGCCCTACCCGGGTGAACAGGAAGGCGGTCTTGCTGCGGGCCGTGGCCAGCCGCAGGTCGGACGCCAGCGCCAGCATCGCGCCGGCGCCGGCGCAAATGCCGTCGATCGCCGCGATCACCGGTTGCGGACAGGCGCGCAGCGCCTTGACGACGTCGCCGGTCATGCGGGTAAACGCCAGCAGGCCGGGCATGTCGAGCCGGGTCAGCGGGCCGATGATGTCGTGCACGTCGCCGCCGGAACAGAAATTGTCGCCGGCGCCGCAGATCACCACCGCCTTGACATCGTCGGCATGGGCCAGCGCGCGGAACAGTTCGCGCAGCTCGGCATACGAATCGAAGGTCAGCGGATTCTTGCGCTCGGGCCGGTTCAGCGTCAGCGTGGCGACGCCGTCGCTGACGCTGAACAGGAAGTGGCGCGCCTGGTAAGCCGCCAGGCTGGTCCGGTTGCCGGGCAATTGCTGCGCCTGGCCGGGAAGATATCGCATGCGAACTTGCTCCTCAGGGTCCTGGTACTTCGTTTAACTGCTGCTTCATCTGCGACAGCAGCGTAATCAGCTGTCCCTTGTCGTGCGGCGTCACGCCATGCAGCAATTCGGCGATCCAGCCTTCATGCACCACCGCCATCTCGGCGAACGCGCGCCGGCCGGCGGCGGTCAGCTTGACGCTGTAGGCGCGTCGGTCCTTCGGGTCCGCCACCCGCACCACCAGCTTTTCCAGTTCCAGCTGGTCGGTGATGCCGGTGATATTGCCGCCGGTGACCATCATCCGTTTCGACAGTTCGCCCATGCGCAAGCCTTGCGGATGGCGCTCCAGCTGCGCCATCAAATCGAAGCGCGGCAAGGTGATGCCGAACGTCGCGCGCAAGCGGCTGCGAATTTCATTTTCGATCTTGACCGTGCACGACAGCATGCGCAGCCACAATTTGAGCGACTGGTGATGGTCTTGCGTCAGCCGGCTGGCCAGGTCCAGCACTTCGCTGCCTTCGCCGTGCGGCGCTGGTTCTTGTTCTTGTTCAGTACCCGACATTATCTATCCCAGAGTTATCCTCGATTACATGGCTGATTACATCACCTCGCCGCCGGCGACGGCGATCGATTGACCATTCATGGCGGCCGACTCGGGCAGGCATAACCACAGCACCGCGCCGGCCACCTCTTCACTTTGCACAAAGCGCTGCTGCGGATTGCCGGCGTACAGCCCGGCGCGCGCCTGCGCCTCGCTGCGCCCGGTCTTGCCGACGATGGTGGCGACCGCCTGGCGCACGATCTCCGTGTCGGTAAATCCAGGACATACCGCGTTCACCGTCACGCCCTTGCTCGCCACTTCCAGCGCCAGCGCGCGCGTCAGGCCGATCACGCCGTGCTTGGCCGCCGCATACGCGCTGACGTAGCGGTAGCCGGTCAGGCCGGCGGTCGACGCGATATTGACGATGCGGCCCCAGCCAACCTCCAGCATGCCCGGCAAGGCGGCCTGCATGCAATGGAAGACGCCGTCCAGGTTGACCGCCATCATGCGCCGCCACAGCGCCGCATCGGTCTTGCCGAACGGCGCAGAACCGGCCTGGCCGGCATTGTTCACCAGTATGTCGATGCGGCCGGCCTGTTCTGCGGCGGCCTGGAAGCCCGTTCGCACCGAGTCTTCATCGGCCACGTCGAGCAGCACCACGCCGACCTTTCCCGGCTCGCTCAACTGCTGGCGCGCAGCCTGCAATTTAGCGCCATCGCGGCCCGCCAATGTGACATAGGCGCCCCGTTGCAGCAAGGCGCGCGCGACCGCCAGGCCGATGCCGCTGCCGCCGCCGGTGACCAGCGCATGTTTTTCATGCAATACCATGTCAGCCCTCCAGCAGCCGGGCCGCGATTTGCTGCGCACTCAGGCCGGTATTGGCGGCCGCCAGTTGCCGCTCGCGCTCCAGGTTGCGTTCCAGCTGCTGCTTGGCCGGCCGGTACTGCTTCGGCCAGGCCACCGCCTGGTAGCCGATCCTGGCCGCTTCGCTCAAAGTCCAGGCCGGATTGGCCAGGTGCGGCCGGCCGACCGCGCACAAATCGGCGCGGCCGGCGGCGATGATGCTGTTGGCGTGGTCGGCCTCGAAGATCGAACCGACCGCCATCGTCGCGATGCCGGCCTCGTTGCGGATGCGGTCGGCGAACGGGGTCTGGAACATGCGGCCGTACACCGGCCGTTCCAGCTTGCTGACCTGGCCCGACGAACAATCGATCAAGTCGGCGCCGGCCGTCTTGAACAGGCGCGCGATCGCGACCGCGTCATCCGGCGTGATACCGCCTTCCACCCAGTCGTGCGCCGAAATGCGCACGCTGATCGGCCGCTCTTGCGGCCAGACCGCGCGCATCGCGCCAAACACCCGCAGCGGAAAGCGGCAACGGTTTTCCAGGCTGCCGCCATACTCGTCGCCGCGCCGGTTGGTCAGCGGCGAAATGAAGCTCGACAGCAGATAGCCATGCGCGCAATGCAATTCCAGCCAGTCGAAACCGGCCTCCGCGGCGGCCCTGGCCGCGGCCACGAAATCGGCTTCGATGCGCGCCAGGTCGGCCACCGTCGCGGCGCGCGCCACCTGCGACACGCCATCCAGGTATTGCTGCTCGGACGCCGCCAGCAGCGGCCAATTGCCGTCGGCCAAGGGCTGGTCGATGCCGTCCCACATGGCCCGGGTCGAGCCTTTCGGCCCGGCGTGGCCCAGTTGCACGGCGATCTTCGCATCGCTGTTGGCGTGCACGAAATCGACGATCCGGCGCCATGCCAGCGTATGTTCCGGCGCGTACAGCCCGGGGCAGGCCGGCGTGATGCGGGCATCGGCCGACACGCACGTCATTTCGGCAAACACCAGCGCCGCGCCGCCCATCGCCCGCGCGCCCAGGTGCACCAGGTGATAATCGCCGGCGACGCCGTCGAGCGCGCTGTATTGCGCCATCGGCGACACCACGATGCGGTTTTTCAAGGTCAGGCCGCGCAGCTTGAACGGCGTCAGCATCGGCAATACCTTGTCGCTTGGGTCCGGCGGCGGCAAGCCGGCCTGCTCGCAGGCGCGCCGCGCCAGCCACCCCTCGTAAGCGGCGACATAGCCCGGGTCGCGCAAGCGCAGGTTTTCATGCGACAGGCGCTGGCTGCGGGTCAGCATCGAATAGGCGAATTGCGGCGCCTCCATCGCGCTGTAGCGTTCGACGTTTTCAAACCATTCCATCGAATTGCGCGCCGCGCTCTGCAGCTTGGCCACTTCGATCGCGCGCGCCGCCTGGTACTGTGCCAGCGCCTGCCGCACATCCGGCTGGCCGTCGCCAGCGCAGCAGCGCGCCAGTTCGATCGCGTCTTCCAGCGCCAGCTTGGTGCCGGAACCAATCGAATAATGCGCGCTGTGCGCCGCGTCGCCCATCAGCACCACCGGCACCGCGCCATGCCAGTGCACCCATTGGCGACACACCACGCGCGGGAAGGTGATCCACATCGCCGAGCCGCGCAAATGCGCGGCGTTCGACAGCAGCGCATGGCCATCGAGCCGGTCGGCAAACAGGCGCTCGCAGAAGGCGATCGCCTGTTGCTGGCTCATCTGTTCCAGCCCGGCCGCGCGCCACACGCTTTCCGGCGTTTCGACGATGAAGGTCGACGTATCGCCATCATACTGGTAGATATGGGCCTGGAACCAGCCGAATTCGGTTTGTTTGAAAGCAAATGTAAACGCATCGAACTTCTTGCGCGTGCCCAGCCACACAAAACGGCACTGGCGCGCCTCGACCTGCGGCTGGTAACTGGCCGCATAGCGCGTGCGGATGCGGCTGTTCAAGCCGTCCGACGCGATCACCAGCTCGGCGCCATACTGACGGGCGATGTGCTGGTCGTCCTTGACGTCGGTCTCGAACACCAGTTCCACGCCCAATTCCTCGCAGCGCCGCTGCAGGATATTGAGCAAGTGCTTGCGGCCGATGCCGCAAAAGCCGTGCCCGCCCGACGTCACTTTTTCACCCTTGAAAAAGACGTCGATATCGTCCCAGTGATTGAACGATTGCAGGATGGCGCGCGCGCTGGCCTCGTCGGCGCGGACCAGGTTGCCCAGCGTCTGGTCGGAAAACACCACGCCCCAGCCGAAGGTATCGTAAGGCCGGTTGCGCTCGATCACCACGATGCGGTGGCCGGGATGTTGCTGCTTCATCAGCAGGCTGAAATACAGGCCGGCCGGGCCGCCGCCTATGCATACGATATTCATGATTCCCTTATCTGGTGTCTATCCCGGCAGGCACTTGCCGCGCAGCTTGAAACGCTGCAGCTTGCCGGTCTCGGTGCGCGGCAAGGCCGGCAAAAAGCGCACCGCGCGCGGATATTTATACGGCGCGATTTCCTGCTTGACGAACTCTTGCAAGATCCGCGCCATCTCGTCGCCAGCGTCGAAGCCGGGCTTGAGCACCACGTGCGCTTCGACGATTTGTCCGCGCCGCTCGTCGGGACGGCCGGTGACGGCGCATTCGGCCACCGCCGGATGGCGCAGCAGCGCGTCTTCCACTTCCGGCCCGGCGATGTTGTAGCCGGACGAAATGATCATGTCGTCGGTGCGCGAGCGGTAATAAAAATAGCCGTCCTGGTCCATTTCATAGGCGTCGCCGGTCAGGTTCCAGCCGTCGAACACGTAATCGGCCTGGCGCGGATCGGCCAGGTAGCGGCAGCCGGTCGGCCCCTTGACGGCCAGCCGGCCGATCACGCCGGGTCCGAGCCGGCGCCCGTCGCGGTCCAGGATGCAGGCCTGGTAGCCCGGCACCGGCTTGCCGGTGGCGCCGCGGCGGATGGCGCCGTCGGCCGCTGAAATGAAGATATGCAGCAGCTCGGTGGCGCCGATGCCGTCGATCATCGCCAGTCCGCTGGCCGCCTGCCAACCGTCGCGGGTGGCCAGCGGCAGCGCTTCGCCGGCCGACACGCTGCGCCGCAGGCTGCCGATATCGTAATCGGACACCAGCGGCGCCATCTGGCGGTAAAAGGTCGGCGCCGTGAAACACACGCTGGCGCGGTGATCCTGTATCGCTTGCAGCAAGCTTTCCGGCGTCAGTTTTTCCAGCAGCACGGCGCAGCCGCCTACCCGCAGCGGAAACAGCAGCAAGCCGCCCAGGCCGAAGGTGAACGCCAGCGGCGGCGTGCCGATGAAGACGTCGTCCGGCCGCGATTGCAAGATCGAACGGGGAAAACAGTCGCAAATGGCCAGCACGTCGCGGTGAAAATGCATGGTCCCCTTCGGCACGCCGGTGGTGCCGGACGTGAAGCTGATCAGGCAGATATCGTCGGCGGCCGTGTCGACCGTCTCGAACGTGCCGGACTGGCGCGCCATCAGCGCTTCCAGCCCCTGCGCCACATCGGAGCCGGAGCCGGGGTCGGACGCGGCGCCGAAATACAGTGTCGCCGGCAAGCGCTCCAGCGTATCCAGCTCGTCCCGCAACTCGTCGGCGCACAGCACCGCGTTGACTTGCGCCTTGGCGATGATAGACGCCAGCTCCTTGCCGCGCAATAGCGGCATGGTCGGCACCGCGATGCAGCCGGCCTTGATCACGCCGAGGATGCAGGCCGCCATCATCGGATGGTTGGCGCCGCGCAGCAGCACCCGGTTGCCGGCGGCCAGCCCCATCTCGCCGCGCAGCACGGCGGCGATGCGGTTGACCTGGTCGAGCAGCTCGGCATAACTCCATTGCCCGCGCGCGCCGCGGATCGCGATGCGCGCCGGATCCGGCTGGCGATCGAGCAATTCGGCGACGCAGTTGAGCCGCGCCGGATAGCGCAGTTCCGGCAAATCGAACAGCAAGTCCGGCCACTGCTCGCGCGGCGGCAGGTTCAGGCGCGCGAATTGATCGGTATAAGCGGATGCCGCAGTGGAGATGCCCATGATCGCCCTGATATAGTAAAAGTTTTATCTGTGCGCCTTGCCTGCTGCACGTCACGCAGATACTTTAAACCTAAACTATCTCGCCATCAAGCGCAATTTCAGTTTTCCATGCTTTGCCGGCGCACCAGGCCGGACTGGTGGATCACGGTGCCCACCACGTCGGCCAGCACCGCTTGCAGCGTATCGCTGGACAAGCCGCCCGGCGCCAGGCCGGCCAGTGCGCGCGCCGCGCCGTTCAGGCCCAATGTCACGCAGCCGACATGCAGCCGGTCGACCCGCGCCTGCGCCTCGGCATGCTCGCCGCGCGCCAGCAAGGCGTCCAGTTCGCCGCTGGCGGCCGCCAGCTGGTTCTGGAAGCCGGCCAGGTAGACCAGCAACCGTTCGGCGTTGATGCCGAGCCGCTGCTGGGTCAGCCGGGGCGCTTCGGCCGCGTGCTGCGCGCCGTCAGCCCGGCCCAGGCTGGCGTCCAGGTGCAAGCGCACCTGGTCGACCTGGAATGGCTTGACGATATAACCGGCCGCGCCCGACAGCGCCGCATGCTGCACCGTTTCGCGGTCGGTGGCCGATGAGACCAGCACCAGCGGCATGTCTTGCAGCGCCGGATCGGCCTTGACCCTGGCCAGCAATTCCATGCCGGATAAACGCGGCATGCGCACATCGCAAAAGCAGATCGCCGGACGCAAGCCGTTTTGCAACTGCTGCCACGCATCCTCGCCATCCTCGGCTTCCACGATATCAAACGTGCCGCAACTGTCGACCAGATGCATCAACACCATGCGCGACACGACATCGTCGTCCACCACCAAAACTTTCATTTTTTAAATCTCCAATACCGGCCCAGGCCAGATTTCTTATATCGCTGCAACACGCGTGCAGGTGTTGCGTTTAGTTGCCTTTATATTACATCAGAACCGGAAACCAGCCCGTTCATTTTACAAGCGGGCCGCCGGTTCGCCGAGATTGGCCAGCATCTCGCGCAAGCGCGGCAGGCCGTCCTGCAAGCGCGGCCAATGCCGGTGGTCGGCGGCCTCTTCCAGCTCGCTGCACAGCACATGCAATTCCATCTCATCCAGATAGGCGGCGCTGCCCTTCAAGCCATGCAGCAAGCGCCCGGCCGCGTCAAAGTCGTGCGCGTCCAGCGCCGCGTCGAGCTCGCGCAAGCGGCCTTCGATGTCGCCGGCGAACGCGTCGCGGATGCGCCGCTTCAAGTCCGGGCTGCGCACGCCATGCCGCGGCGCGGCGCCCGGCCCCAGCGGCGGAGCAGCGGCGGCGGCGACCCCGAACAGCACGTCGAGTTCGCTGGCGCCGGCCAGCGCGCGCGGCGCCGGCATCAGCGGCAGCATGATGCCACGCTGCAACTGGCGCTCGATCGCCCGCGCCAGCTGGAAGTGCAGCGCGCCGTCATCGATCGGCTTGGTCAGGAACGCATCCATGCCGGCCGCCAGGTAGCGGCTGCGGTCCTCCTCGCTGGCGTTGGCGGTCAGCGCGACGATCATCAATTCCTGATCGCGCACCGGCGCGTCGGCCGGGCCGCCGGCGCGGATCAAACGGGTGGCGCTGGCGCCGTCCATGTCCGGCATGCGCCCGTCCATCAGGATCAGGTCGTAGCGCGTATGGGCGCAGGCGGCCACCGCCAGCGCGCCGTTCGGCGCGATATCGACCCGGTGGCCCAGGTCTTCCAGCATGACCCGGATGATGATCTGGTTGGTCGGAAAATCCTCGGCGCACAAGACCCGCAACTGGTGGCTGTGCGGTTCGCGTTCGACCTGCGGCACCAGTGGCGGCGCCACGCCGTCGGCCAGCGGCACGGTAAAGATGAAGGTGCTGCCGGCCCCGGGCGTGCTGGTGGCGCTGATTTCGCCGCCCATCAAGTCGACCAGCTGGCGGCAGATCGCCAGGCCCAGCCCGGTGCCGCCATAACGCCGGGTGGTGGTCGAATCGGCTTGCTCGAATTTCTGGAACAGCCGCGCCATCGCGTCGGCGTCGATGCCGATGCCGCTGTCGGTGACGATGAAACGGATCAGGTTGACCGGCCGGCCGCCCGGGCCCGGCGCCACGCCGGCCCGTTCGACCCGCACCGTGACGCCGCCGCGCTGGGTAAACTTGAACGCGTTGCCGACCAGGTTGACCAGCACCTGGCGCAGCCGGGTCGGGTCGCCGACGACGAACAACGGCAAGTCGGGCGCGAAGTCGATCGCGAAGCCGATGCTGCGCGCCGCCGCCTGCTCCTCGAACAGGCTGATGACGTTTTCGATCGCCGCGGCCAGCGCGAAGTCGATGTTTTCGATGCTCAGCTTGCCGGCCTCGATCTTCGAAAAGTCCAGCAAGTCGTTGATGATCGCCAGCAGCGACTGGGCGTTGGCCTGGCCGCGCAAGATCTGTTCGCGGGTCGAATGGTGCAGCAAGCGGTCGCGCAACGCGAAGCCCAGCATGCCGATCACGCCGGCCAGCGGGGTGCGCATTTCATGGCTCATATTGGCCAGGAATTCGGATTTCTGACGGGTCGCGTCCTCGGCCTTCTGTTTCGCCAGGCGCAGCCGTTCCTCGTTATCCTGCAAGGTGCGGTTCGCTTGCGCCAGGTCTTCGGTATGGCGGCGCACCTGTTTTTCCTGCTTTTGCAGCAGGCTGTTCTTTTGCTCGACTTCGTTGGTGCGCAGCGATACCTGGTGTTCCAGCCAGCTCTTCTGGCGCCGCAAGCCGTGCAGGCGCGCCTGGTACAGCAGGAAGCCGCCGCCCAGCACCAGCGCCGCCAGCAGGCTGCGGAACCACCACGTCTTCCAGAACGGCGGCGTGATGGTGATCGCCAGCGTGGCGCCGCGCTCGTTCCACAAGCCGTCCTTGTTGCTGGCCTTGACGCGGAACACATACTGGCCCGGATCGAGGTTGGTATAGGTCGCGAAACGCTTGCTGGCGTCGGTGATGACCCAGTCCTGGTCGAAGCCTTCGAGCCGGTAGGCGAACTCGTTGCGCTGCGGCGCGGCGTAATGCAGCGCCGCGAATTCAAGCGAGAACACGGTCGCGTCGCCGCTCAGCGTCAGCGCGCCGGTATGGTCGATGACGCGCTTGAGCACATCCGGATAGTCGCCGCGCCCGGCTTGCACGCTGCGGTTGAAAATCTGGAAATCGGTCACGACCACCGACGGCGGCACCCGGTTGTCGCGGATCGCGCCGGGATCGAAGGCGGTAAAGCCGTTGAAGCCGCCGAAATACATGGCGCCATCGGTGGCGCGCAGCGCCGAGCCGTCGAAATAAGAGCCTTCGACGATGCCGTCGCTACTGTCGTAGTTGCGGAACAGGCCGCTGCGCGTATCGAGATGGGTGATGCCGCTGTTGGTGCTCAGCCACAGGCCATCCTTGTCGTCGCCGAGGATGCCGGCCACGGCGTCGTCGGCCATGCCGTTCTTGCGCAGGTAGCGCCGGAACCGCGGCACGCCGTCGGCGTCGATTTCCATGCGGTTCAAGCCGCTGGCGGTGCCGACCCAGATGACGCCCTGCCGGTCTTCATACAGCACATGCACTTCATCGTGGCTCAGGCTGGTCGGGTCCTTGCTGTCGTGGCGGAAGCTCTTGAAGCGGCCGGTCTTGCGGTCCATCAGGTCGAGGCCGTTGAAGGTGCCGACCCACAGCCGGCCGGTCCGGTCTTCCAGCACCGGCCGCACCACATTGTCGGACAGGCTGCCGCTGTCGGACGGATCGTGGCGGTAGGTGGTAAACGCCAGCGTGTCCTGGTCGACCCGGTGCAAGCCGCCGCGGGTCGAGACCCACAAGGCGCCGCTGCGGTCGGTGTACAGGTTGCGGATAGTGTCCTGGGCCGGGTCGCTGCGGCTGAAGCCGATGCTGGTGAAGCGTTCGCGCGCGATATCGAAGCGGTGCAGCCCGGCGCGCCCGCCGACCCACAGCGCATTGCCCTTGCCGCGCCACAGCGACGCCACCTGGTCGTCGCGCATATTGACGGGCGACTGGGGATCGATCACATGAAACACCCGCGCCGTGCCGGTGGCCAGGTCGAACAGGTTCAGGCCGCCATTGCTGCCGATCCACAGACGACCGGCGCCGGCGTCGGCCAGCGCGCGGATCTTGCGGTCGGACAGTGATGTCGGATCGTCCGGCACCCGCACCACGCGCGCAAAACCGCCGCTGCCCAGGTCCACCCGGCTGACCCCGTTATACCAGGTGCCGACCCAGAACACTCCGGTGCGGTCGCGGTACAGCGCCGAAATCTGGTTGTCGGCGACGCTGTACTTGTCGCTCGGCTGATGGCGGTAAGAGAGGAACTGGTCGCTTTCCGGCAGCCAGCGGAACAAGCCGTCGCCATTGCTGCCGAGCCAGATGTTGGCGTCGACATCCTGGTACAGGCTGGTAACCCGTTTCAGTTTCAAGCCATGGTCGGCGTTCAGCCGGGTGCGGTGCGTCTGTACGCCGTTGCCGGTGCCTTGCAAGCGCCAGCGTTCGACGCCGGCCATGGTGCCGATCCACAGGTTTTGCTGGCGGTCGACCATCAAGCCCTGCACGCAATTGAATTTCGAATTCGGGTCGGCCTGGTCGATGACAAAATGCTGGAATTCGGTGGCGCCCGGCGCCAGCATGTCCAGCCCGGTATTGGTGCCGACCCACAAACGGCCGGCGCCGTCGCGCACCAGCGCGTTGACCTTGTCGTCCTTCAGGCTGCCAGGATGGGCGGCGGCGCGGTGCCACACGGTAAACAGCCCGCTGGCCGGGTCGAAGCGCTGCAAGCCGTCGGCGGTGGCGATCCACAAGCCGTCGGCGCCGTCGTCGATGATGCCCTGCACATGGCGGTTGCCGTTGCCGCGCTTGCCCGGCTCTTGCGGCGCGAAATGGGTAAACGTGCCGCTGGCCGGGTCGAACAGGTCGAGCCCGCCGTCGGTGCCGACCCACATGCGGCCCTTGGCGTCGATGTGCAGCACCTTGACCCAGTTATCGATCAGGCTGCGGCTGTCGCCCTCGGTATTCTTGTAGGTCATGACGCGGTAGCCGTCGTAGCGGCTCAGGCCGGACTGGCTGCCGAACCACATGAAACCGAGCCGGTCCTGGACGATCGCCAATACCGATTCCTGCGCCAATCCCTGCTCGACGCTCAATTGCTCGAAACGCAAGGTGCGCGGCAGCGCAGCCCCGGCCGCGGCCGTCGCCGCCGGCACGGCGCACAGCAGTAGCATCAGCATCAGCATCAGCAAATGGCGGACATGACGTAAGCGGCGGGCAAACAACACAAGCATCCTATAAAAATGATAACAAAAAGGTCGAACGCATACCGCCGCCCAGCGTGGACAAACTCGTCTCAGGCGCCGAAGAAGGCCAGCACGTCCGCCTTGCGGGCTTGCGTATCGCGTTGCCCAAGCCTGATCAGCTCGCCAGTATACGTCGATTCGAACAATAAGTACGAAGCTAATGCGGCGCCGCGCGCTTCGGCCGCGCCGATGCCCGACAACATGGTGCGGATCGGCCGCGGCAAACTGGCGATATGGCGGCTGGCGATATCGTCGAGCCGCTCGGACGGCGCGATGACCAGCAGCTGCACCGGCCGCAGCGGGGTTTTTTGCAGCAATTCGGGCGGCAGCATCGACAAGGTCAGGTTAATCCGGTTGAGCCGTTCGATATCGACCGCCAGGCCATCGAGGAAAATCGACGACAGCGCGTGGCCGGCGATTTGCGCCAGGCTGGGATACGGCGCCGCCACCGCCGCGTCGCCGGCCGGTTCGCTGAGGCGGCCGGCGCCGACCACCAGCACCTTGTCGGCGCCGAGGTGGATGGCCGGCGAAATCGGCGCCAGCTGGCGCATCGAACCATCGCCGCAATACTCGCGCTGGCCCGCCACATACAGCGGCACGGCCGGGAAAATGAAGGGAATCGCGGCCGACGCCAGCAAATGTTCGACGCCGATCTGGTCCGCCAGCGCCAGCCGCTGGGTGCGGATCCACGGCGCGACTTCGGCCGCGCTCTGGTAAAACGTCATGTGCCGTCCGCCGGTGTAGGACGAGGCGGTCACCGCCAGCGCGTGCAGCAAGCCGTCCGACAGCGCCGCGTCGAGCCGCGGCAAGTCGAGCATGCGGTGCAGCAGGCTGACCAGCGGGGTATTGTCGAGCAGCGACGTCGGCGGCGCGGCGTGCCATTTGCGCAACAGCCAGCCGAACGACAGCAGCGACAGCCAGCGCGCGCCGGAACGCAGCACGCCCAGCGAATCGGCGCGGTAGACTTGTTCGACCTGGATATGCTGCCACACGTCGAGCAGTTTTTGCACGCCCTCGCCGAAGTTATCGGCGCGGCAAGCGAGCGCGGTGGCGTTGATGGCGCCGGCCGACGTGCCGCAAATGATATCGAAGGGATTGCGCGCGGGCGGCCAGCCGGCTTCCCACAAGATTTCCGCAATCGCCTGCAAGACCCCGACCTGGTACGCGGCGCGGGCGCCGCCCCCACTCAAGATCAAGCCTGTTTTCTTTTGAATGCCCATCCCGCGAGATTAGCAGGGTATGCGGCTGTTGTGGAAATTGTTGCAGTTTTAAAACATCGTGACAGCAAAAACCACGGCGTCCCGGAAGACGCCGTGGTTGCCGGCATCAGTCGCCGCGCACCATGCCTTCGCGGCGCGGATCGGCGCCGCCGAACCAGATTTCCCGGCCATGCGCCGACAGGCGCATCAAGCCCTGCAAGCCGGAATTCTGCTCGATCACCTTGACTGCATGGCCCTTCGCCTGCAACGCCGCGATTTGCCAGGCCGGCGCGCGGCCCGCTTCCAGCTCGGTCGGGCCGTTGCGGCTGCCCAGGTTCGGCAGGCTAATCGCCTGCTGCACGTTCAAGCCCCAGTCCATGGTGCCGACCAGCACCTTGGCGACGTAATTGATGATCGAGGAGCCGCCCGGCGAACCGGTGGCCAGCACCAGCTTGCGGCTGCCTTTTTCAAACACCAGCGTCGGCGACATGGCGCTGCGCGGACGCTTGCCGCCCTGCACCCGGTTGGCGATCGGGCCATCCGCATCCTGCGAGTCGAACGAGAAATCGGTCAACTGGTTATTCAGCAGGAAGCCGTCGACCATCTGCCGCGAACCGAACGCGTCTTCGACGCTGGTGGTCATCGACATGCCGCCGCCGAAAGCGTCGACCGCCACCAGGTGCGACGTCGATGGACGGTCCAGCGCGGTGTCGGCGCCCCACGCCACCTTCATGCCCGGCGGCGTGCCGGCCACCGCGTGGCCCATCGATTTTTCGCCGATCAGCGCGGCGCGCTGCGCCAGGTAAGTCTTGTCGAGCATGGCGGCGACGCCATTGCCCGGCAGCGGGACGAAGTCGGTGTCGGCCACATAGCGGTTGCGGTCGGCGTAGGCCAGCCGGCCCGCTTCCGAGAACAGGTGGATCGCTTGCGGATCGAGCACGCCATCCTTCGGCGGGTACGGGCTGATATCCCTGACTTCCAGGATGCCCAGCATTTGCGCGATGGCCAGCCCGCCCGACGATGGCGGCGGCATGCCGCACACGGTCCAGCGCTTGTAGTCGCTGCACACCGGCTGGCGTTCCCGGGCCTGGTAGCCGGCGATGTCGGCGGCCGTCAGCAAGCCCGGGTTGTCCGGATGGCTGGCCACCTTGGCGGCGATGTCGCGCGCGATGCGGCCCTTGTAGAACGCATCGGCGCCGCCACGGGCGATCTCGCGCAGCGTGCGCGCCAGTTCCGGATTCTTCAAGATGTGGCCGATCGGCCAGGCCTTGCCGTCCTTGTCATAAAAATATTTGGCGGCGACCGGGTCGTGTATCAGCGCCTGCTCCACGCTCAGCAAGCCGTTCAGCCGCTGGCTGACGGGAAAGCCGCCGCTGGCCAGCTTGATGGCCGGGCCGAACAGCGTCGCCCACGGCAAGCGGCCGTGTTGTTTATGGACCAGTTCCAGCATGCGCAGCACGCCGGGCGCGCCGACCGAGCGGCCGCCGATGATGGCGGCGCGGCGCGACAGCGGCGTGCCGTCCGGATTCTGGAACAGGTGTTCGTCAGCCGCGGCCGGCGCGGTTTCGCGGCCGTCGTACGATTGCACCTGCTTGCCGTCCGAGTACAGCATGAACGAGCCGCCGCCGATGCCCGACGATTGCGGCTCGACCAGGTTCAGCACCATTTGCGTGGCGATCGCCGCATCGATCGCGCTGCCGCCCTGGCGCAGCATTTTATAACCGGCTTCGGCAGCCAGCGGATTGGCCGCGGCGACCATGTATTTCTCGGCGGTCCAGCCCGATTTCTCGGTATAGGCGGTGGCGACTTCCGGCGCCGCCTCCAGCGGCTTGTCCAGTGCCTTGACAGGCCCTTCGGCGTACGACGGGCCGGCGCCAAGCGCCCCCCACAAAGTCAGGCTCAACGCCAGGGTCTTCATCTTGAACATGGATTCTCCAAAAAAAAAGGGCGCATGGCCGACCTCGGCCATGCGCCCGATACTGTGCCATCCTACCTTATTTTGGCTGCATGCGGATGGCTCCGTCGAGCCTGATTGTCTCGCCGTTCAGCATGATATTTTCAATGATGGCCCTGACCAGTTGCGCATATTCGTCCGGTTTGCCGAGCCGCGGCGGGAACGGCACCATCTTGCCCAGCGCATCTTGCACTTCGGCCGGCATGCCCATCAACATCGGCGTTTCGAAGATGCCCGGCGCCACCGTCATCACGCGGATGCCGCTGCGCGACAGGTCGCGCGCCATCGGCAATGTCAGGCCGACCACCGCCGCTTTCGACGCGGCATAGGCGGCCTGGCCGATCTGGCCATCGTAGGCCGCCACCGATGCGCTATTGACGATCACGCCGCGCTCGCCCTGTTCGGTGGCGCCGCCGCGGCCCATCGCATCGGCCGCCAGCCGCGCCATATTGAAGGTGCCGACCAGGTTGATATTGACGGTGCGCTGGAACAGGTCCAGCGGGTGCGGGCCATCCTTGCCGACCGTCTTGACGGCCGGCGCCACGCCGGCGCAATTGACCAGGCCGCGCAAGGTTCCCAACGCGACGGCGGCGGCCACCACCGCCTGGCCGTCGGCTTCCGACGTGACGTCGCACTTGACGAACACGCCATGCAGTTCGGCCGCCAGCGCCGTGCCGGCGTCGACTTGCAGGTCGGCCAGCACCACCTTGCCGCCGGCGGCCGCCAGCATGCGCGCAGTCGCTGCGCCGAGTCCGGAGGCGCCGCCGGTGATGATGAATACATTGTCTTGAATTTGCATGGTTTCCTCAGTGACGTTGACCAGGTAAGGAGATGACGGTATTACGTTTACGTAAACGTCAATACTCCAACGTCAATTGTAGCCAATTTTCAAAGGTAACACTGAAAACCGTATCAAAAACATTGCACGAATGCACCGTTACGATGGCAGATATGGCCGTTCGGATCGAACATGAGATTCCCGGAACCGTTATAGCGCACGCCATTGACACCGTTGCAGCCGCCCAGGTCGCAGCTATTGGCCGGCACCGGCGCGGCTGGCACGCCCGGCTGGGGAATGGTGAATGCCGGACTGGCGGGTCCACGCTCGCCATAGACTGGCGGCAAGGTTTGCGCCGGCATGCGGCCGATCACTTGCGATACCGAACGGCGCGGCCGCAGCGGCGGCGCCGGCCGGCACGGTTCGGCCAGCAGCTTGCCGCTGTCGGCCGGATCCAGTGCGCACACCGGCATTTCCTGCGGCGGCGCTTGCGGCGGTGATTCGGCCCCGGCGGCCGTGCAAACCAAGCACAGCGGCGCCAACAAACTCAAGCATCGTAGAGGTATCGTCATCGCAGCGCTCCCGGCTGATCGGCATGTTTTCATTATCGCAGAATGCCCGGGTGCAGGCATCTCAACGCTCAGGCGGCGGTGGCGTATTCGGCGGTGGATAAGCGGCGTTCGACGGCACCTGGTCGACCAGCCGGCCGGCGACCGGCACCTTGTGCCCGGCCCCATACATGCATTGCTGGTAGGCATAATCGTAACGCTGCTGCACGTCATACGAGGCACTGTCGGCGGCGCCGGCGCCAGCCAGCGAACCGAATACCAGGCCGGTGCCGGCGCCGACGCCGGCGCCATGGCCGCCATCGATGGCCGCGCCAGCCAGCGCGCCGATCACCGTGCCCAGGGCGGCGCTGCGCACGCCGCTGTCGATGCCGGCTTGCTGCGCCGTGCCGCCGACTTGACCCTGGGCATATGAACGGCAGGAAAAATCGTCGGAACGGAATTGATCGAAACTCTTGCCGCTGCCCGGCAACACCAGCGCCGACGGACCGCCCGGCATCACCGTGCACGCGCCCAGCAACAGCGACAGCGGCGCCAGCCACAGCATCTGATTCATATTGCATCTCATGTCATACCTCATGTCACACCTCTAGCGAAGCACAGTCGAAGGCACCACGCTACGCCACGCAGTGGCACAGGTTTTGACATAGGGATAATAACCTTGCGGATGGGCGCAGTAATACCACAACTGCGCCGACGGCTCGCCGCCCCGTTCGATATACACCGGCGGCTCGCGCACCACCAGCGGACGCGGGTAGGGATAGTCGTCAAACGGATCGCCGTACCAGCCGGGGCCATAACGATAGCCGCCACCGCCCCATCCCAGCGGCGCGCCGATCACGACGCCGACATGGGAGCGCCCGTGCCAATGGCCATGACCGGCGCCATGCCAGCCGCCGTGACCGTGGTGGCCGCCTCCGGGCCGGGCCCAGGCATTGCCGCACGCCAAGGCGCCGGCCAGGAACAGCAGCGCCATGGCCGGCTTCAAGAATGTTCGGCCGCGTCCTGTCCTTGAATATGAATCGGGCGATATCCACTGCGTCTTCATGGCGCACCTCCTGTCAGAGATGAAGCTGGCTCCATCAGCTACTCTCATTATTAGCAGCGAAAACGACAGATAAAAGCCCCAGTAACAATTAGTCACGATTGATACGCGGTGATATGGAGCGCAGGAAATATCGGCGTCAAAAACGACCATGCCCCGCCAAACCTGGCGAGGCATTCTTGCAGTCACCGTTGCAACGGATTTACTGGATCGGCACGGAGACTGCCAGCCAGCCGCTGGCCGGCAGCAGCGGCACCAGCAGCAAGGCGACGATATTGATGATCTTGATCAGCGGATTGACGGCCGGGCCGGCGGTATCCTTGTACGGGTCGCCGACGGTGTCGCCGGTGACGGCCGCCTTGTGCGCATCGGAACCCTTGCCGCCGAAATGGCCATCCTCGATGTATTTCTTGGCGTTATCCCAGGCGCCGCCGCCGGTGGTCATCGAAATCG
Organism: Janthinobacterium agaricidamnosum NBRC 102515 = DSM 9628; assembly: GCF_000723165.1. NCBI lineage: Bacteria > Pseudomonadati > Pseudomonadota > Betaproteobacteria > Burkholderiales > Oxalobacteraceae > Janthinobacterium > Janthinobacterium agaricidamnosum. Next base: position 4,357,215 of record NZ_HG322949.1, read on the forward strand.
CCACGAACAAGCCGGTGACGATGGTGCCCATCAGCAAGCCGCCCAGCGCGGCCGGCCCCAGCAGCATGCCGACCAGCACCGGCACCACCACCGGCAACAGCGACGGCACGATCATTTCGCGGATCGCCGACGCGGTCAGCATATCGACCGCCTTGTCATATTCCGGCTTGCCGCTGCCATCCATGATGCCCTTGATGTCGCGGAACTGGCGCCGCACCTCGACCACCACCGCACCCGCCGCGCGGCCCACCGCCTCCATCGCCATGGCGCCGAACAGGTACGGTATCAGGCCGCCGATGAACAGGCCGACGATCACCATCGGATTCGACAAATCAAACGTGATGTGCTGGCCGATCGATTCCAGGGCATGCGTGTAATCGGCGAACAGCACCAGCGCGGCCAGCCCGGCCGAACCGATCGCATAACCCTTGGTGACCGCCTTGGTGGTATTGCCGACCGCATCGAGCGGATCGGTGACGGCGCGCACCGAATCGGGCAAGCCCGACATTTCGGCGATGCCGCCGGCGTTGTCGGTGATCGGGCCGTAGGCGTCGAGCGCGACGATGATGCCGGCCATCGACAGCATCGCCGTGGCGGCGATCGCGATGCCGTACAGGCCGCCCAGCTGGTACGACACCAGGATCGCGACGCATACCGCCAGCACCGGATAGGCGGTCGACTTCATCGACACGCCGAGGCCGGCGATGATATTGGTGCCGTGGCCGGTGGTCGATGCTTCGGCGATGTGGCGCACCGGCTTGAAATCGGTGCCGGTGTAATACTCGGTGATATACACCATCAAGCCGGTCAGCACGATGCCAACCACGCTCGAACCCATCATGCGCATGCGGGTCGTATCGTCCGGCCAGACTTGCCAGGTGACCACGGCAAAACCGATCAGCGACAGGCCGGCGGCCCACCACAGCCCGGTGTACAGCGCCGACATGATCTTCTTGCCGGGCTTGGCCTTGACCATCGAACAGCCGACGATCGACGCCAGGATAGACACGGCGCCCAGCAGCAGCGGATAAATGATGGCCGCCGGACCGGCCGCGCTCAGCAGCAACGCGCCGAGCAGCATGGTGGCGATCAGCGTGACGACATAGGTTTCAAACAGGTCGGCGGCCATGCCGGCGCAATCGCCGACGTTATCGCCGACGTTATCGGCGATCACCGCCGGATTGCGCGGGTCGTCCTCGGGAATGCCGGCTTCGACCTTGCCGACCAGGTCGGCGCCGACGTCGGCGCCCTTGGTGAAGATGCCGCCGCCGAGCCGCGCAAAGATCGAAATCAGCGAGGCGCCGAAAGCCAGCCCGATCAGCGGCTTGATCATATCGTGCTGGCTCAGGCCGGCCGCGCCGGTATGGATCAGGGTCCAGTAAAACACCGTCACGCCCAGCAGGCCGAGGCCGACCACCAGCATGCCGGTGATCGCGCCGCCCTTGAACGCCACATTCAGCGCCTGGTTCATGCCCAGCGTGGCCGCTTGCGCGGTGCGCACATTGGCGCGCACCGACACATTCATGCCGATGAAACCGCAGGCGCCGGAGAGCAGCGAGCCGATCAGGAAACCGAGCGCGGTTTGCAGGCCCAGCAAAAAGAAGATAGCGATCAGCAAGACCAGGCCGACGACGGCGATGGTGCGGTACTGTCGCGCCAGATAGGCGGCGGCGCCCTGCTGGATCGCCAGCGAGATTTCCTGCATACGGGCATTACCAGGATCTTGCCGCAAGATCCAGCTGCGCGACCATAAACCGTAAATCACTGCGACCACGCCGCAGGCTACCGCGAACCACAGACTGGCTGCCATATCGTCTCCTCCGTTTTTTATCTAACCTCACTTGGAAAAACCACGTCAAACCCACACCGGGGACAGACCACGATGACCAAGCAATACTGCTCGAAAATCGTGACCTGTCCCCGGTATTTCCTTAAAAACGGCGCAAAAAAAAGCGAACCCTCGGTTCGCTCTTTTATATCACTTTTATTCGGACAGTGCCGTAAATGCGCTGTCGCGGATTTGCTCGACCGGACCGACGCCGGAAATGCGGCGGTATTTCGGTGCGCCTGGCAAACCGGACTTGGCCCATTCGTTGTAGTAGCCCAGCAATACTTCGGTCTGGTTGTGATACACGTCCAGGCGCTTCTTGACCGTTTCAGCGGTATCGTCCGGGCGCTGCACCAGCGGCTCGCCGGTGACGTCGTCGATGCCGTCGACTTTAGGCGGATTGAATGTGACGTGGTACACGCGACCCGACGCCGGATGGCTGCGGCGGCCGTCCATGCGCTCGATAATCGATTCGTCCGGTACCGAAATTTCCAGCACGTAATCTACCGCAATGCCGGCATCCTTCATCGCATCGGCTTGCGCGATGGTGCGCGGGAAGCCGTCGAACAGGTAGCCGTTTTCGCAATCGCAATCTTTCAGGCGGTCCTTGACCAAGCCGATCATGATGTCATCCGACACCAAGCCCCCCACATCCATCACCTTCTTGGCAGCAATCCCCAGCTCGGTGCCGGCCTTGATCGCGGCGCGCAGCATGTCGCCGGTGGAGATTTGCGGGATGTTATATTTTTCTTTGATGAAGTTAGCTTGGGTGCCCTTGCCGGCTCCGGGTGCTCCTAAAAGAATAAGACGCATGAAAAATTCCTAAAACAGATTTTGAAATAATGTTAGTTGAAAACTGTGTGATGCTGCCGAAATGACTATCTTCCCGACGAAACTTACCACAAAACTTCGGGCAAACGCCACTTTGTAGACAATTTGCTATCCCGAGATTGATTAAACGCAGCATTTGCTCATATTTCTGTCGCAAAACACTAATTTTGCTGCGTTTGCACAAAATTATTCGATAGTTTAGTAGTGTTGCCGTACGCGAATTAAATCTTCCGGCGTGTCAACCCCAGCGGGAGGAGCGGAGCCGGTGACATGCACCGCGATCGGATAGCCATGCCACAGCACGCGCAATTGCTCCAGTGCTTCGATGGCTTCCAGCGGCGACGCTTCCAGGCCGGGATAGGCTTGCAGGAAAGCATTGCTATAAGCGTAAAGACCGACATGGCGCAGCGGCAGGTAGCCAGCCGGCAGCGCCGTTTTCGACGCGGCAAACGCGTCGCGGTGCCATGGTATCGTGGCGCGCGAGAAGTACAGCGCGCGGCTGTTCTTGTCCAGCACCACCTTGACCACGTTCGGGTTGAACACGTCGGCCACGTCGTGCAGCGGATGGGCGCAGGTCGCCATCGGCACGTCGGCCTTGATGCAGGCGGCGGTCGCGGCCAGCAAGGCCGGATCGATCAGCGGCTCGTCGCCCTGCAAGTTGACCACTACCGCGTCGAGCGGCAAATCCAGCGTGCGCGCCACTTCGGCGATGCGGTCGGTGCCGGATGGATGGTCGCTCCGCGTCATGCACACTGCCACGCCATGCGCGGCGCAGGCGGCGCGGATGTCTTCATGGTCGGTGGCGACGATGACGCGCGCCGCGCCGGAGGCGGCGGCGCGTTCGGCCACCCGCACCACCATCGGCTTGCCGCCCAGGTCGGCCAGCGGCTTGTTCGGCAAACGGGTCGACGCCAGGCGCGCCGGAATGATGACGATAAAAGACATGCTTTATTCGATCGCGTCTTGCAGCGTGCGCGCTTCGTCGGCCCACATGATCGGGATACCGTCGCGTATCGGGTAAGCCAGGCGGTCGGCGCGGCAAATCAGCTCTTGCGCCTTTTTGTCATGTTCCAGCGGGCCCTTGCAAATAGGGCAAATCAAGATATCAAGCATGCGAGCGTCCACGGCATTTCTCCACAATTTGTTGCGCCAGCGCGGCATCGATGCGCGCGGCGACCGGCACGACCCATATACGGGGGTCGTCTTTGAGATGTTCAATTTGCGCACATTTTACTGCATCCTTCTCGGTGATCAAGATCAGCTGCGCATCCAGCGCGGCGAACGGCCGGTCGAGGAAATCGTGATGGTCCGGCAGCGGCAGCTCGGCAAAGTGCAACCCCATGTCCCTGAGCATGCTGAAAAAACGTCCCGGATTACCGATGCCGGCCGCCGCGACGATGTTCTTGCCAGCCCCCGCCAGCTGGCTCAGCAGCAAGCGCTCACTACGGTCGGCCAGCCGTTCGGCGAACTCGCCGGCCAGTTGCATCTGCGTCGCGGCGCCCGACGGACCGGCCACCGCCGCCAGCAATCGCGGCGACAGCACGGGCGCATTGACCACCGTGAAATCGCGCCGGCGCGATGGCGCTTCGCGCAGCGGTCCGGCCGGCAACAGCCAGCCATTGCCGGTGCCGCGCCCGTCGAACAGGATGATTTCTATATCGCGCTGCAAGGCGTAATGCTGCAAGCCATCGTCGGTGATCAGCACGTCGACGTCCGGATGCGCCGCCAGCAGCGCCCTGCCCGCCTGCGCGCGGTCGCGCCCGACCATCACCGGACAGCGGCCGTGCTGTGCGATCAGCAACGGTTCGTCGCCCACTTGCAGCGCGCTGGAATCCGCCAATACCGGCCGCGGCTGATTGCCGCCCTGCCGATCCTTGCTGCCATGGCCGCGCGAAATCACGCCCGGCGTCAAGCCGGCCTCGCGCAAGGCCTGCACCAGCCAGATCGTCAGCGGCGTCTTGCCGGTGCCGCCAATAAAGATATTACCGACCACGATCACCGGCACCGGCAATTTGCTCGACTTGAGAATACCGCTCCGGTACAAGGCCGCGCGCACGCCGCTCAGGCCGCGAAACAGCAGCGACAGCGGCCACAACGCGCACGCCAGCGGGCCACGGCGCAGCCAGTTGCGCGTCAACACGGCTTCCAGCCTGGATGGCTTCGCAACAACAGGAATCGGGAGATTGGACATAGGGCACGGGAAAGCGCGGGAAGATGGGGCGTGCCATGCGGCACGCCGTGCAAAATGATGACAGTGACCGCTTACTTCTTGCCGCCGGTCTGGGCCGCGAAGGTCAGCTTTTCGTAACCTGCCAGGCGCGCCGCTTCCATCACATTGATGACCATTTGATGCATCGCAAACTGATCGGCATTGACAATCACCACCGGCGTCCTGGCCGGCGGCTGGCCATTGTTGCCGGCCCTGGCGGCAGTTTGCAGCGCGTCGGCCAGGCCGGCCACGTCGCGGAACGACACCGGTTCGCGGTTCACCGTGTAATTGCCCTTGGCGTCGACCGTGACATTGATCTCGGACGCCTTTTCCTGCACCTTGTCGGCATCGGCGGTCGGCAAGGTGATTTGCAATTCGGTGAACTTGCTGTACGTGGTCGTGACCATCAAGAAGATCAGGATCACCAGCAACACGTCGATAAACGGGATCAGGTTGATTTCGGGGTCTTCGCGCCCCTTGCCTTTACGGAAGTTCATTTGCGCGCACTGTGGACGATATCGACGAATTTGACCGCTTGCTGCTCCATTTCAATAATGAAGCTATCCACCAGGGCCCGGAAATGGCGGTAAAACACCAGCGTCGGCATCGCGATCGCCAGGCCGAAACCGGTGTTATACAAGGCCACCGAAATACCGTGCGCCAGTTGGGCCGGATTGGCGCCGCTGGCGTTTTGCGAACCGAAAATCTCGATCATGCCGACCACCGTGCCGAACAGCCCCATCAGCGGCGCCAGCGTGGCGATGGTGCCCAGCGTCGTCAGGAAACGTTCCAGCACATGGGCCACGCCGCTGCCGGCTTCCTCGATCGACTCCTTCATCACGTCGCGCGGCGAATCGACGTTGCGCAAGGCCGATGCCAGCACCACGCCGAGCGGCGAATTCTGTTCCAGCTTTTCCAGCGTATCCGGCGTGATCTTGCCGCTGCGATAGACCTTGACGACGTCATCGAGCAAGCTGCGCGGCAGTATCTTACTGCGACGCAAATACAGCAAACGCTCGACGATCAGCGCCAGCGCAACGATGGACGCGATCAACAATAGCCAGATAGGCCAGCCAGCAGCTTGGAAAATAGCGAGCAAAACGAACTCCCGATGAAATTAAGGTCGCCGCAGCCTACAGGCACGGCAGAACAGACATTGTACCCACAGGCAAAGCGAATGGCGCAATGTATCGCGTTGAGTCGCCGTCGGCAAGCATTACACGCAGGCCATCGCGCCTGTCGTACGGCGGCGGATCCCGCCGGACCGGGTTCTGCACATCTTTTGTGGATAAGATTGTGAGCAAGGGACTTGATATGGCTCAAGTCCCTTGATTTATAAGGATATTTATTTGCCGCTCAAAAATGAGGCAACATCAACATCGCGGGGATAAGCATGATCCAGTCATTTTTCAACAGTTTTGCACACATTCTGTGGACAAGATTGTGCGTAAGCCACTCGACACGGCCTAAGTGCCTTGTTTTATCAGGGTTTTATTTCCGTGCATAAAAATATCGCAATGGGATAAAAGCCGCCCTGTTATGCTCGAAAACACAATCTGCCCCGGATAAAAGACTGGCCATATCACTTTTCCAGCGTCAGGCATGGTTTCACACATATTCTGTGGATAAGATTGTGAGCAAGGCCAGCCAGCTTGCATCAGTGCATTGATTTAAAAGGATATTTTTTCCCTGCATAAAAAAGGTGCAGTAAAAAACCGCTATTTTTGATCGCGCCCAGTCGCGGCCATATTGCTTCCTGTGTATTCCCAGCAAGGGACTTTTGCACAGTTCTGCACAAATTCTGTGGATAAGATTGTGCGCAAGCGTCACGGAGCATACCAAGGCCATTGATTCATAAGGGGTTTTTTATCATGCGCAAAAAAATGGCATGCTAAGCAGTTGCCCTGTTCAGCTAAGCGCACCGGCTTAAAAGCAGTAAAATCACACAAGCAGCCGCCCGTCAATAATGCATTAAAGCAATATCAATTCAAGTGCAGCCAGTTCTGCACATCTTCTGTGGATAAGATTGTGAGCAAGGCGATAGCGGCACCATTAAGTCATTGATATATATCAATATTATTTCCCTGCACAAAAATAAAGCAGCCGATATGACTGCTTGGCGCCACTCGCAAAAGATGACGTTGAGCTCAGCCAAACGTATTACTCTGAAGCAAAAAGTTCCTCACATTTTTTGTGGATAACTTTGTGCGTAACTAGCAGCCTGAGCCGCGATGTGCTTGATCCATAAGGACTTTTTGCCATTGCACCGAAATAAGGCACTATAAATTTCATATAAAAATCAGATACTTACAAAAATAACTTGTTGTTTCGCGTCAAATATGACATAAGCATGACCTCCCGGATAATATGTGGACAGTTTTCCCTCAGCTTCGATGAATACCGATACCTCAACAGATAGCGCCTACGCTGCGGCGCCGGTTTTAAGCGTCAGCGCCCTGAACCAGGCCGTGGCCCGTTTGCTGGAACGCTCGTTTCCGCTGAGCTGGATCGCCGGCGAAATTTCCAACTTCACCCGCGCCAGTTCCGGCCACTGGTATTTCACGCTGAAAGACGACGCGGCCCAGGTGCGCGCGGTCATGTTTCGCGGCCGCGCGCAATTTGCCGGTTTTACGCCGCGCGAAGGCGACAAGGTCGAAGTACGCGCGTTGGTCACCTTGTATGGCGCGCGCGGCGATTACCAGATCAATGTCGAAGCGATCCGCCGCGCCGGCGTCGGCGCCTTGTATGAAGCATTCCTGCGCCTGAAGGAAAAGCTCGGCGCCTTAGGCTTGTTCGATCCGGAGCGCAAGCGCGCCATCCCGATGTTCGCCAGGACCATCGGCATCGTCACCAGCCCGCAGGCGGCGGCGCTGCGCGACATCCTGATCGCGCTGAAGCGGCGCGCGCCGCATGTGTCCATCGTGCTGTATCCAAGCCCGGTGCAAGGCCAGCAAGCGCCGGAAAAAATCGCCGAAGCAATCACTACCGCGTCGCGCCGCGCCGAATGCGACGTGCTGCTGGTGTGCCGCGGCGGCGGCAGCATCGAGGATTTATGGTCGTTCAACGATGAAGGCGTGGCGCATGCGATCGCCGCGTGCGCGATGCCGGTGATTTGCGGGGTCGGCCATGAAACCGACTTCACCATCGCCGACTTCGCGGCCGACTTGCGCGCCGCCACGCCGACCGCGGCGGCCGAACTGGCGGCCACGCCGCGCGCCGACTGGCTGAGCTCGCTGAGGGCCGATGCCGGCGACTTGCGCCGCGCGATGCAGCGCAGTCTCGGCGAAGCGGCGCAAACGCTGGACAATTACAGCCGCCGATTGCTCAGTCCGGCAGCCCGGATACAGCAGCAGCGCCTGCAAGTGCTGGCGCTGTCGACCGCGATGACGCACGCCACCCGGACACCGTTGAACCAGGCCCATTTTGCGCTCGACAAACTGCGCGCGCGCTGGGCCGGCCAGCGGCCCGATGCCGCCGTGCCGCGCGCCAGCCTGCTGGAATACCGGCGCCGCGCAGCCAGCGGCATGGCCAACCGGCTGGCCCAGCACCGCCAACGCTTGACCGGCCTGGCGGCGCAGCTGGAATTATTGAATCCGCAGCGCACACTGGAGCGCGGTTATGCGATCCTGACCGACGACAAGGGCGCCATCGTGCGCGCGCCTGGCCAGTTGAAGGCGCGCCAGCATGTCGGTCTGCGGCTGGCCGAAGGCAGCGTGCAGATCGGCCTTGCCAGCGTGCAAACCACGCTGGAATAAAAGTATCCGGCACGAAGCAAGTCAGCAGCGATGGCGCATCCGCTTTACAATAGTGGTCGCTTCAGCAAAAATATTCTGCTCAACTATTTGATCAATCATCTAAAGGGACATCACATGGAACATACTCTGCCACCACTGCCATATGAAATGGACGCTCTGGCGCCGCATATTTCGAAAGAAACCCTGGAATACCACTACGCCAAGCATCATCAGGCGTACGTCACCAACCTGAACAACCTGATCAAGGGTACCGAGTTCGAAAACCTGTCGCTCGAAGACATCATCAAGAAATCGTCCGGCGGTATTTTCAACAACGCGGCCCAGGTGTGGAACCACACCTTTTACTGGAACGGCCTGAAGCCGAACGGCGGCGGCGCCCCAACCGGCGCGGTAGCCGATGCGATCAATGCAAAATGGTCGTCGTTCGACAAATTCAAGGAAGAATTCACCAAGTCGTGCGTCGGCAACTTCGGTTCCGGCTGGACCTGGCTGGTGCAAAAAGCCGACGGCTCGGTCGATATCGTCAACACCTCGAACGCCGGCTGCCCATTGACCACCGGCGACAAACCGCTGCTGACCTGCGACGTCTGGGAGCACGCCTACTACATCGACTACCGCAACCTGCGCGCCAAATACGTTGAAACATTCTGGGGCCTGGTCAACTGGGACTTCGTCGCCAAAAACTTCGCCTGAGTGCGCTGATTTTCGGCGGCGTTGCATTTGTTTCGACGTCAAAAAATACAATCTGACATAACAATGTGCCAGGTTTGATGCTGCTATGAAAAGGGCTTTTACCGTCAGGTAAAAGCCCTTTTTTCCGCCCTTTCGCCCATCGCCCTGCACGCTCCGTGCACACTTGATGCGCCACAAAGTCCCCGTTCGCCCGCCATTTATGCTGCACGGGATGGGCATCGGCTGCGGCGCCGTGAATTGCACCTGCACCGTGTTGAGATTGCACGCTTTCGACTGCACAATGACCGGCAGGGTCGAACAATTTGCGTCTGCCGTTTGTTCCAGGGAGATATGAATATGAACGATTCAGACCAGCAAGATGACGGCAAGTTCAAGGAATTCCTGCATACGCTCAATCAACTCGACTTCGGTCCACTGGCGTACAAGCTGATGCACCCGGAAGATCATCCGGGACTATCATTTGAACAAACGCTCGATGCAATAAAAAAATACAAGGGTTTCCTGTTCTTGTGCCATGCAAACCAGGAACCGCTTTCGCCCTCCAGGTACATCGATTACGTCTGGCATGCGCACCTGCTGGATACGGAATTGTATCTGGTGCAAAGCAGCATGCTGTTTGGCGACTTCCTGCATCATTTCCCATTCTTCGGCAAACGGGGAAATAGCGATGAGGCCGACTTGCTGGCCGCCGCCGAGTTCACCAGGCGCCAGGCCTTGCTTAACTTCGGCTGGGATGAGGACGGCTGGTGCGGCACCGGCCCCAAACCCCATGGACCCGGCCTCGCTGCCTTGTTGAAAATAATTTTTCCGCAGGGGGTGGATCATGCAGGCATGCAGTCGCATCCCGACAGCTTCATTATTCAGTCAGGAAATTTCAAACATACCATTGAACATCTCGGCCTTGGCCACGGCGGCTTATTCTCGCCCTGGCTGTCAGACCACGACCGGCAGGCAAGAGCCTTCAAGCGCCCGATCCCGGTGATCTCCTGCAAACCAGCCTATTACCGTCCATTAAAAGACGTGTGGGTACTTCGGAATATCGAAAAACTCGACGAAATTGGCAAGGAGCTAGTGCAGAATAGATTGACGCCGCACGGCTATTCGAACGCGCTGGTCGAATTGAGGCTCAGCCCGCAAAAGGCGCCCGCCGCCGAACAGGCTTGATCACATCGACTGCCCGCGATCCAGCAGCAATGGGATCGTCGGGCAATCTGTCTTGCTCATTTACACACCCCCTATGACACCGCACAAAACAGCCGCGCCATTTTTTGTATAAACTGTTAATCTTCTTTCACTTTGGAGCTTTGGAGACCAGACCATGTCCGACATCGTCGAATTATCGGTGGCGAGTTGGGACAATACCGGCGCACCGGCGTTGCAGGCATCCGCACTGCAAGCGCTTGAGAGCGGTAAGCTGTTGTTGTTACCTCAACTGCCTTTTGTCTTGACCGACCATGAAATGCCGCTGCTGACTTCCATCGAAGGCAGCGCAAAAAATATCAGCTGGGATGCGAAGCGCGGCGTGCGCGGCAATAGCCCCGGCCGTGATCCGGCGCTGCTGGATACGATGATGCGCCGTTATGCGACGTACACGCGTGCGTTGATGGATGCGTTGCTGCCATCGTACGGCCATAAAATAAAACAGGGAAACACCAGTTTCAGGCCGGTGGAAATCAGCGGCAGGGTCACCTCGTGGCGCAAGGACGATACCCGCTTGCATGTCGACAGTTTTCCATCGTCGCCGAACCGCGGCGAACGCATCTTGCGCATTTTCAGCAATGTGAACCCGAATGGCTTGTCGCGCGTGTGGAAACTGGGCGCGCCATTTGAAGATGTGGCGCAGCGTTTCCTGCGCTCGGCGGGCAAACCGTTTCCAGGCTCGGCAACGCTGTTGCAATACCTGGGCCTGACCAAGTCCCGGCGCAGCGCCTACGACCACTATATGCTGCAACTTCATGACAAAATGAAAGCCGACCTGGCTTACCAGGCGCAGGTGCCGCACACCGTACATGCGTTCATGCCCGGCCAGACCTGGATGGTGTACACCGACCAGGTATCGCATGCGGCGCTGAGCGGACAGCATGTGCTGGAACAAACCTGGCTGCTGCCGCCGGAAGCGATGGCCGAGCCGTCGCACTCGCCACTGGCGGTGCTGGAACGCTTGCTCGGCGCCAAGCTCACTTGAGCAAGCAGTAAGCAGCAGGCAAGCCCTCCTCCATCAAGCCAGGCCCAGGGATTTTAATACCGGGATGAAATACTTCTCGGTAATTTCCCGGTATCCCCTGGAACTGGGATGGATTTCATCGTTCCAGAACAAGGTCGATTTATTCATCTGTTCCTCGCTGACCGGCGGTAACGCCGAGCGGGTGTCGATCACGTAAAAATGCGAGCCGGGCACCGCTTGCAGCTTGCTCAGCAAACCGAAATAACGGTCGATCAAATACCGCACAATTTGCTGGCGCATCGTGAAGTCGTCAATACCGGCCCGTATCATGTACGGATAAATCCAGGGACCGGACACCTTCCATACGAAAATCTTGTGCGCTACAGGACGCGGTGTCAGGTAGACATACGGGTAGACCAGGATCGGCGTGGTTTGATTGATCTCGGAATTATTGCGTATCGTAATAATTTTCCCCAGCATCACCGCGATCTCGTCCAGCGCCGCATTCAAGCGGGCCATATTCAGATAGGCGCGCGGGTCGTTCGACACCGCCGCCGGCATGGTTAAAAATTGCTGTATCCGCGGGCCGATGATGTCGTTGGCGCCGGCGCTGAGAAAAATCGCATCCCATTGCTGTCCATAGCGCTCGCTCTTGATCAGATTATCGAGTATCTGGTATTGCAGCCCGGACGATATCTCGGCCAGGGTGTCGCCCGGATTGGCAAGGCACAGGATCGACGGGTCGAGCAGCGAATCGATCTGGATCGGGATATTGGCCAGGTCCGGGATCGAAAACCAGGAATCGCCTTCGAACAGGAATTTTTTCTTGCCGCTGTGCCGGTAGGCTTCGTCGAAATACGCCTGGGGACTGGTGTAATAGGCCATGATGATACTCCCGAGAATAGTGTAAACGGCATGCCCCGGCGTCCCCGAAAGGCGGCACCGGGCACTATTCCACTATCGGCCATTCCCATCGTCATGTATTGCGTTTGCCTAATCTTGGTCGGCAAATCGCCGCATAGTAAGCGGAACGGCAACTGATATTTCGCTTACTTCAGCGCTGGGCCGGCATCCAGCCGCTGCAGCATTTCCCACAGCGCCCGCTCCACCCAGTTATGCAGCAATTTCCCATCTTCCCTGACAGCCCACACCGCCGTTCCGGTCAATGAAATCTCGCGCTGGTCGGCCGGCAGGCCGGCGATGCCGTTATTTTTCCCGGACAAATGCCAACGCGAAGCGACACGGCTGCCATCGGCGTTCTGGAACGTTTCGATCACATCGAATGTCAAGTCATTGATACGTGAATTGAATTGGATCGCCCATTCCTTGAATTTAGCCTTGGAAACAGTATCCACGCCTCCCGACGTGATGACAAAGTCATCGACCACAAAACGGTCAATCGCATCGAAATCCTTGCCCTGCCACACTGCCGCCCAAAATGCTTCAACGATTGCCACTGAGTTCATCTTGTTTCCTTTCCTTACCTCAATCATAAAACGTCAGCATATCAATCTTTGACACATATGTCAAAGATTGATATGCGATAAGCATTTGCCAGCCACGCCGCAGTCAACTTTGATGTATCTCCAGTGCGAGTCGCATTGCATACCACAGGCCAGCGAGGCTGCCGCCATGCCGACGGCAGCGCCCGCCACGGCGCGCCAGCCGGCGCATTTCGTGCCTCTTCACGCCACTTTGAGGTCCCTAATACCACCTGGATTTTGGTCGAAATTGGTATTACAAAAAAAGCAGATATTCATAGGTGATTTTTGGCAACTTTTAAATTGGTACTAAATTGGAATGGATTTTTTAAAACCAGTTGACTACCAAACTAAATGCTCGCATTCTTAAAAAACACCTGCAGCAACATCGTGGATGGGGGGCCATCCGGCAATTTGTTTCACTCGTAGCAAGCGTATCGGTTTGATGTAACAAGCACGTGGCAAACGTGCGTCGACTCCACAGGACGCGAAGGTCTATTCCGACGCGTTCAAAGATGGCGCTCCGCGGCAGCGGATGGCCGATCACTAATAAAAAAGGAAAAGTCATGAAAAAAACCATCATCAATAGCTTGATCGCCGGCCTGCTGGGCGGCACGCTGGTTGCCTGCGGCGGCGGATCGGAAGGATCCGGCAACTCGCAATTGCTGGCTGACGCGCAGGCGCAAGTCGATTGCTTTACGCCGTGGAGCAGCAGCCAGGTGTATGTCGGCGGCAACAAGGCCAGCTACAACAACGTCAATTACACGGCCAATTACTGGACCCAGAATAACAATCCATCGACCAGCAATGGCGGCGCCGGCACCGGCCAGCCATGGACCAGCAATGGCGCTTGCGGCACCGGCACGCCGACGCCCACCCCGACTCCTACCCCGACACCAACGCCTACGCCGACGCCGACGCCAACGCCGACACCAACGCCGACCCCGACTCCAACGCCGACCCCGACTCCGACCCCGACTCCGGGCCTGGCCAAACATGCGCTGGTCGGCTACTGGCACAACTTCACCAATCCTGCCGGCCCGACCTTCCCGATTTCGCAAGTGAGCAATGACTGGGATGTGATCGTGGTGTCGTTCGCCGACAACGCCGGCGGCGGCAATGTCAGCTTCACCCTCGACCCATCGGCCGGCAGCGAAGCGCAGTTCATCCAGGACATCAAGAACAAGCGCGCGCAAGGCAAGAAAGTGATCTTGTCGCTGGGCGGACAAAACGGTTCGGTATCGGTCGGCTCGAATGCCGAAGCGACCAACTTCGCCAACAGCCTGGCTGCGATCATCGCCAAGTACGGTTTTGACGGCATCGACCTCGACCTCGAAAACGGCGTCACCCAGGGCGCGCCGATCCAGACCTACCTGCCGATCGCGGTCAAGGCGCTGAAAGCCAAGGTCGGTCCGTCGTTCTATCTGTCGATGGCGCCGGAATGGGTGTATGTCGAAGGCGGCTACACCAGCTACGGCAGCATCTGGGGCGCCTACATCCCGATCATCAATGCGCTGCGCAACGAGCTGACGGTGCTGCATCCACAGTACTACAACAACGGCGATGTCTACACCCCGTACGCGGCCAACCCGATCAAGGCCGGTTCGGCCGACCAACTGGTGGCGACGGCGCGCATGCTGATCGAAGGCTTCAATTACGGCGGTAACACCTTCGCCGGCCTGCGTCCGGACCAGGTCGGTTTCGGCGTACCGTCAGGCCCTCGCTCGGCCGGCTCGGGCTTCACCACCACGGGCGATGTCAGCAGGGCGCTCAATTGCCTGACCCGCCTGCAAAACTGCGGCGCCATCAAGCCGAACGCAGCCTATCCGACCTTCCGCGGCGTGATGACGTGGTCGATCAACTGGGATAAATTCGACGGCTACAACTTCTCGGCGCCAACCAAGGCCGTGCTGAACACGCTGCCGTAATCAGCGACGCGGCAGGTCCGATACCGCGCACTGGCCACTGCCAACCGGCAGTGGCTTTTTTATTGCCGGCTTAAAGCGCCTGACAAAACATCCATGGCGGCGTTGGATTGCCTGGTCGTGCATCTGTACTGTCCACGGCAATGCGCCTTGCACTGAACGTTTTGTCAGGCGCTTTTATTGATCTTGATGTCCGTTGAGCCGGGCGGCCTTCAGGCGACTCACATCGGAACGCTGCGCCAATGCGATGGCGCATGCAG
This sequence comes from Janthinobacterium agaricidamnosum NBRC 102515 = DSM 9628, assembly GCF_000723165.1. Lineage (NCBI taxonomy): Bacteria > Pseudomonadati > Pseudomonadota > Betaproteobacteria > Burkholderiales > Oxalobacteraceae > Janthinobacterium > Janthinobacterium agaricidamnosum. The sequence continues at coordinate 4,372,361 of NZ_HG322949.1, forward strand.
CGCAAAGCCGGCCAGCAGCGGCCCGCCGACCGGTTTTAATGCGTCATGCACGACAAACGAAAACAGCGCCTTGCCCTCGTTGTAATCGGTGGCCACCAGGCGCAGCGCCTGGTCCAGCCGGGCGGCCGCATTCGGGTCGCATTTATGCAGGCGGCGAAACAAATGCTTGCCCTGCCCGCTCCACGCATCGCGCCGGCGCACTTGCAAGTCGGCCAGCGATTGATACAGCCTGGCGGCCACGGCCAGCGCTTCGTATTGATTGCTGCTGTCGATTAAATCTTCCAGCAAGGTGGTGATTTCATAACGGCGCAGCTCCAGTTCCTCCCCGTCCAGGAAAGGCGGACCGGCGGCATGAATTTCGTTGGCCAGCGCCAGCAACGAGGCATGGGCCTGGTTGGCGGGCAAGATATTCTTGCCTTCGATGACCATCATCGCCAGCGGAATGCGGCCTTGGGGGCGGTCCACCTGGCGGCAAAAATAATCGAAGGTGGTCCGGTCGTGCACATACAGTTCGATGACCTGGCCTTGCTCCGTCAGCGTGCTGCGCCACGCATGCTCGACCTGCTCGAACAACAACAGCAAATCGATGTCCGAGCTGGGCGTATTGATGCCGTTGGCAAAGGAGCCGCCGATGATGGCGGCTTGCGCATGCGGATAATGCTCGCGCACAAAAGCGTGGGCGATCGCGGTAGCGTCTTCAAAGTTCATCGGGAGAAGATCCTGGTGGTGGCCTCTCTTCCATGCTATACGACCGCAAGCCGAAAATTATATCGAATTATTACTATTGCCCATTTGCTCAGGCCGGTGCCTTGATGGCTGAAAAACGTTTCCACACCTTGCTCATCTTGCGCACATCGGCACTCGAGCGCGCCGCCAGGTAACCGCGCACAAAAGCGGCCTCGGCCTGCAATTGCGGCTGGCCATCGGGCAATTCCCGCAATAAGCGGTCGGCCACCGCCACATCGTTCAGCCAGCCCAGTTCATCCTGCAGGGCGGACAGTTCCCTGACATAAGGCTGCACTTGCCCAGCCGGATACAGCGACGCAAAAAATTCCGTCGCATAACGGCTCTTCTTGGCGGCGATGCGCACCCGGTGACGCACTTCCGGCGTGGCGTCCGGTAAACGCTTGCCACGCTTCAAGAGCCGGCGCTGGTCTTGCAGCAAGGTCTGCCGTGCGAACCGCGGCACATGCCGCTTCAAGCGCTTGCGCGCGCCATTGTGCAAACCGTCGCGCCAGCCACATGCTTGCAGCCAGCGGACCAGCTCCAGCATCAGCCGGGTATAACGCTGCGATGCGACGGCGCTGGAAGCGAGCGCATGTTTTTGCTGGGTGGTGTCCAGCGCCGCCTGCCGGACGTCGGCCAGCACGGCGCCATCCGCCCACTCCTGGGCCAGCGACGGCAACGTCGATTCGGCCAGCACATCCCAGTCGCGCGCGGCGCCCAGTTCAGCGCCCAGCCAATCGAGTTCCTGCTGCAAGTTCGCCGGTAATGACAGCAAGTCCTTGAACATGCCGAGCGCCGAACGCAGCCGGCGCAAGCCTACCCGCATCTGGTGCAGGCTTTCGACATCGCCGCCGCGCGCCACGCCGGGCTGGTTGCCCTGGATCTGTTGCAGGCAATTGAAGACGATCGCCTTGAATACCTGTTCGACGCTCATGCGCTTCGACAGCTTCAGCGCTGCCGCCTTCAGCGCGGTATGCGGCTGGGCGATAAACAAGTCGTAACCGCGCTCGGCCTTGTTCAAGTTGGCGATATGCATAGGAATATCTTGCTGCAAAGCGAGCGCCACATCGAACAGGCTGGTCGCCTGCCCGCTCTTCAATTCCAGCTCGATCTCACTGACTTCATCGCTTTTGCCATCGCATTCGATTGCTCCCTGGTCCAGCACGCATTCGATTTCATCGCCTTGCGGCAAGCGCAGCAGCCACACGGTGCGCTGTACCCGGGTGGTAAAAATCGGCATCAGGCCATCGCGGACTTCAGGTTCGCTCAGCAAGTCGCGCCACACTGTCTTGCGCTCGACGACATGGCGCAGCGCCGTCAGATCCGGCGCCGGACCGGCCACGCTGGACTCCCATTCGTGGCGGCGGTGCAAACCGCCGTTGACGCTGCCGCCGCCCTTCATGGTTTGTACCCAGCCGTTGCCGACATTGCGTACCCGCAAGCCCGCGCGGTTGCCGCGCAACAGCAAGCCAGGCGTATCGAAATACGTGTCGTACATGGTCAGTTGTTCGGGCGGCGCTATCGCGTACTGCTTCAACAGCGCATGTTTTGACAGTGCATTCGCATCGTGCGGCGCCAGTTGCAATTTCAATTCGACTTCCATGATGGGCCAGCCTCCTGTATCAGATAGGCGCAAGCTTATCACTGCGCACAGCGCGCACGGCCACGAAGTTCTGGACGGCATCGGCAGTCGGCGTAGACTTGACCTTGATCAAGCGCAGCGCAAGAATCGGCGCCGTTATGCGCGATTCGTGATTTTGCGAGAGAATACCGCCACTTCAACACCCATCAGGAGACAGCATGACGTATCACGCATCGGCAACCCGTTACGATGAAATGCAATACCGCACTTGCGGCCGCAGCGGCCTGAAATTGCCGGTATTATCGTTGGGCATGTGGCACAATTTCGGCGACACCAACACCCTGGCATCGCAACGCGAGATGCTGCGCACCGCTTTCGACCTGGGCATCACCCACTTCGACTTGGCCAATAACTACGGTCCGCCGTACGGCAGCGCGGAAAGCAATTTCGGCCACCTGTTCAAGGAAGACTTCCAGCCTTACCGCGATGAATTGATCATTTCCACCAAGGCTGGCTGGGACATGTGGCCAGGCCCGTACGGCCAGGGCGGCGGTTCGCGCAAATACGTGCTGGCCAGCCTGGACCAGAGCCTGAAGCGGATGGGCCTGGAGTATGTCGACATTTTCTATTCGCACCGTTTCGACCCGGACACCCCGCTGGAAGAAACCATGGGCGCGCTGGCCACCGCCGTGCAGCAAGGCAAGGCGCTGTATGTCGGCGTATCGTCGTACTCGCCGGAAAAAACCGCCCAGGCGGCGCGTTTGCTGAAAGAGTGGAAAGTGCCGTGCCTGATCCATCAGCCTTCCTACAATATGCTCAACCGCTGGATCGAGGAAGACGGCTTGCTCGACACGCTGGAACAGCAAGGCATGGGCTGCATCACCTTTACCGCGCTGGCGCAGGGCCTGCTGAGCGACAAGTATTTGAACGGCATTCCACAAGATGCGCGCATCAACCGTCCCGGCGGCGGTTCGATGATGCAAAAGCACTTGAGCGAGGAAAACCTGGCGCGGGTGCGCGGCTTGAACGACATCGCCTTGGCGCGCGGCCAGACGCTGGCGCAAATGGCGCTGGCCTGGGTGCTGCGCGATGCGCGCATCACGTCGACCCTGATCGGCGCCAGCAGCGGCGCGCAAATCCGCGAGAATGTCGATGCGCTGAAAAACCTGGCGTTCAGCGATGCCGAACTGAAGGCGATCGATGCGCTGGCCAAGGAAGGCAATGTCAATCTGTGGGCCAAGTCGTCGCGCACTTGATGGGGTCAGATTTGCCTGAAGGGTAATATTTCAAGCGACTGGAAGGGATGGTCTCAAGCGCCATCCCCTTCAATTTTTTTAAACTCTTCAAACGTATCCTTGAAGTCTTGCAGCATCTCCAGGATGCGTTCCCTCTTTTGCTCCATGATCAAGCGCTCATCGGCGGATAATCGAGACTGCGACCTGACGTCCGCATGCAATTTTTCGGAGCGCACAAACGCCACTTCCAGTCCAAAAACACGGCCGATCTGATTCAAGGTGTTGATCGTCGGATTGGCCACGCCTCGCTCGACTTCCTTGATGACCTTGGCGCTGACCTCGCGGTGCGCGGCAAATTCAGCTTGCGTCAAACGGGTCATCGTGCGCATGCGCTTGACCGTTTCTTGTACGCTCAACTCGCTGCGGTCGATGGCTTCGTACAGTTCAGCTCTTTGCTGCCGCACAGTTTCCTTGTCCACAGATTTTCTGCGTTTATCCATTATGGCTCCTCTGCCAGCCCACACAGCTGCCGCGTTTGCTCGGCCACAGGCATGCCCAGATAATCGATCACATCGTCATCAACACCGGCACGCTTCATACAATCATTCAACCCACTCATCAAGCGGCCGAAATGTTTTAGTTCAGTCACGATATGCCGACGCTCCGCGCTGTCGAGATCGAGCGCCAGCAGCACATCCGTCCAATTGCCCAGTTCCTTCTTCGTTGCCGGATGATACCAACGAGCGGCGCGTGCAATGCCTTCCGGATCGAGGTACATCGGGGCGAAATCGAACAGCGGGGTCAGCCGGACCTGTTTACCTATCTGCTGGACGGCGGTGTTGCGCGCATGATTATCGGTATTGCGCATGGCGAGATTCAACACATCCCGCTTCAGGAATTCGACGGTTTCATTGGTCTTGTCGGTCACCACGGCGCGCAAGGCATGCAATAAGTCAAACTGGCTCGGCCTGGCGTCGAATCCGACGATGCCGGCGACAGAAGCGGCACTTTCCTGGTGCAACCGGCTTACGCGGCCACTATCCACCACGCGATCGAAACGGGGCACGAACAGCATGTCGCCATGATGCCCCAGATCGCCATGGGTACGCAGCCCCATGGCTTTCGCCACGCGCATATACGCTGCTTCATTGCGCAACAATTTTTTGTCGACCGCTTCCTTGCCACGCGGTAGCTTGACGATGAAATGTTCGGCGGCACGGTCATCCGGCAGCGCTGCGTCGGCATGCCATAAGCCATGATGGTCCTTGGTCAGCAAATACTTGGGCGCGGCGCCCTGGACGCCGGTGGTTCCCGCCGCCAGCATGCCATAGACCATCATTCGTTCATGAAACTCCTCGCCTCGTTCCACCATCTGTTCCAAGGTAAAGCCCTGCTCGGTGCTGGCGACGTCGTGCCGCTGGACATGGGCATGAAAATAGTCTGCCGCTTCCTTGATCCGTATGTTTCCAATCGGATTGAATGCGCCGGCGCATATCAGCGGAAAGTCAGCCTCTGCACCATCTGCAAGCTTAAGCTCGCCAAGAAGAAACTTCCGTCCGTTTCCTTGTGGAATTAAATCATAAAGAAAAGCCGGCCATTTTTCTAAAACATGGCGTACGGCGTCGACAGGAAAACGCAAAGACACAGCTGCATCATGGGAGCCGAAAGCATAATCAAGATCGTACTCAAATACCGCGCGCGAATCGGCTAATCCCCTATGGCGCGGTTGTACAGCCACGGACGCACAATCGCTCCATCTATCATCAATAAATATTTGAATATTGCATTCCATGCAATTACTCCGATGGTGCCATCTGGGCACGCGGTGATTATCAAAAACACTTAAGTAACCCCCAATAAATTACCGAGGGTTACTTGGAGCCTATCCCAGTAGTAAGCGTCTTCTGCTGGCAGCGCATCAGCAGCGCGGACCAGGCGTGAGGAGCAAGCGTGGCGAGCCACGCGACGACGATCAACGCAGTGCCCGCTACTGACGAGCGCCAGAAGAAGGCGTATTCCTCTACTGGTCCAATCTTTTAGACCCATATAAGGATCTAATTATATTAAATTTTACTCTTATATGATACTTTAACGGGATAAGTCATAGGATTTTAAAACAAGCTTGCTTGCTGGTGGCGCCCACTGCGGCATTGGGTTCAGGCCTGATTCAACGATAAAAACGCGGCAATTGCCGCTGCAATTCGCGCGCCAGCTGGCGGCGTTGCGGTTCGGTGGCGTAGCAGCCGATGGCCACGCTGGCGCCGCGCGATTCCAGGCGGACCAGGTCGCGCGGGCGGCGCGGCGGCACGATGCGGGTGCGCCACGCGTCCAGCCTGGTGTGGCTGGACTTGCCGGCCCGCACCTGTTCAATCAGCAGGCTGGTTCCGCTCAGCGCGATGTGTTCGTAATCGGCCGCGTGGCGCGCGTAATACAGCAGCGCGCACGCCACCGCGCTCATTTCGGCCACCGAAAACAGCGGCACATACCACAGGCCATGCAAGGCAAAACCCAGCGCGACCGAGAACGACAGCAGGCACAGCAAGCCATACGCCAGCGCCATCTGGCGCGGCGCCAGCGAACAGTTGCGCTTTAATAACCATTGCTGCGGTTCGGATGTCGTGTCGTGCGGCATGTATCTTGCTCCGGGAAATGCGAGCTCAGGCAAACGGATGGGTCAGCGCATACAGCACGTTTTGCCACCAGTGCTCGCGGCTGCGCACGCCGGCCAGGCATTGATAATCGATCTCGGCCGGGAACACGTGATCCTGGCAAAGCCTGGCAGCCAGTGCATTGCGCTGGTTTTCGGCATTGTCCAAGGCCAGCATCAGCCACGCGGCCAGGAATAGCGCGACGATCAGCAAGCTCCATGGCAAATGGTTGACCTTGCTGCGCTCGGCGATGAATTCCGTGGGCCGCGTTGCGCGGTACATGGCCATGACGCTTTCTTCTTTTGCTTTCATAGTGCGACGACTTTCGGTGTTGATGCCGGCCGGATTGCCGGCATGGCTGGATTCATCCATTTTACGCCCTCCCCATCGCTGTCTTGTTATTTTAGACCCGGACGCGCCGTCATCGAGCAGGCGCTTGAACCATTGCGCAAGCACCGGGTCACTCCAGATAGGGGCATGCGACTTTTTACTATCGAGAAAGGATTTTCTATCGAACACTATCAGTAGCATCAATAAAATTCATTTCACAAATGTACAATTCATTGATATAGTTTACGTAAATGAAGTAAATTACATCCTTTATTTCACCAAGAGCGACCGGTACGTGGCGATCCGGCCAGCGATGAACCAGCCACACATCATCGCCCCAAGCCTGGCCGAAGCGGCCGGGTGCAAGCCCTGATAACCCTTCAGCGTCTTTTTTGGAGAACTGTCATGAACCTCATATCCTCGATCACCGCCGCCGTCGCCACGCTGGCCGCCGCCGGTTCCATGCTGGCGCAAAGCGCGCCATCGGCTGGCCTGACGCGCGCCGAAGTCATCGCCGAATTCCAGCGTGCCCGCGCCAACGGCGACATCGCGTACAGCGAAGCCGACTACGCCAAGTTGCCGGCCAACACCAGCAGCGTGACGCGGCAACAAGTCATGGACGAGTTTTACGCGGCGCGCAAGAGCGGCAAGATTGCGCAAACGGAAGCCGATTTCGATGTGGCGCACAGCCGCACGCCAACGCTCAAGTAAGCCGCCCGCCCCGACCTTTAGTCACGATGAGTCACCACCATTCCAGATGGAGTCCCGCATGTCCCTGCTACGCTCATTGATCGCCGCCAGCCTGGCCCTCGCGCTCGGCGCCTGTGCCGACATGGGCCATATCGCGCCGCAGTCGGCGCTGCTCGACCCGAACGCGCTGGACGCCGGTCAGGCGCTGCGCGACGCGCACGCGGACGTCGCCTGGCCGAAGCAGGAATGGTGGGCCGACTTGAACGACCCGCAATTGAACCGCCTGCTGGCCGGCGCGCTGGCCGACAGTCCGACACTGCGCGCGGCGCAGGCGCGGGTGCGCCAGGCCCAGGCGCTGGCCGGCGCGGCCGAGGAAAACACCCGGCCCAAGGGCGACGTCGAGGTGTCGTTCAACCGCGAACTGTATGCGGAAAACGGACTGATGCCGCCGCCGCTGGCCAGCAACTACGCATGGCGCAACCATGCCGCGCTGAACGGTTCCTACGACCTCGACCTATGGGGCCGCAACCGCTCGGCGCTGGCCGCCGCGCTGGGCGATATCGAGCTGGCGTCGGCCGAATCGCAGATGGCGCGGCTGGCGCTGGAAACCGCACTGGTGCGCAGCTACATTCAGTTGTCGCTGGAATTCGAACGCCAGGATTACCTGAAGGCCAGCCTGGCGCAGCGCGAACGCATCCTCGACGTCACGCGGCGGCGCGCCAAGGCCGGCATGGCCACCCAGGTCGATATCGCGCAAATCGAAACCACCTTGCCGGGCGGGCGGGTCGGGCTGGAGCAAAGCGCGGAAAACATCGCGCTGCTGCGCAACCAGCTGGCCGCACTGAGCGGCAAGGGGCCGGCGGCCGGCGACAGCATCGTGCGTCCGACCTTGAGGCTGGACCGGCCGCTGGCCTTGCCGAGCGCGCTGCCGGCCGAGCTGGTCGGGCGCCGGCCCGACATCGCCGCGCAACGCTGGCGGGTGGAAGCGGCGGCCAGGCGCGTCGACGCCGCCAGGGCCGGGTTTTATCCAAACGTGAACCTGATGGCCTTCGTCGGCCTGGAATCGTTCGGCTTTGACCATTTTCTCGACGCCCATGCGCAAATCAGGGGCTTCACGCCGGCGCTGACGCTGCCGATCTTCGCCGGCGCCCGCCTGCGCGCGCAGCTCGCTAATCAAACGGCAATCTACGACGGCGCGGTCGAACAATACAATGCCACCGTGATACAGGCGCTGTCCGATGTCGCCAACGTGGTCGCCAAGGCGCAATCGCTGCAGGAGCAGGATCGCCTGACCGGGCAGGCACTGGCTACCGCAACGAAAGCCAGCAAGCTGGCCGAGCAGGCGTACCGCGCCGGCCTCAGCGATTCGATCAACGTCTTGTACAGCCAGGTCGCGCTGTTGGCGGAACAGCAGCAGATGGCGCAGCTGGGCGCGCGCAAGCTCGACACCTATGTCTCGCTGATGAGCGCGCTGGGCGGCGGCATTTGAGGTGGCCATCCGGCCGGCATGGAAATTTTATCGCGCCCCCCTTGAATGCACCGGATTCCGCCGGCAGGAGCACGTTATACAATGCAAATTTTTATGGAAAGGACGTCGCGATGACCGCTTTTGAAGCTAATTCCAAGCGCTTGCAATACATCAGCACCCTGATGCCGGATTTTCCGCTGGAATTGATGCGCTTGGCGCGCATGACGTCTCATATTCAAAAGGGTTTGAAGGACTCGACCAATGCGGCGCTGAAAAAACACGACTTGACCGACGTCAGTTACATGGTGCTGGCAGTGTTATACGGCACCGAGGATGCAAGCTCGAACGCCCGCACGCTGGGCATCGCCTGCAATGAAAAACCGGCCAATCTGACGCGCGTCTGCAACGAGCTGGAACAACGCGGCCTGATCCATCGCGGCAGCCGCCCCGGCGACCGCCGTTCGGTGATGATTACCCTGACCGACGCCGGCCGCGCGCTGATCTGCCTGGCGCTGCCCGACGTGTATCGGCGCAACGTGCACGTGTACGACGGCTTTAACGCCGAAGAATTGCAGCAACTGGAAAAAATGTTTGCGCGCCAGTTGCACAATTTGAGCTGCCTCGACTGAGCCTGATCTTGATCGATCTCCTTCAACCTCTTCCATTAAACACACTGCAATGACGCCCTCACCGCAAGCCGCCGATCTGCCGGCCAGGCCGGCCAGCGCCGCCGCACGCGCATCGGCCTGGCTGGCCGCCACGGCCAGCGACTGGACCGGCACCGAAGGCGAACGCTGGCTGTTCGTCGCCAGGACCATCGCGGCCGCGTTCGGCGCGCTGTGGCTGGCCTACCGGCTCGGCCTCGATTCGCCCAGCACGGCGATGACCACCACCCTGATCGTGGCGCTGCCGAGCGCCGGCATGGTGCTGGAAAAAAGTTTTTATCGCCTGCTCGGCACGCTGGTCGGCTGCAGCGCCGCGCTGGCCATGATCGGCATGTTCCCGCAAACCCCGGTGCTGCTGTTTGCCTGCCTGGCGCTGTGGGTCGGCCTGTGCACCAGCGGTTCGGCGCTGAACCGCAACGCGCAGTCGTACAGTTTTGTGCTGTCCGGCTATACCGCCTGCCTGATCGTGCTGCCGGCCGTCGACCAGCCGACGCTGGCGTTTTCGCTGGCCGTCACCAGGGCCAGCGAAATCGGCGTCGGCATCCTCTGTTCGGCGATCGCCAGCGCGGTGCTGCTGCCGCGCCACCAAAGCACGCAAGTGATGCGCAGCGTCGACAGCCGCTACGCGCGCTTCACCGGCTTTTGCCACGCTGTGCTGCGCCACCAGCTGGCGCCGGCCGACGCCGAGCTGGCCCAACTGCAATTCGCGGCCGATATCGCGGCCCTTGAATCGGGCCGTTCGGCGGCGATTTTCGAAGTCATCCATGCGCGCGACCACCACCGCCAGCTGCACGCCTTCAACCTGTCGTTCATGCAGGCGCTGACCACCTTCTACACGCTGCAGCGCCTGCAGCGCCGGATCGGCCAGGATCGTTTGTCGGCGCTGCCGGCGCTGACCGAGCCGCTGTATGGCATCGTCGCCGATGCGCTGGGCGACGGCACCCCGCTGGCCGAGCTGGCCCAGCCATTGCGGCAGGCGCTGCTGGCCGCGCGCCAGCGCATCGCCGCCCAGCCGCTGGTGCGCACCGACAGCGTCGACTTCGACACCAGCGTCGAACTGCTGCAGCGCTTCGTGCGCGAGATGAGCCACTTCCAGGACTTGTACCAGGGCTTGCTGCTGGGCCGCCGCCGCGACCTGCCGGAAGCGCCGGCCTACGTGCCGAAAACCCCGTCCCTGCTGGTGCTGGCCGGCGGCTTGCGCGCCGCCGCCACACTGGTCTTGCTGCTGCTGGCGGCCTACTATCTCGACTGGCCGTACGCCGCCACCGCGATCCTGATGGCGACCGTGTTCAACGCGCTGGCGGCGGCGTCGCCGCGGCCGTTTACGCTGATCACCCATGTGCTGGCAGGCTTCGTGCTGGGCTGGCCGGTGGCGCTGGCATGCGTCTTTTTCGTGATGCCGCAGGCGCAGGGTTTTACCATGCTGATGCTGGCGCTGGCGCCGTTCCTGGCCGGCGCCGTGTACCTGATCAGCGATCCGAAACGCTCCGCCATCGGCCTCGGTCTCGGCCTGTTCGTGACCCAGTTCGTGCCGGCCAATGTGCTGTACCTGGACGGCGCCGCTTTCATGAACACCAGCCTGGCGCTGATCGCCGGCGTGGCGCTGTCATGGCTTATTTTCGCGCTGCTGCTGCCGCGCCATACCATCGGCCAGAAAGACCATGTCGCCGCGGCGCTGTGGGCCGAGGCGCTAGCCGCCTGCACGGCCGCGCCGCGCCACCTGAAGCACCGTTTCAACAGCCGCGTGCGCGACTTGCTGAGCCAGCTTAACGCGGCCGCCGGCCCGGCGCCGGGCGAGGCAACCCTGGCCGTGGTGCGCCAGGCGCTGACGCTGCTGGAACTGGGCAATTCGGTGATCGACCTGCGCGCACTGATCGCCGGCGCCGACGCCAGCCTGGCCAGGAGCGCGCTGCAGGACTGCGTCAGCCGCATCGCCGCCTACCTGCGCGCGCCGGCCCAGGCCAGCTGCAGCGCGGCGGTCGAGGCGATCCTGCAAGCCGGCCTGGCGGTGCGCGCCGCGCTGCCCGGCGCCAGCGCCGAACGCCAGGCCCGGCTGCATGCGACGCTGATCGACATGCACTCGATTTATACTTCCCTGCTCGACCAACTGCCGCAAGTCCCAGGAGACCCCAATCGTGCCGCGTGAACTCGCCATTTTCGGGGTCCTGATCCCGACCCTGCTGCCCCTTTTCTGCGCCAGCATCGTGCTGCAGGCGGTGCTCGACCGGATACTCGGCCGGCTCGGCCTGTACGCTATGCTGTGGCATCCGTCGCTGGTGCGCCTGTGCCTGTTTACCGGCATCTTCGGCGCGCTGGTGCTGACGCTCTATCAATAATCTGTCAATCACCGTTTTCGTTTTTTACTTTGAAAGAATGCAGTCATGGCAAGCAAGCTGATACGCTATCTGATAACCCTGCTGTTGCTGGCAGCCGCCCTGTGGATCGGCAAAGCCGTGTGGGACCGCTACATGGAATCGCCGTGGACCCGCGACGGCCGCATCAAGGCCGACGTGATCAACATCAGCGCCGACGTATCCGGCACGGTCACCGCGGTGCTGGTGCGCGACAACCAGCTGGTGCAAAAAGGCGATGTGCTGTTCACCGTCGACCAGGCCCGCTACGACACCGCGCTGCTGCAGGCCGAAGCGCTGCTGGCCGCGCAACGGACCGAAAAAGGCCGGCGCAGCAAGGAAGCCGGACGGCGCTCCGACCTGGACGCCAGCGTGGTCTCGACCGAAAGCCGGGAAACCGCGGAATTCGCCGTCAGCGCCGCCAACTCGCAATACCGCGCCGCGCTGGCCAGCCGCGACCTGGCCAGGCTGAACCTGGAGCGCACCGCCGTGCGCGCGCCGGTGACCGGCTACGTCACCAACCTGAACGTGCACACCGGCGATTTCGCCGCCGTCGGCGCGCCCAAGCTGGCCGTGATCGACAACGCCTCGTATTACGTGGTCGGTTATTTCGAAGAGACCAAGCTGCCGCTGCTGGCGCCGAACGACAAGGTGGACATGAGCTTGATGGGCGGCGGCAAGCTGCAAGGCCATATCGAAAGCATCGCGCGCGGCATCACCGACCGCGACGCCAACACCGGCCGCGAATTGCTGGCCGACGTCAACCCGAGCTTCAACTGGGTCCGGCTGGCGCAGCGGGTGCCGGTGCGCATCCATATCGACCAGTTGCCGCAAGACCGGTTGCTGGTGGCCGGCACCACCTGCACCGTGGTGGTGAGAGCGCGTTCCGCGCCGGCCGGCAAGCCTTAGCGGCCGCGCTCCGCCACGACGTCAAAACGTCTCCCACTCCGACTCCACCACGCTGGCCTGGCGCGCCGGCTTTGCGGCCGGCGCGGCCTGTCTAGCCGGCCGCAAGACCAGCGCGCGGCCGGCCGAGGCCGGCCTGGATGCCACCGCGGCCACCGCCGGCGGCGCGACTGGCGCCACCACATGAGCGTCAACATGCGCGTCGTCGCCATCGAGCAGGAACACATCGACCGACCGCGTCAGGCTGGCGGCCTGCTGCTGCAACGCGTCGGCCGCCACCGTGGCTTGCTGCACCAGCGCCGCGTTTTGCTGGGTCACGGCGTCCATCTGCACGATGGCCTGGTTGATTTGCTCGATGCCGGCTTCCTGCTCCTGGCTGGCCATGCTGATTTCGCCCATGATGTCGGTGACGCGCTGCACGCTGGCGACGATTTCATTCATGGTGCCGCCGGCTTGCTCGACCAGCTGGCTGCCGAGGCCGACCTTGGCCACCGAATCGTTGATCAGTTCCTTGATTTCCTTGGCCGCCGCCGCCGAACGCTGCGCCAGGTTGCGCACTTCCGACGCCACCACCGCAAAGCCGCGCCCCTGCTCGCCGGCGCGCGCCGCCTCGACCGCCGCGTTCAGCGCCAGGATATTGGTCTGGAACGCGATGCCGTCGATCACGCCGGTGATGTCGGCGATCTTGCGCGACGATGCATTGATGTCGTTCATGGTGCCGACCACCTGCGTCACCACCAGGCCGCCCTTTTGCGCCACCGCCGAGGCCGACGCGGCCAACTGGTTGGCCTGCCGTGCATTGTCGCTGTTTTGCTTGACGGTCGAAGTCAGCTGTTCCATCGACGACGCGGTTTCTTCCAGCGAACCGGCTTGCTGCTCGGTGCGCGACGACAGTTCCTGGTTGCCGCTGGCAATTTGCTGCGACGCGCTGGCGATGGTGGCGCTGCTGCCGCGCACTTCGCCGACGATGGTCACCAGGCTGGCCGTCATGTCGTCCAGCGCGCGCAGCAATTGCCCGGTTTCGCCGCGCAAGGCCGAGCTGCCCGCCTGGCGCGCCGTCAAGTCGCCGGCCGCCACGCTTTGCGCGATGCCGATCGCGCTCAGCAAGGGAGCGCGGATCGAACGCGTGATCAGCGCCGCGCCGACGCCGCCAATCACCAGCGCCAGCAGCCACAGGCCGCCCAGCACGCTACGCCCCTGCTGATTGCGCTGGTCGATGGCGCCGGCCAGAACCAGCATATTGTTGCGGTAATAATCGGACAGCAGGCGGATGCCGGCCAGGTAATCGGCCAGCGCCGGCTCCAGCCTGGTATCGGTCAGCGTCGCGGCGCGCGCCGTATCGCCGGCGCTGCGCGCGCTCAGCACTTCCTCGCGCGCGGCGCGGTAGACGGCGCGCCTGGCGGTGGCGGCGCCATACAATTGTTTGCCGGCATGTTCAGGCGTCAATTGCTCCAGCTGCGTTTGCAGCGTGTTGATGCGTTCGCTGTCCGGCTTGAGCTGCGCTTCGGCCGCCTGCTGTTGCGCCGGATCGGCGCTCTTGCCGGCCAGCAGGCTGCGCACGCCGTTCAGGCGGGTCAGGTCATGCCACTCGGTGACCAGCCGTTCCCTGGCCACCTCTTCGCGGATCACCTGCCTGGTGACGCCGCGCACGTCGGCCAGCAGCCACAAGCCGATCACGGTCATCAGGGTCATCAGCCCCAGCAGCAAGCCTGCGGCGATCGCCAGGCGGGTGCCAACGGTCCATTCAGCATTCTTCATCATCAGTATCCAGTCAGGTTGAGATCCAGGCAGGCGCAGGCAAACCGGCGCGATTGCCGACGATAAGCACCATCGTCACGCGGCGCCGTCCGGTTCGTATGGATCGGGATCAAACTTGCGTTGAATCACTTTTTAATGAGCGGAAGAAAAACGAAAAAAACCGCGCGGCGATGAACCGGGCGGCTTTTTGGGGAGGGATCGATACCCGGAACGGATGACAAAACGTTCAGGGGCGCAGGTGCGTCAGCGCATACGCCAGGTGATTCCACCAGTGCGCGCGCGATTCGACCAGCGCCAGGCACTGCGCATCGCTGTGATCGGGGCAAGCCTTGTTATACAGCGCGTTGCGCTGGTTTTCCGCATGCACGATCGCCAGCGCCAGCCAGGCCACCAGGGCCAGCGTCAGGAACAGCAATATCCATGGCAATCGTTTCATGCTCACTCCAGGCCGTGATGCTTACTTCTTGACCGCTTTGGCGGCTGCCGGGGCGGCAGCGGCCGCTGGCGCGCTCTTGCCGACTTCCGCCTGCACCTTGGCGACCAGGCCATCCATCACGCGCAAGGTCGCTTCCTGGATCTGGCGCTCGTTCAGGCCCGGACGCGACTGCATCGTCGGCGACGTCACGAAGCGGCCATCGACCACGATGCTCGGCGCGCTATCGAGTTTATAGGTGCCGATTTGCTGGATGCCGCGCTTCATCTTGGTCTGGACCGCGAAGGAATTGAAGAATTCCAGGTATTTGGCCTTGTCGATGCCATTCTTGACCACCAGGTCGAGGATCGCGTCATCCTTGTTCAGGCGCTGGCGGTCGACGTGGATGGCGTGGAAAATCTTGTCGTGCATGACATCGAGCTTGCCCATCGCTTCCAGCGTCACATAGGCGTGCGCCTGCGGATCGTTGGGGCCGGAAAACGCCATGTGCACGCGGCGGAACACGATATTGTCGCCCTGCTTCTTGACCCAGTCGGCCATCAGCGGATCGAGCGCGTAGCAATGCGGGCAGGAATACATGAAGAATTCGACGACTTCGACTTTCTTGCCGAGGTCGGTGCGCGGCGTATCCAGCGTGGTGTAGCCGGCGCCAGGTTCAGCCGCAAAGGCGCCGGAAGTGGAAACCATCAGGGTGACGGCGGCGAGCAAGAAACGCAGGGAACGCAAGAAACGCATGACTATCCTTCATAAGTGAGTGGCAAACGCCGCGAGATTACCATCTTTTGCGGCGCCGGTTCGGCGCGAGGCAGGAATATTATTATTTTTCAATCAAATTAAGCCGATCTTAAGCCGCGGTTTTAACCTAAGCGCGCCTGACCAAACGTTCAGGGCAAGACGCATTGCCGTAGACAGTACAAGATGGTCGACAAGGCAATGCAACGCCGCGATGGATGTTTTGTCAGGCGCTCTCAAGCCTAAAAGCTGTAGCGCGCCGAGACGCGCACCTGGCGCGCGTCATTGGCATAGATACTGGACAGGCATTCCGGCGCATTGCTGTAATAGCGCTTGTTGGCCAGGTTGCTGGCGCTGAGCGCCAATTCCCAGGCCCCGATCTTGCGCGCATAACGGCCGTCGAGCAGCGCGAACGACGGCGTCCGCGCCAGGCAGCTCTGGTCGAAATCGTTGCCGTAGCGTTGCACGTCCATCCACTGCACGCCGAGGTCGGCGCTGTGGCCGCTGGCCGGCAGCCACGACAGGCGCGCCGACACGGTATTGCGCGCCACCAGCGGCAAATCGGGACCGTCGTACGGGTAATCGTCGTAGCGCGCATTGACATGGCGCAGCTGGCCGTTCAACGACCAGGCCGGCGCCAGCCGCCAGTTGGCCTCCAGCTCGATGCCCTGGCGCTGGTTCGGATCGAGATTGCGGCCGGTACCGGCCTGGCCCAGGTTCTGGTCGAACACGATTTCATTATGCAGCCGGTGGCTGAACAGGCGCACGCTGGCATTGCGCGCATCGCCGCCGAAGGTGGCGCCGGCTTCCTGGTCATGCGACACCTGGCCGATCAGCGGCCGGTAGCCCTGGGTGGTGAAGCCGCTGTCGTCGATGCGGTAGCTCTGGCTGGCCTTGGCGTACACGCTGGCCCACGGCGCCGGCTTGAAACTGGCTTGCACGTCCCATGCGTTCTGGTGCTGCCAGTCGCGCGCGCCGCTATCGCCGATGCTGACGAAATCGCTGGAAGCGATGTCGTTCATATTGAATTTTTCATGCCGCGCACCGAACGACAGGCGCACGTCGCGCGGACCGCCGAAACCGATGTCTTCGCGTACGAACAGCGCACTGGAACTCTGCTTGCGGTCGAAGCGGAACAAGGCGTTGCCGGTCTGGTGGCGCCAGCGTATCAGGTCGATGCCGATTTCCGTATCGTAGGCGACTCCGTCAACCTTGGCGCCGTGGCGCAGGCGCGGCGACAACTGGGTTTCGCGGCTGCTGTAACTGGAGTCGTAGCTATAACCGGCATAAGCGCTGCCTTGGTCGTCATCGCCGCCATCGCGCACATGGGTGGCGCTGACGTTTTTTTCGCTTTGCGTCAATTCCAGGCCCAGGTCGAAGTTGCCGATATAGCGCTGCACGAAGCCGCTGATCCGGTTGGTGTCGAAACTGCCGAAATCGCCCGGCGTGGCGGCGCCCGGCTTGCCGTCGTCCGGCTGCGACAGGTCGGTCGGGAACGGGAAACGCGAATCCTGGCGCGTCGCATCGACGCTGAAACCGGCCCGGCCCTGCTTCGACTTCCATTCCGCGCCGCCGCTGAAGCTGACTTCGCGGAACTGGCTATGGTCGCGGTAATCGCTGCTGCGGCTATCTTGCAACGCGGCATCCATCGAAAAGCCATCCCAGTTCTGCACCACCGACGCGCGCGTATCGCGCTGGCCAAACTGGCCGACTTCGCCATACAGGCTGCCGTGCAGCGCCTGCGCGGGCGGCGTCTTGCTGACCAGATTGACCACCGCCCCGCTGCCGCCGGCCGCGCCATACTGCACGCTGTTGCCGCCGCGGCTGACTTCAATCCGCTCCACGTTCTCGATCGGCACGGTGGACAACAGCGCCTGGCCGCGCACATTGTCCAGTATCCGCACGCCGTCCTGCAGGCCCAGGAGATCGGCGCCGACAGCGGAGCGCGACAGTTTCAAGCCCGATCCGGGACCGGTCAGCGATTCCATCGCCGACACCATGCCGATGCCGCCGATCTTGCGCAAGGCGTCGGCCACGTCGCGTGCGCCATACTGGCTGATCTGCTCGCTGTCGATGACGGTCGCGCCAATCGGCGCGCGCGACGCGGCTTTGCTCAGGCGGGCTCCGCTGACCATCACCGCCTGCACGTTTTGCGCCAGCACGGACGGCGCCAGGCCGGCGGCAAAGCAGGCGGCCAGCAAGCCCGCCAGGGCGCGGCGCGGCGGCAAGCGGTGAAGACGAAATGCGGAAACGATCATGAAACCCAGCTCAAAATGTCCAGCCAGCAATAAAGACGGCACAAAGTCCGTAATTATACGCAGACTGCCAGCCGCGGCTGGCGCATTTCATTGTGCAAATTTTACATTTCACAGGAATAGGGGCTGGCTCACTCCAGCCGCCCGTCGGCGGCAATAAAATCGATAAAGGTGCGCACCTTCGACGACAGGTAGCGCCGGCTGGTATACACCGCATACACGGTGCCTTGGCGCATGCTGTAGCTGTCGAGCACACGCAACAAGCGGCCGGCGGCCAGGTCGGCCCCGGTTTGCCACGACGGCAGCAAGGCGATGCCCATGCCGTCCAGCACCGCGTCATGCATCAGGGTTTCGTTATTGGTTTGCAGCACAGGCTTGAACTTGACGGTTTCGTGGCCAGCCGGGCCGTCGAAGCCCAGTTCATTGCCCGACGCCAGCAGCGTGTAGGTGACCATCGCGTGCTGTACCAGGTCGGCCGGACGTTGCGGATGGCCGGCCCGCGCCAGGTAGGATGGCGCCGCCACCAGGTCGAAACCGATGCGCCCGATCGGCCGCGCGATCAGCGCCGGGGCCGGCGCCTGGCTGACCCGCAGCGCCAGGTCGAAACCTTCCTCGACCAGGTTGACGACCCGGCCGCTCAGGTCGATATCGAAGGTCACTTCGGGAAATTGCTCGCGGTACGCCGCCAGCACGCGGGTAAACACCGGATTGGCGAACCACACCGGCGCGCTCAGCTTGAGCATGCCGCGCGGCACCACCGTGGTGCGCCCGACCGTCGCCTCGACTTCTTCCAGGCTGTCCAGCATGTCGCGACATTGCTCGAAGTACACCTTGCCGATTTCAGTCAGACTCAGGTGCCGGCTGCTGCGGTTCAGCAAGCGCGCGCCCAGATGGCGCTCCAGGTGCATCACATGCTTGCTGGCCATGGCCGCCGACAATTCCAGCCGCTCGGCGGCGCGCACAAAACTTTCCAGCTCCACCACCGCGCGGAAGACACGCATGCTGACCAGGGTATCCATGCTCGTCCTATCATTATCATCAACCAGCAGGCAATGATATATCAATATTTACAGCCTTGATGAACTGACTGCGCATGACCATACTCCCTTCATCGACAGAGTGCCCCTGTCCAACCGGAGTGTGCCATGACTGATTTCACCTTACCCACCTACTTCCTGTCGCACGGCGGCGGCCCCTGGCCTTTCATGAAAGACCAGTACGGCGGACGCTACGACAAACTGCAAGCGTCGCTGCAAGACATTCCGCGCCAGATCGGCATCAAACCCAAAGCCGTGCTGGTGGTGACGGCGCACTGGGAAGGCCCGCAATTCCTGGTGTCGGCCAGCCCGAAGCCGGGCATGATCTACGATTATTCCGGGTTTCCGGCGCATACCTACCAGATCCAGTACCCGGCGCCCGGCTCGCCGGTCCTGGCCGAGCAGGTCAAGGCGCTGCTCGACGCGGCCGGCCACCCGGCGCGGCTGGACCCGCAGCGCGGCTTCGACCATGGCACGTTCAGCGCGCTGTATCCGATTTATCCGCAAGCCGACGTGCCGCTGGTGCAACTGTCGCTGAAACATGGCTACGATGTGCCGACCCATGTCGACGTGGGCCGCGCGCTGGCGGTATTGCGCAGCCAGGGCGTGCTGATCGTCGGCAGCGGCCTGAGCTACCACAACCTGCGCCAGTTCGGCCCGGCCGGCGCGGTGGCCTCGCACCAGTTCGACGCGTGGCTGCGCAGCAGCATGGCGCTGCCGCCTGCCGGGCGGCTGCAAAAATTGCTGGCGTGGGAACAGGCGCCCGGCGCGCGCCAGGCCCATCCGTATGAAGATCATCTGGTGCCGCTGATGGTCGCGCTGGGCGCGGCCGAGCACGAGCAGTCGAACGAGATCTACCACGAAGACGACTTCTTCGGCGCGCTGGCGGTGACCAGCTTCCGCTTTGGGCAGGCTGCCGCCTGATGAGTGGCGGCGTCAGTCCCTGCGGCGACAGGGACTGCGAATACCTCACACTACGTCATCAAGTCCCGCGCTTGCCATTCGCCGCGGCCTTGGCTTTTTCGGCCGCGATGGCCGCCGCCCTGGCCGCTTTTTCTGCTTGTTCGGCCGCATGCTGGGCCAGCAAGGCGGCGCGGGTGTCGGGCGTTTCCAGCGAAATACGGCCCAGCACGCCGCTGCGGTAATCGATCAGCAAGGTGTGCGACGCTTTCTCGAAATCGTAGTCGCCGCCCTTCTGGCGGAAACCGCGCCGCGCCGCGATGCCTTCGACCACGCCGATCGCATCCACTTCATCGGTCTTGGTGCCGTAGCGCGTGGCCAGCAAGTGCGGGTAGCGCTTCAACAATTCTTCGGCCAGGAATACCGCCACTTCTTCCTCGATCAACGCATTCGAGCCGATCGCGTGGCTGGCCGCCAGCATCAAGCCATCGCTGGGGATGGCGATCTTCGGCCACAGCATGCCGGGCGTATCGGTCAGGATGGTGTTTTTATCGAGATACAGCTTTTGCTGCATCTTGGTCACGGCCGGCTCGTCGCCCACCTTGGCCACGCGCTTTTTCAGCAAGGCGTTCATCAGCGTCGACTTGCCGACGTTCGGAATGCCCATGATCATGATGCGCAACGGCTTGGTCGGCACGCCGCGATGCGGCGCCAGCGACTTGGCCAGCTCGGGTATGCGCGCCACTTCGCCCGGTTTCTTGGTCGTCATCGCGTACGCGGTCACGCCTTCCTGGGCGTTGTAATAGGCCACCCAGGCGGCGGTCGCGGCCGGATCGGCCAGGTCGGTCTTGTTCAGGATCTTCAGGCACGGACGCTGGCGGAACAGGCGCAACTCTTCGACCATCGGGTTGCAGCTGGCTTCCGGCAGCCGGGCGTCGACCACTTCGATCACCAGGTCGGTGTTTTCCATCGACTCCGCCGCCTTCTTGCGCGCCGCGTTCATATGCCCCGGGTACCATTGTATCGCCATGCTATTACCTTCAAATTCGTTCGATCAATCCGCTATTTTACGGGCTAAGGCGGTACTTCAAGAAAAATGTCGCGATCTACATCTAAACAATGGGCCGATTTACGCACAAATCTCTGGCGCTCACACAAGATGAGGGGCATCTTGCTGCAAGACTCGCTCTGCGACGTCTCCAAAAAATTGTCGCGTCATACTGAAAAATTGGCTTAACTTCTTACCAGAAGGCAATAGATCGCACATCGCCAGGTGTTCGATACTCCAGTCATTCTGCTGATGTTGCGAAAAAATCCGATCCAGTTCATTCCACCAGCGTTGCCGCTCGTTGATCAGATAAGGGCTGTTCAGATTCAGTATCGCAATGGTATAGGTCGCCCGATCCCGATCGGCTTGCTGCTGCAGCGACTCCGCAGGCACTACGCGGCCATCGGACAAATAGGCAAAGAAACGCGCGCAATCGGCTTGATGGCAGGAAATAAACAAGTGCGCGTCATATTGATCGCCCTTGGCATGTCCGGCAAACACCTCGTCTTCCTGCGCCTTGAATGCCGCCAGATCATTTTTACTGGCCAGCGCACTGGCCGCCAGGTTTTGATAATCGAAGGTACGTTGAGGAAAGCTGCTTTTCGGCTGCACATGTTCAATGTGATAGCCCAAACCCAGCAAGTCAGCCCTGATTTCCGAATAACAGCAAAGAAAAAATTGCTCCTCTACCAATTCCTCACACAGGGCAGGCCTATGCGCGTAACTCTGCCAGCGGCTGGTGGCGTCTTTTGCGCCATGCGGCGGCTGTGCATGCGCCTGCGCCAGATAAAATCCGCCGCCATCCGGTTTTTTGATGAACCTCATCGTTGCAAAGCCTGTTGCCGCCGGATACTGCGCTCAAGTCGCTGCAATTGCGGATGCTCCGCACCAAGCGCGGCAACCAGTCCATCCATCAAGCGCCGCGCCTCTTCAGTCGCATAGTTACCTTGATCGACCAATTCGGTCAGGCGCTGCAAATCTTCCTTTTCGGCCACCGGCGGCTGGGGATCGACCATCATCACGCTCAGCATCACGTCACCGCTGGGTTCGCCATAGGTACGCGCGAGCGGCGGTTCGGCGATCATATGGCCCTCGGCATCCTTGCCGATCACCCGGATATTCTCGCGCCTGACGCTACTGAGGACTTGCGGGCTATGGGTGGTGACGATGAACTGTATTTTAGGAAAGGCTTGTTTTAAGGAGCCCAAGACTGTTTGTTGCCATGATGGATGAAGGAACATATCGATTTCATCGATTAAAGCGATCCCTTCGGTCTCTAACAAGACCTCGGCGCCCAGATGGGGATTCAGCTTGCAAGCACGGAATGCCAGATCGGCGACCATCGCCACGGCATTCCTCAAGCCATCACTTAGCATTTCCAGAGGCAAAACGCCATGCTCCGGATGGCTCAATACCAGCTGTTGCTGATACTGGGCGCTATACGCAATGTCATGCCAGCCGGTCTGCTCTTGCAGCAGGGCGTTCACCGCACTTTTTACTGCCTGTATCAGGTTTTCAAAATATTGCGTCAAATCGCCCGGCCCGACGCCCGTTTCGAGTGCGATGATCTGGCTCTCGCGGTAACTCCGATAGACCCAGCCATACCAGTCGGCAAACTGCTTGAAGCTGGACGACAGCGTCAGGCAATTCAAGTAACCTGACAGGCGGGAATACTCGCTTTTATCGAGGGTGACGTCGGCCGCAACCGAGGTATAGCGGCCCTGATACCATAACCTGCCTGTGCCCAGATAGGCGATCAGAGGTAAAGCAGTCTGTACTCCGTCTTGCTCTTCACGTATTTTTTTCTGTAATTCGGTACCGTACTTTGTCAGTTGTTTTGTCCATGAATCGCCCAAAGTATTGGTGCCAGCCTTGACACGCTCACGGGATTGCATCCACGCGAAATCATTCGTCACTCCCGGCCAGCGCCCGGTGGCGGTCACCGCACTCGGCATTTGCGGCTCCATGTTGTGGCTGTTTCTTCTTTCCAAGCGTACATCGTCTATCTGGATCGATGCAGACTTTCCAGTTTGGCTACCCAAGTCAAACGCCTTAACAAATGGCCATAAAGCAATTCGTGCAGCGTCAAGCAACGCAGTTTTTCCGGCGCCGTTAGGCGCAATCAGTACCGTCAGCTCAGGATGAAGGTCCACAGCCAACTGATTAAAACAGCGGAAATTTTGGATGACAATTTTTTTCAGCTTCATGTGAATCATTTCCTGATTGAAGAGCGAGCAGACCCAGGAGCATGCTCCGCCGGTAGCCACTATTTTACGTACTTGGCTCTGGCGCGTCGGACTTTCTCGAGGATGCCTGTGCAGCCGCAACGGGCATCCAATGTGACGGAATTCAATAATAATATTACTAAAATTAATTTAATGATAATATTACAAGTAACGCGAATTTTTCTTTATATTTCCATTAATCCCAGATGAGATACATGATATTGGCAGTATGCGCAAGCTTGCAATTCATAGCCGCTGCGGCAGTTTCACAAGAAACCGTCCCGTCGGTGGTATTGGAGGAGGCGCCTGCCACCCCGCAAACGGTGGAAGTGAGCGGCGCCAGGGATCCCGAATTAAAACCCTACCGCAGCATGCTCAAGGGCGTCGATGCCTTCAATGAATTCCATCGCCTGGCGCCCCATGCCAGCCTGCGTTTCATCTTGCAGCCGGCCAGGGCGGACCAGGCACTTGAAGGCGCCACCCTGCAAATCAGCAGCGACAAGCTGTCGATTCCGATCCCGGTACATGCCGACGGCACCTTTACTTTGCAGCGCCATAAACAGGCGATGGACGAAAATGCCGACATCGTCAGCAATAAAAAGAAGAACTCGCTGCGCTGGCGGCCCGATATCCATAGCCCCAACCTGCCCGCCAACGTACGCCGGCTCGGCGATTTGCGGCTGGAATGCGTGATACGCTGGGCGGTGGAAAAGGACGATTTGCCGTTCGTCACGCGCAATGCCTTCCGGCTGGTCGGCGGTCCCTGCCATTCATCGATGGTTGCGGTACTGTTCCATGCGCCACGGCGGCTGTCGGCGGTGACGGCGGTCTCGGGCGAACGCCGCGCCACGCTGTCGCTTGGCAAACAAAAGGTCAGCTACATCGCGCCTTTGCACGATATGACATGGAATGACGATACCTTGCTGGAATTGACCTTCGAGGACCATACCTCGATCGCACAAACTGCCGGACCCGCGCCGCAATAACCCAAACAACAGGAGCACGGCGGCGGCGTGCTCCTGCCCATGTTGAATCGCAAAATATAATTTCCAAAAAAAGAGATAAATCTTTATTTTTTGGAATCGGCAACTAAACCATCACAATTCAGCCAGTGCCTTGACGTGGGCCGCCACGCTGCGTCCCAGCGCCGACAGGTTGTAGCCGCCTTCCAGGCAACTGACGATGCGCCCTTTGGCATACTGTTTCGCCACTTCCATCACTTGCTGCGTGATCCAGGTGTAATCCGCCTCCACCAGGCCCATGCCGCCGACGTCGTCTTCGCGGTGCGCATCGAAGCCGGCTGAAATGAACAGCATTTGCGGCTGGTGCCGGTGCAGCGCCGGCAGCCAGTGGTCGAGCACCAGCTGGCGCACCACGTCGCCCTTGGAGCGGGCCGGCACCGGCACGTTGACGCGGGTCGCGGTGAACGGTTCGGGTGCGCTGAACGGGTAATACGGATGCTGGAAAAAGCTGACCATCAGGATGCGTGGATCCTGGGCCACCGATTCCGCAGTGCCGTTGCCATGATGCACGTCGAAATCGACGATCGCGACCCGCTCCAGCCCACGCACGTCGAGCGCATGCTTGGCGGCGATGGCGACGTTATTGAACAGGCAAAAGCCCATCGGCTCGCTTGGCCGCGCATGGTGGCCGGGCGGACGGGTGGCGCAAAAAGCGTTGTCGAGTTCGCCATCGATGACGGCGTCGGTGGCGGCCACCGCCGCGCCGGCCGCACGCAAGGCGGCTTTCCAGCTATAGGCATTCAACAGCGTGTCGCCGTCGAGCGGATAATAATCGTCGGGCGCGGGCACGTTGTCGCGCACCAGGCCGATCGCGTTGGCGCTGTGGTTGCGCTCGATATCGGACAGCGCCGCCAGCGGCGCTTCGCGGTGTTCCAGCAAATCGCTGATCTGGGCCCGTATCAACTGGTCGCTGATGGCTTGCAGGCGCGCCGGCGACTCCGGGTGCCAATCGCCCATTTCGTGGCGCTGGCAATCTGTGTGACTATAAATGGCTGTACTCATTACTCGGGTCTCGTTTCCATACCGCAATAATCACATTCCATCATTGTTGCCCTGTGGTATGCGGTTCTCGCATAGAATCACTGGCGCGTACGACGAAATGCTCTATCGCATCTGATCTATTTTATAAGCTGCTCCCCGCCAACGGGGGTGATTCCTGGCCGTTTCCGGGCCGTGTGAAGGCCGATAAAACCGGATCGATTGATGGAGCGCTCCCCGATTGTAAATTAAATAGTGGCATCCCCTTTACTGAAATTATCATGTTCACAAAAATGCATGCAGTGGCGCGGCAAGTCGGGCAAGTCGTGGTCGGCAAGGATGTGCAGGTGCGCCAGGCGCTGACCTGCCTGCTGGCCGGCGGCCATTTGCTGATCGAGGACGTGCCGGGCGTCGGCAAGACCACGCTGGCGCATGCGCTGGCGATTTCGCTCGGCTTGCAATTGAACCGGATTCAATTCACCAGCGACTTGCTGCCGGCCGACGTGGCCGGCATCTCGATCTACCAGCGCGAGCAGAACGGCTTTGTGTTTCATCCGGGACCGATCTTCACGCAAGTATTGCTGGCCGATGAAATCAACCGCGCCACGCCGAAGACCCAGTCCGGCTTGCTGGAAGCGATGGAAGAACGGCAAGTCAGCGCCGATGGCGTCACGCGTCCGTTGCCGGAACCGTTTTTTGTCATCGCCACGCAAAATCCGGCGCACCAGGTCGGCACCTTCCCGCTGCCGGAATCGCAGCTGGACCGCTTCCTGATGTGCTTGTCGCTCGGCTATCCGGACGCCGCCGCCGAACGCGCGCTATTGATGGGCGAAGACCGGCGCGGCATGCTCAAAACGCTGCCGGCGGTAATGCAGGCGGAAGAATTGACGGCGGCGCGGCTGGCCTTGAAAACCCTCCACACCGCGGCGTCGCTGATCGATTATGTGCAGGCGCTGGCGCAGGCCACGCGCCAGAACGGCATGTTCGCCGAGGGACTCAGCCCGCGCGCGTCGATCGCGCTGCTGCAGGCGGCGCGCGCCTGGGCCGCGCTGGAAGGCCGCGACCATGTGATCCCGGAAGACGTGCAGGCGGTGCTGGTGCCGGTCTGTGCACACCGGCTGCGGCCGCTCAAGTCCAGCCATGGCGTGGCGCTGGCCAGCGGCGACCTGGTGCTGCAATTGCTCAAATCCGTGCCGGTCTGATAAAAAGGCGGCGGCCGTGTTGAAAAAAATATTCACGAGCACTTTTGGCCGCAGGCTATTCCAGTTGCGCGAGCGCGAGCGCGGCGAAATCTGGCTCAGCCAGCGCCGCGTGTTCATCTTGCCGTCGCGGGCCGGCGTCGGTTTTGGCTTCTTGCTGCTGGTCCTGTTCATCGGCGCCATCAATTACAACCTCGGCCTCGGCTTTGCCTTGACCTTTTTTGCCGCCGGCTGCGCGCTGGTCGACATGTATTTGACGACCAAGAACCTGGCCGGCCTGCACCTGGCGCCGGGCCGCGCCCAGCCGGTGTTCCCCGGCGAAGAAGCACGTTTCGAATTGAACCTGATCAACCGTAGCAAGCGTGACCGTTTTGCGATCCACATCGATTTCCTGCACCTGGAAGCGGCGCGGCATGTGGTCGATGTCGCGGCTGGCAACAGCACGCAGGTGACGCTGGGTGCGCCGGCCGCCCGCCGCGGCTGGCTGGAAGCACCGCGCGTGCGGCTGGCGGCCAGTTTTCCATTGGGACTATTTCGGTCCTGGTGTTATTGGAAACCAGAAAGCAAAGTATTGGTCTATCCGCTGCCGGAACAAGATGGACCGCCATTGCCACTCAGCGGCGGCAGCGGCGAACCGGGTGCCGGCCATGCCGGTGAAGAAGATTTCGCCGGCATCCGCAGCTACCAGCAGGGCGATCCGATGCGCCGGCTGGCGTGGCGCCAGATCGCCCGCCTCGATCCGGCCGATGGCGGCCATTTGCTGAGCAAACATTTTGAGGGCGGCGCGGCGAGCCCCCTGGCGCTCGACCTGGACAGCCTGCCGCAACAGCTGGAACTGGAGCACAAATTGTCGCGCCTGACCGGCTGGGTGCTTGGCGCCGAGCAGCGCGAATTGCCGTACTCGATGCAACTGGAGCGCCAGTTTTTCCCGGCCGCGCTGGGCGCGGCGCATCGCGCGGCCTGCCTGCGGGCGCTGGCGCTGTATGGCATGGCCGACGCAACGGAGCATGCGTCATGAAGCAACTGTGGTCACGCTTGCACACGTTGCCGAGCGACAAGGCCAACACCTTGTTGTTGCTGCTCAGTTGCGTGCTGGTGCTGGCGCCGCACGCGGCCCACTTGCCGCCGTGGATCAGCGCGGTATTGGGCGCCACCTTGCTGTGGCGCGCCAGCATCACGCTGCGCGGCAAGCGCTTGCCCCGCTCGCGCATGCTGTTGCCGGTGGCGCTGCTGGCGATGGCCGGCGTGTATCTCAGTTTCCGCACCTTGCTGGGACGCGACGCCGGCGTCGCCATGCTGGCGCTGCTGCTGGCCTTCAAGCTGCTGGAGATGCATGCCCGGCGCGACTTGTTCGTGGTGGTCTTCCTCGGCTTCTTCCTGCTGCTGACCAATTTCTTTTACAGCCAGACCATCCTCACCGGCATCGTCATGGCCTCGACCGTGATCGCCTTGCTGACCGCCCAGCTGTCGTTCCAGTACACCGGCGCGTTGCCGTCGCTGGGGCGCCGGCTGCGGCTGGTGTGCGCCATGTTCGCCTTTGCCGCACCGCTGGCGCTGCTGCTGTTCGTCGCCTTCCCGCGCATCCAGGGGCCGTTGTGGGGCTTGCCGGGCGATAGCGGCCAGGCCCGCAGCGGCTTGTCCGACAGCATGGCGCCAGGCAATATCGCCAATTTGGCCTTGTCCGACGATCCGGCGTTCCGGGTCCGCTTCAAGCAGGCAGTGCCAGCGCAAAACCAGTTGTATTGGCGCGGCGTGGTGCTCGGCGATTACGACGGCCGCACCTGGACCCGCAGCGGCGCCGGCAAGGCGTTCCGGCGCGGCCAGCGCATCGAGCAAGGCAAGATCGAGATCGCCCTGAACAGCGCGCCGGTGGATTACCAGGTGACGCTGGAAGCGAGCGGCAAACGCTGGATCTTTGCGCTCGACGTGCCGCGTCAGATCGACCGCCTGCAAGGCAATCCGTATGCGGTATCGCCGGCGCTGGAAGTACTGGTGGTCAACAATATCGAGCAGCGCGTGCGCTACACCGCCAGTTCGGTGCTCGATTACCGCTTGCAGGCCGGCGAGTCGCCCGACCATTTGCAGCAATGGCTGGAATTGCCGCAGGGCTTTAATCCGCGCAGCCTGGCACGCGCCAGGGCAATCCGCAGCGGCAAGCAGCCGGAGGCGGCGATCGCGGCGGTGCTGCAATGGTTCCGCGACGACCAGTTCAGCTACACCTTGCAGCCGCCGCAACTGGGCCGCAATGCGGTCGATGAATTCCTGTTCGACAGCAAGGCCGGCTTTTGCGAACATTACGCCGGCGCCTTCGTCGTGCTGATGCGCGCCATGGGCATGCCGGCGCGGGTGGTCACCGGCTACCAGGGCGGCGAAGCGAATCCGGTCGACGGCTACCTGACGGTGCGCCAGTCGGACGCCCACGCATGGGCCGAAGTGTGGCTGGCCGGGCGCGGCTGGCTGCGCATCGACCCGACCGCCGCCGTCGCGCCGGAACGCATCGAACACAACCTGGCGCGCGCGCTGCCGCAACGCGCGCCGTTCGGCTTGCAAGGCTTGAGCGACTTGATCGCTTACCGGGGCGGACAGAATTCCTGGCTGAATGCGCTGCGCTTCAACTGGAACGCCGTCAACAATGCGTGGAATCAGTGGGTGCTCGATTACAACCCGGAACGCCAGCGCGGTTTGCTTGGCACCTTGAACGATGCCTTCGGCAATTGGCAAAGCTTGCTGGGCGGCCTGGCGATTGCCGCGCTGCTATATATAAGCTGGCTGCTGGAACAGCGCCGCCGGCAAGATCCGCTGGAGCACCTATACCGCCGTTTTTGCCGCCAGCAAGCCCGCCGCGGCTACAGCCGTGCGCCGCATGAAGGGCCGCACAGTTATGCTATGCGCTTGGCTGGCGCACCGGATACCTCAGGCACGCCGCAACAGCGGCAAGCTGCGGCCGATTTCCTGGCGCTGTACGGCCAGCTCCGATATGGCCCGGCCAGTGCCGAGTCCACCTTGGCCACGATAGCGCGCCTGCGCCGCCTTTTATCCAGTTGTTAACCCTACCCCGATGAGAGCTGATTTGCCTACCTTGCCCGCCATTTCACGTCCCGCACTGTCCTCTCTTGCTTCCATCGCGCTGGCCGCCACGCTGGCCGTGAGCGCCACGGCGCCGGTCGATGCCGCCGAGGGGCAGCGCAAAAAAGCCAAGGCCGTCAAGGCCAACAAGGCGCCGGCCAAGGCCGTGCCGAAAAAAGCGGCTTTCGATTACGAAGGCGAATTCGTCAATTTCGGCGACTGGACAGAGGTTAACCAATTCCTCGACGACATGGTGGCCAAGCACGGTTTCCAGCGCACCGAACTCGATGCGCTGATGGCCAAGGTGCGTTATGTCGACAGCACCATCGAGCTGATGAAACCGGCGCCGCCCGGCAAGCCGAAGAATTGGCAAGCGTATAGCCAGCGTTTTATCGAACCGGTGCGCATCAATGCGGGCGTGCAATTCTGGAACGATAACGCCGCCACGCTGGCCCGCGCCGAACAAGAGTTTGGCGTACCGGCGGAAATTATCGTCGGCATCATCGGCGTCGAAACCGTGTATGGCCGCAATACCGGGCGCTTCCGCGTGCTCGACGCGCTGACCACGCTGGCGTTTGCCTATCCGGAAAGCCCGAACCGTTCGGCGCGCATGGATTTTTTCCGTGGCGAACTGGAAAACGCGCTGGTATTCGCCCGCAAGAACGAGATCGATCCGCTGTCGCTGCTGGGTTCCTACGCCGGCGCGATCGGCTTGCCGCAGTTCATGCCGAGCAGCATCATCAACTATGCCGTCGATTATGACGGCGACGGCCATATCGACTTGCGCAATTCCACCGCCGACGCGATCGGCAGCGTGGCCAGTTTCCTGGTGCAGCATGGCTGGCAGCGCAACGATCCGGCGCCTGGCGTGTATCCGGTGACGGTATCGCCGAACAGGGTTTGGGAAAAATTGCTCGGCCAGGGCTTGCAAGCCAGGTTCACCCCGCAGCAAATCGAGGCGGCGGGCGTCAGCAGTGGTGCGCCGTTGCCGCAAGGTCTGTTGTATGGTTTAGTCGATTTGCAGAATGGTTCGGAGGCGACTGAGTATTGGTTAGCAACCAACAACTTCTACGCGATTACCCAATACAACAGGAGCTATTTCTATGCGATGTCGGTCCTGGATTTAGGGCGTGCGGTACGTCAGGCGCGGGGAATGTAAAAGCAACTATACTTACTTGTAAGAAAGCGTAAGCATGATTGAATACGCCGTCGATCCCGGCTATCGTGAAGAAGATAAAATCGCTTTGCGATATCAGCTCGCCCTACCCTGCGGCAGGTCGCCGGGAAAGAAAATACTCGGTTTTTGACAACACATTGTCAAATAATAATTTTCAATCTATTATGCAAATGTAAAAGATGAAATAAGTGTTGCAGTTGGACAACAATATCTAACTGATACTAGTTCTTTTGAATAGTGTTTTTGTGTGAGAATGCATCATGTTGTACAATTGTGTATATATTACGAAAAACCAGTTATCCCGGATCCGACCGTGTGTGAATTCGTTCCTTGAGTAAAGAATGAACATGAACGCAGCAAGAGCGAGCTCCGAGTGTTTTTACTTTGCAGTGCAACTACAGAAGGAACTTTATACATCATGACAAACCAAGTCGGCATTGATATGAACAGCGATTCGGAATCCGACGATCTGCTGCAATATAACCCAAACAGATTGTTGGACACCCTGATCGAAAACCTGCGTCTGAAAAACGATGCAGCCCTGTCGCGCGCACTGGAAGTGGCGCCACCGGTCATCAGCAAGATTCGCCACCACCGCTTGCCGGTCGGCGCATCGCTGTTGATCCGCATGCACGAAGTCAGCGACCTCAGCATCCGTGACCTGCGTTACTTGATGGGCGACCGCCGCAACAAGTTCCGCATCAGCGACAAGCAATTCAAGCCGAAAGAAGGCGAAAGCACCCAAGGCTGATCCTTGCATTGTTGTTGCAGGAATTCCCTCCCCGTCGACATGGGGAGGGGATAAAGCGGTCTTGGTGCCCGGTCCTGGCCCAGCCGATTACGCAGCAAAACTGTCAGCGTCGCGACTTACGCCGGAAATACGCCGGTCGATAAATAACGGTCGCCACGGTCACAGACAATGAATACGATAGTCGCATTCTCTACCGTTTGCGATATCCGCAGAGCAATTTCACAAGCACCCGCCGCCGAAATCCCGCAAAAAATCCCCTCTTCCGCCGCCAGCCGCCGCGCCATGCGTTCCGCCGCGCCCTGGCTGACCGATTCGATCTGGTCGACCCGCGCCTTGTCGAAGATTTTCGGTAAATATGCTTCCGGCCATTTGCGGATGCCGGGGATTTGCGATCCCTCTTCCGGCTGCGCGCCGATGATCTGGATCGCCGCGTTTTGCTCCTTTAAATATTGCGACACGCCCATGATGGTACCGGTG
Source organism: Janthinobacterium agaricidamnosum NBRC 102515 = DSM 9628 (assembly GCF_000723165.1). Classification (NCBI taxonomy): domain Bacteria; kingdom Pseudomonadati; phylum Pseudomonadota; class Betaproteobacteria; order Burkholderiales; family Oxalobacteraceae; genus Janthinobacterium; species Janthinobacterium agaricidamnosum. The sequence continues at coordinate 4,404,020 of NZ_HG322949.1, forward strand.
GTGCCCATCGCGCTGACAAAGTGGGTCACGCGGCCGTCGGTGTCGCGCCAGATTTCCGGTCCGGTGCTTTCATAGTGGGCCCGCGAATTGTCCAGGTTGCCGAACTGGTCCAGGATGATGCCCTTGCCGTCTTTTTGCATTTGCTCGGCCAGGTCGCGCGCGTATTCCATGCCGCCGGTCTTGGGCGTCAGCAAGATCTCGGCACCATAGGCGGCCATGCTCTGGCGCCGCTCGACGCTCAGGTTGTCTGGCATCAGCAACAACATCTTGTAGCCCCGCAAGGCCGCCGCCATCGCCAGCGCGATACCGGTATTGCCGCTGGTCGCCTCGATCAGCGTGTCGCCCGGCTTGATGACACCGCGTTCCTCGGCCCGCTTGAGCATCGACATCGCGGCGCGGTCCTTGACCGATCCGGCTGGATTATTGCCTTCCAGCTTGCCCAGGATAATATTGTTGCGCGCAACCGCGTCGGCGCCCGGCACCCGCGTCAATTGCACCAGCGGGGTATTGCCGATCGTATCTTCCAGTGTCTTGTAGGCCATCGTGTCTGCTTCAGTTCAACAAAACACCCATTCTAATATGAGAAGGCGCCCCCTGTATCCGATGGCGCCGGGCCGCCAGCGCCGGACTTGCGCCGCAAAACCGCCTCAAACCAGGCATCGAAGCCATTTTTTGTGGCGTTTACATCGATTTCAGGCCACTCCCACGCACATAATGGCGGCATGCGCTAGACTTCCACTACTTAGTTATTTTAGCTATTTGCTTATTTATTTATCGCTTTTACTTCTTGCGGACTCATCATGGCCAGCAGCGCACCGGAATTCATCCCCGAAACCGATCACGACGAAACCGTCCCCGCCCCGATGCTCGACGTCGAGGGCCGCCGTCACCAAATCTGGCCGGTCTTCAGCGCCGCCGAACTGCGCCGCCTGCACCGCTTCGGCAGCACCCGCCGCTATCCCGACGGCGCCGCGATGATCAAGGCCGGCAGCAGCGATTACGGCATGCTGGTGATTTTGTCGGGCGACATCGCGATCAGCCGCCACGAAGGCTTGGGGAAATCTTCGCGCATGAGCCAGCTCGGACCGGGCCAGTTCGTCTCCGAAGTGGCGCAACTGTCGGGCCGGCCGGCGCTGGTCAACGGCCATGCGGTGGGCGACGTCGAAGTGCTGGTGATCAGTTCCGAATCGCTGCGCGCGCTGGTGGTGGCCGAGGCTGAAATCGGCGAACGCATCGTGCGCGCGATGATCTTGCGGCGGGTCGGCCTGATCGAGAATAACTCGGGCGGACCGGTGCTGGTCGGCCCGCGCGGCAATGGCAATATGTTTCATCTACAAAGTTTCCTGTCGAGTAATGGCCATCCGCACACCGTGCTCGATCCGGCCACCGATGAAGCGGCGGCCGCGCTGGTGGCGACTTACCAGCCGGCGCCGGGAGAATGGCCGCTGGTGGTGTGCCCGGATGGCGTGATCATGAAAAACCCCAGCAACGCCGATATCGGCCGTTGCCTGGGGATGTTGCCGGACTTGAGCGGCGACAAGATTTTCGACGTGCTGGTGGTCGGCGCCGGCCCCGCCGGCCTGGCCACCGCCGTGTATGCTGCGTCGGAGGGCTTGTCGGTATTGGCGCTGGAACAACGCGCCTACGGCGGCCAGGCCGGCGCCAGCGCGCGCATCGAAAACTACCTGGGGTTTCCGACCGGCGTGTCGGGCCGCGCGCTGGCTGGCCGCGCCTTTGTCCAGGCGCAAAAATTCGGCGTCGAAATCGCCACCCCGGCCAGCGCCGCGAACTTGCTGTGCGATAGCTATCCGCTGCGCCTGACCTTGACCGACGGCAGCGAAGTACGGGCCCGCACCGTGGTCTTGTCGTGCGGCGCGCGCTACCGCCGCCCGTCGCTGGCCAATTTGAAGACCTATGAAGGACGTGGCGTATATTACTGGGCGTCGCCGATCGAGGCCAAGCTGTGCAAGAACGAGGAAATCATCCTGGTTGGCGGCGGCAACTCGGCCGGCCAGGCGGCGGTGTTCCTGTCGCGCCACGCCGCCAAGGTGCACATGGTGATCCGCGGCGCCGGCCTGGCGGCCAGCATGTCGGCCTATCTGATCGACCGGATCGCCGCCACGGCGAATATCGAGTTGCACACGCATACGGAAATCGTCGGCCTGGAAGGCGACGAGGATGGCTTGACCGGCGCGCGCTGGCGCAACAAGCAGACCGGCGACGAGTGCGATTGCGACGTGCGCCGGGTGTTCCTGTTCGTCGGCGCCGATCCGAATACCGACTGGCTGCATGATTGCGCGGTGGCGGTCGACGAACAAGGCTTTATCCGCACCGGTTTCGACGTCACCCGCGCCGAATGCCGGGCCATGCGACAAGCCGGCGCATCGCCCGGCAAGTCGTCCGGCTTTCCGGACGACTTGCCGGAACGCGCCGCGCTGGAAACCAGCGTGCCGGGCGTGTTCGCGATCGGCGACGTGCGCGCCGGCTCGACCAAGCGGGTCGCGGCGGCGGTCGGCGAAGGCGCGGCGGTGGTATCGCAAATCCACGCCTTCCTGGCCCGCTTGCCGGCCGAGGTCGCGGCGTAAAAGGCGCCGCGGCATCCGGCCCCGATGCGGTATCGGGGCCGGATGCGGTATTTGAGGCCCTCAGTTTTAGCCTCCGAGAAACAATACAAAATAAACAATATCAGTTAACATTATCAACAATGTATTGAAAAAATTTGTGTTGCAAATGAGCCATTTTGATTTGTTTTATGCCAAGCTCTGTTATACTTGCGCCACTGAGCACTTAAGTGACTCCGAGAAATACCAAATGACCCTCTGTTCGACACCGGATTGACTTGTCGAACTGCCCGTCGGCCCAAAAGCTCGCTGACAATTTCAACACTCAAACTTTGTCACACAGGAGCTTCTATGCGTATCAAATCCATCTTGTTCGTACTGGCCGCTGTTGCCGCGCTGAATAGCTCGCTGGCACAGGCCGCCGGCACCAACCTGATCAAAAACGGCGATTTCGAACAAACCACCAATGGCAGCGCGAAACAACTGGGCGCCGACGGCGATACCCGCAGCGACCGCACGCAACTGGTCGACTGGTCGACTTCGGGCTACAACTTCGTGTTCGCGCCGAATACCGCCGATACCACCGGCTCGAATGGCCTGACCTTGTGGGGTCCGAATTCCTACGATGGCCGCGGCCCGCAAAACGGCCTGGGCAACAGCCCGACCGGCGGTAACTTCGTCGCTGCCGACTGGGATTATTTCGCGGCGCCGATCAGCCAATCGGTCAGCGGCCTGGTTTCCGGTCAACAATACACCTTGAGTTTTTCGTATGCAGCAGCCCAGCAATCGGGTTTCAGCGGCGACAATGCGATCAACTATTGGGAAGTCGTGCTGGGTCAATCGGCGGCACAACAAACCGTTTCACTGAGCAATACCAGCCAGGGTTTCACCGGCTGGAAACAAGCCAGCATGACCTTCACCGCCACCGACAGCACCGAATTGCTGTCCTTCATGGCCAAGGGCGGCCCGAACGGCGCGCCGCCATTCATGCTGCTCGACAGTGTGTCGCTGGTCAGCGCCGTGCCGGAACCATCGACCTGGGGCATGATGCTGGTCGGCGTCGGCATGCTGGGTTTCATGGTGCGTCGCCGCCGCGCCGCCGCCCTGTAACATCGCCGGCCAGATCGGCACATCAAGAATTCCGGACAGGTCCGCCTGATCCGGATTTTTTTTTGCTGGAGCTCCATGATGAACCTGCTATTCTTTTACCATGCCTGACTTTATCCGCGACGTCATCCGACTCTGCCTCTGGCTGGTCTTGCTGACCATGCTGTTCGTGCCGCTGGAACGCCTGTTTGGCCAGCCGCGCGTACAACGTCCGCGCGCCGCGCTGTGGACCGACCTCGGCTATTATTTTCTCAGCAGCTTGCTGCCGGCCGTGCTGCTGGCAATTCCACTATCGCTGCTGGCCTTGCTGAGCCAGCACCTGATTCCCGCCTCCGTGCCGGCCGTCATGGCCAGCTTGCCGCTGGCCGCCAAGTTACTGCTGACCTTGCTGGTCGGGGAAATCGGATTTTATTGGGGCCACCGGCTGAGCCATGAAATTCCGTGGCTGTGGCGTTTTCACGCGGTCCATCACTCAACGGAGCAATTGTATTTCCTGGCCAATACGCGGGCCCATCCGGTCGATTTGATCGTCACGCGCTTGTTCGGCATCGTTCCCTTGTATCTGCTGGGCCTGGCCGTCCCCAGCGCGGCCGGCAGCGCCACGCCGGTGTTGCTGATACTGGTCGGCACCGCCTGGAGTTTCTTTATCCATGCCAATTTGCGCTGGCGCTTCGGGCCGCTGGAATGGCTGATTTCGACGCCGGCCTTCCACCACTGGCACCACAGCCGCAACGACCACATCAACCGCAACTATGCATCGATGCTGCCGATGCTCGATAAAGTATTCGGCACGCTGTACCTGCCGGCCACCTGGCCGGCCGAATGCGGCACCGATACGCCGCTGCCGGCCACGCTGGGCGGCCAGTTGCTGGAACCGCTGCGCCCGCGCGCGCGCAGCCGGGACAAGACCAACACTTAAAAGGTCGAGTTCAGCGTCAGGCGCAGCGAGCGCGATTCGATCGGGTGGAAATGCACGTCGGCCACGCCGTCGGCCGCCTCGCCCGGCAAGCGCGACACATAATAATAGTCGATCGCCGAATCGCGCCGGTTGGTCAGATTAAAACCTTCCAGTTCGATCTTCATGCGTGGATTGATCTTGTAGCCGATGCGCCCATTCAAGGTCGCGGTCGATTGCGAACGCACCGAGTTATCTTCGATCAACGGTCGCGGGCCGAAATAACGCAATTGCAGCGCGCCGAAATACTTGCCGATATGGTCAACCGCCAGCGCCAGCGACGCCACGCCCTCGACCGCGCCGGGAATGCGCGAACCGACCGGATCGACATCGCGGAAACGGGCTCGCGCAAACGCCAGGTCGGCGTCGATGGTCAGCCATGATACCGGCTTGTAATAATTGGACAATTCCACGCCGGTACGGCGGCTCGGCCGGCCCGCTTCGGTGGTGCCGGCATCGCCGGCAAATACCAGTTCCGAATCGAAATCGAGCCGGTACAGCGACAAGGAACTTTGCAAACCCGGCAGCCATTCGCTGCGCACGCCCACTTCCATGCCCCGGGAACGCACCAGCGGCGTGACCCGGTCGACCGCATCGCCGCTTTTCGGATCGACTGAAATGGTCGTGCCGCGCGCGTCGTTGCTGTGGAACCCTTGCCCCACGTTCACATAATATTCGGTGCGGAGCCACGGTCCGAAGATCAGGCTCAGCTTGGGACTGTAGCGCTGGTCGCTGGTGCGCCCGGAATTGGCGGCCAGGTCGCTGTCGACATCGAAGCGGTAATGGTCGGCACGCAGCCCGGCCACCGAGCGGAACTTGTGGTTCCATCGGATCACGTTTTCCAGGTACAGGCCGAGACTGGTTTCAACGATATGGTCCTGGCGCGTGGTCGACAAGCGTTGCCGGGCGGCGGTGCTATACAAGCCGTTGAAGATATTGTCGTTTTGCAATTGCAGCCCGACCTTGTTTTCCATCGCGTAATCGAACCAGCGCCCCGTCCACACGTGCGATGCGTCGATGCCGCTGGTGACGCGCCGGTCCGGCTGGTTGAACTGGTCGCCATGCACCGGATCGTCGAGCAAATAGGTGAAATTGGAATACAGGTCGAGCTGGTTGCGGATCAGGTAGGCGTGCACTTTGCTGCTCGACGTCTCGTTGCCGCTGCGCCATTCGCCGGACAGGCTGTAGCGCCGCGCATTGCCGCCATCGCTAGGGTCGACGGCGCCGAAACGGTCCAGCGTGCCGTCGTCGACCGCGCGGCGCGGCAACTGGTCGCTGGAATTCCAGCTGGCGTGATAAGCCATCGCCGTCACATTAAAACCGTTGGCCGTATCGCCCTGGCTGTAGCGCAGCACGCCATTGACCTTGCTGAAATCGTCGCCCTGGATGAACGGGCCATCGTTATGGAACAATTCCAGCGCATACAATAGATTGCCCTGGCCGACTTGCGGCGAATCGGCCAGCAAGGCGCGCCGGTAGCCGTTCTGGCCGACACCGACGCTGGCTATCCCGTCCGGCAACTTGTCGGCATATTGGATGCTGACCGCGCCGGCCGAGGCGAAGTCGCCGTCTTCCGCCGCGTACGGTCCCTTGCGGTATTCGAGGCGGGTGGCCAGTTCCGGTATCAGGAAGTTCAGGTCGCTCCAGCCCTGTCCATGCGCGTGGCTGCGCTGGTTGACCGGCATACCGTCGATGGTCGTACTCAAGTCGGTGCCGTGATCCAGGTTAAAGCCGCGTAAATAAAACTGGTTGGCCTTGCCCTCGCCGCTGTGCTGGCTGACGATCAGCCCCGGCGTGGCTTCCAGCAATTCGCCGGGCCGGTACACGGTGCGCGCTTCCAGTTGCTGCTGGGTCACCACGCCGGCATTGGCCGAATCGGCGATGCCCAGCTGGCTGGTGCGCGAACCGCTGATCAGCACCGAGGCGGGCGGGCTGCCGCCGTCATCCGCGCTGGCAAGGCCGGGATGGGCTGCGCCCAGCATGGCCAGCATGGCGGCCAACAAGGTACGGCGGGGGCGAGTGGCGTGAAAAATGTGTTGCATGGCGATCCGGTCAGGTAAGGGGAAGTTAGGGAACCCAACAATCTATCCTGATATTCACCCGCGATACAAATCCGGATTCAAAAAACGTTCTCAAATACAACAGCCCCGCGCGGCGCTGGCCGGCGGGGCTGCCTGGCGTCAAACGTGCAGCGGATTATTTTGCCTTGGCGGCATCGGCGGCAGGAGTAGCGGCGGCCGCGGCGGCGGCTTTGGCGTCTTTCTTGGCGGCGGCCGCGGCGGCCTTGGCTTCTTTCTTGGCGGCTTTCGCGTCTTTTTTGGTATCGGCAGCCGATTTGGGGTCCGGTGCGGCAGCGGCTTCGGCGGCTGGTGCTGCGGCTGGGGCGTCCTTGGCGGCGGCTTTGGTGGCAGGAGCGGCTTTAGGCTTGACGGCGTCGGCGCCCGGCTTGGCCTGGCCATTCACTTGCAAGCCGGCTTCCGACAGCTTGACCGAATTCTTGGCGCCTATGCCTTTGACGCGGCTTTCAAAATCGGCCCAGTCCTTGAAGTTGCCGCCCTTGGTGCGCTCATCGATGATCTGTTTCGACTTGACGGGGCCGATGCCCTTGACACTGTCGAGTGCGGCCGCATCGGCCTTGTTGACGTCCACCTGCGCGAATGCAAAACCCATGGTGGCGACCAGGGTCGCCACTGCCAGCATTAGTTTCTTAAACATATAGTTCTCTCCGAAGTGTGGTTGCAAGTTGACTCGAACGCAAAGAGCTCAGATGCCAGCGCCTTGGCGCCTTAACGGCTGCAAACCGATCCGGTTGACGCCATACCATCCCGGCCAGCCAGCGACTGCGCCACATCAAACTTAACGCATTTCGGCAGGGGACGCCAGTTCGGGATATTCCTTGAGCAACCTTGCCCGTTCGGCGGCAATGCGGCGCAGTTTTTCTTCGACCTTGGCGATCTGTTCCGGTGCGATGCCGGCCTGGCGGCCGCGTTCTATATCGTCGCGCAATCTCGGCATGCCGGCATCGGCTGCCTGCACGAAGCCGGCGTACAGTTTCATGTTCTGGCGCGCCTCATAAGCGCCGTACGCCTTGGGATCGGCCAGTTCCGCGGCACCGGCAGCGCGGTCCGGCCGCTCTGCCTGGCGCTGCAGCGGCGGCGCGCGCGGATCGCCATACTGCAGGCGGCCGGCGTCTGCGGTTCCAGCGGTGTCAAGGCTACCCGCTGCGCTTGCGGTTCGGCATATTCCGGCGGCAGCGGCGGCCAATTCAGCGGCCGCGCGGCTTGCGACTTGCCAGCCGCAAGTACGGCAGTGTCCGCTTCTTGCAGTGCCGGCGCGCGCCACAGGACCACGCCCGCCGCGATACACAACAACAAGCCGCCGGTGGTGCTTTTCTACGCATCCTGCCAGACAGATCAGACGAACGGCTCCGCGCTTACCAAGATTCCATGTAGGGACGCAAATCGAGTTCGTGGGTCCAGGCATCGCGAGGTTGGCAATGCAGGTGCCAATAATTGTCGGCGATGTGTTTGGGATTGAGGATACCATCTTGATCCTTCAGGGCATAACGCTCGGGGAAAGTGCTTTCGATAAACTCGGTATCAATCGCGCCATCAACCACGACGTGAGACACGTGAATGTTCTGCGGCCCTAGTTCCCTGGCCATACTTTGCGCCAAAGCACGCAGAGCATGCTTGGCTCCAGCAAAGGCAGCGAAGTTCGCAGACCCACGCAGACCTGCCGTCGCTCCAGTGAAAATAATGGTGCCGCGTCCACGCTGAACCATGCGCTTGGCGACTTCGCGGGCATTAAGGAAGGCACTGAAGCAAGCCATCTCCCAAATCTTGAAGTATTTACGTGCCGTTTCTTCCAAGATACTGCAAGCGACATTGGCGCCGATGTTGAAGATCAGTACCTCGATCGGACCATGCTCTATCTCGATTTTTTCGATCAAGGCGATGACATCGTCCTCTTTTCGAGCGTCACTACCGTAGCCAAAGGCTACACCGCCCTCTGCCCGAATGGCATCAATGGTGGCTTGCAATTTTTCGGCCGAGCGGCGTGTCAGACAAGCGGTGTAGCCCTCGCTGGCGAATCGCGCCGCAATCGCGCTACCGGTTGATTCACCTGCCCCCACAACAAGGGCAACCCCCTTGGATAATTTTAATTTAGACATATATGCTTCAATCATTAAATGATTCTATTTTTAATTAATAGATGCTATATAAAAGAGCAAGCTTTGTTAATCGTGGGCATACAAGTTCCATCTGCCAATGCGCTCGCCTTCTCACTGCAATACAACGCTAAGTAAGTCGTGGAAAATGATTGTGAAGTGATGACGAACAGAACCGGATGCGCTGCAAGGCGCCTGTTGCGACGCAGTGCGAGCACTGCCAGCAGCAGGCAAGTCTCGCCGACCGTCTTGCAGCGCGCCGGTTAGGGCAGTCAGAAATCACCATAATTTATTACGACCTGCTTAGATATGGGATCTGATGGCGTGATCACGTCATCGGCAAAACTGGCCTGCTTTCTCAAAATCGAGGCTTGGCGTTTCCTTGGTGAGGTCAGAATGCGGCTCTCTGTAGTCACTGCAAGAGTTCATTGAACACGGTGGGGAGTTTGCACAGACGGAGCAGTACGCGTTCATTCGCCCTCCTTCGTCAACTCGGACCGCAGCTTGCGTCGCAAAACTTTTCCGATTGCCGATTTAGGCAGCGAGTCGAGCAATGTGATGTGTCGAGGCACCTTATAGGCAGCGAGATTGGCGCGGCAGTACGCCTCGATGCTCTGTGTCGTCACCCCTGGATTGCGGGGGATAACGAAGAGATGAGGAACTTCCCCACTACGCGCGTCCGGTGTGCCGATGCAGCAGCATTCAAGCACCTCCTCCATCATCGAAACCACGCCCTCGATCTCTGTGGGATATACGTTGAATCCCGAGACCAGGATCATGTCTTTCTTGCGATCGACCATCGTCATGGAGCCCTGCTTGTCCATAACAACGATATCGCCCGTTCTGAACCAGCCATCCGCAGTGAAGGCGCGCACCGTCTCCTCAACGCAGTTCCAGTACCCCTCGAACAACTGCGGCCCTTTTAGAATAAGCTCCCCAGGCTGACCGATTGGCACGTCTTGCTCTTCGGCATCGACGATGCGCACGTCGGTCGATGGAACCGGCATACCGATGGTGCCATTACACCCCCACGGATTGAAAGTCGTACTGGGCGCCGTCTCCGACAGACCGTAGACCTCTGTAATAGGTATACCGCCCGCCGCCGTCCAACGTTGAGCAACGGCCGCTTGCACGGAGGCACCTGCCGCGGTCACCAATTGGGTTTTCGAGAAGTCGACTTCGGCCAGACCGGGCATATTCAACAGTCCGCTGAAAAGCGTGTTGACGCCGATCATCATTTCAAAAGGCTGCCGCCCCATCTCTGCGATCACTGTGCCGGGTTCACGGGGATTAGGCACGAGCCGGCTGCATGCTCCCATTGTAAGGGCAAACACGGTGGTGGCCAGCGGATAGATATGGTACAGCGGCAAAGGCGTGATGATCGAGGCACCATACGCCTCCAGTGCAGCCCCCGCCCAAGATCGCATCTGAGCCAGACTCGCGGCAAAGCAACGATGCGTTAACACAGCTCCTTTGGACACGCCCGTGGTGCCACCCGTGTATTGCAGGAATGCGTGGCTGGCCGGTGAGATCGCGACAGAGGCCGGGGCACGCGAACCGACTTGAAAGATGGCGGATGCCAGCGGCACGATCGCGTCGCCGGACGGCATGAGTGATTCTGATGCCTTTGCTATCCCCACAAGCGGTGCGCTCAATACAACCTTGAGGGGCGTACGCGGGACAATGCCGCGCAGAGGTTCCACGAGCATATCGGCGACAATGGCGCAAGTGGCGCCGGAATCCTGCAACTGGTGTTGCAGCTCGCGTGGCGTGTAGAGCGGATTAATTGCCACCACGACTAAGCCAGAACGAAGCGCGGCGCACAAGCCGACCAGGAACGCATTGCAGGTAGGAAGAATCAGAGCGATGCGATCTCCTTGAGAAATACCCTGCTGCTGAAGATAAGCCGCTAATTGCTGCGATAGCTTGTCAAGCTGGCCGTAGGTCACCGTCTCACCTAGGCAACTTGCTGCGGGTCTTTCCGTAAACAGCCGGAATGAACGTTCAATCTGTCGATCCAGAGTGGCCAGGGCTGCGATGTCGATATGGTGTGGAATACCGGTTGGATATGCCTCGAGCCAGCGCTTGCTTTCCATAAATTTTTCTCTTTATTTGTGACTTATATTTAAGCAGGACTTCTGAGAATCCCAGGGGGGACTGCTTAGAACCTATCTCAGTAGGGAGCATCGTCGAATGGCTGTTCATCAGGAGCGTGGGCAAGGCGCGAGAGGGACACATGGCGGACCATGCTACAACGCCCCCCCTCAGATCCATGCTTCAGAGGGGCTGTCAGCAGGCGATGTATTCTCTACCGGGATAGCTTGCTAGGCCAATGCGTCGCGTACGAAGTCGAGCCGGTCTTGACCGAAATACATCTCCCCGGCAACGAACATGGTGGGAGCGCCAAACACTCCCCGGGCAACGGCTTCATCAGTGTTGGCACGCAATGCAGCCTTGACCTCCACATCGTTCGTCAGCATAACAATCTGCTCGGCATCGTATCCAGCATCGACCAGCATCTTGACCGCAATCAAGGGATCATTCAGATTCAGACCATCTCCCCATAAAGCGGAGAAAACGGCTTTCAAGAAGTCTCGCAGCCGTTCGGGCTGACGTATCTGGATTCCTGCGACGGCGCGCATAAGGAACAGCGTGTTCACCGGGAAATGCGGGTTGCTAGCGAATGGAGCACCATAGCGGCTGGCAAACCGCTGATAGTCGCGGTGCGTGTACTGGCCTTTCGCGGGAATCGTTGCTGGAGATGTGTTGCCAGTCGCTTGGAAGACACCGCCCAACAACATCGGCTTGTAGATCAACTCAGCTCCGGCGTGCCGGCAAATCCCAGGCAACTGGGTCCAGGCCAAATAGGCTGCGGGGCTTCCCACATCGAAATAAAACTCAACAGATTTTGGCATGAAAACTCCAATAGAAAAACGATCATTTAGTAAACGAACGTTATATAATGAAGTTGCAGATGTCAATCAAAATTTACCATCTGACTCAGACTGGAAGCTGGCAAAGCTTAGAACCTATCCCGATAGGGAGCGTCGCCGGATGGCTGCTCATCAGCAGCGTGGTCAAGGCGCGAGGAGGACGCATGGCGTGCCATGCGACGACGAGCAATGCCGATCCACGCGGGTGAGGGGCGGTCAGCAGGCGATGTATTCTCTACTGGGATAGGTTCTTGGTGGTGTTCAGAGAGAGAGCATGCTAAGCAGGTAAGCGCATCCTTACAGGAAGCGGTGGAGGGTTGCCATGCCATCGTTGAGACTTTGCTGTCGACCGATGAGCCCGCCTTGATTACTATACAATAGTATATTTGTAGCGCGTTTCCAACAATATGGCTTTCCCGTTTTCAGACACCTGATCAAACATGCGATATTCAAAAACTCATAAACAGGAAACCCGAGAGAAACTACTGCAGAGTAGCCGCGTCGTCGCCAAACGCAACGGTTTCGGCACGACCGGCGTAGATGCCTTGATGGCTGCGGTCGGATTGACGGGTGGGGCCTTCTACAGCCATTTTGATTCGAAGGAGGACTTATTTGCATCCATCATCGAATTGGAAATGGAGCAAAGCGCCCGGATGCTGGCCGGCGATGAGGGTTCACAGCCCGACCATATCGCGCAACTTCTCAAGATCTATCTAAGCACTTACCACGCAACACATCCGGGAGAGGGCTGTGCGTTGCCAGCACTCGGACCTGAGATTGCGCGCAGCTCTCCTGAGATTCGAACTCGCGTGGAGCGAGCCGTCAAACACGTCCACAGCCGCTGGACAGACCGACTGGGTGGCGACAAAGATGCTGCCTGGGCATTCGTGGCACAGTGCGTTGGTTCGATTTTGATTGCGCGAGTGGTCGAAAGCGAGCAGACACAGCAGGAAATTTTGTCCTCCAGCCGAAGATTTATGCTGCAGAGCAGCCCACATCTGAAAGACGCCAAGTAGTTGACACACGATTTAGAACCTATGCCAGTAGAGAATACATCGCCTGCTGGGATAATGCGCGGACGTGCAAGAAATTCTGTTTGCATGGAGCCGGCTGGCTTTTAATGCATCTCGTTCATGAAGCGTGCGCCGAACAGGCTGGCGACCAGCTTCTACCTGTGCTGTGGCAGCGTCCAGTCTTTTCAATATTGGGTCAAGTTACAAACAAGGATTTGGTAGCGACTTTATCGCTGCGGAAGTGGCCATGCAATTCTTAACGATCTTTCACAAGCGCATAGCAGGCTATCTGTAGCGCTGCCAATACTTATTGAACTCGTCCAGATTATTGATAAAACTGCTTTATCGGGTTTAGGCTTAGAGCCTATCCCAGTAGTGAGCGTCTTCTGCTGGCCGCGCATCAGCAGCGCGGACCAGGCGTGAGGAGCAAGCGTGGCGAGCCACGCGACGACGAGCAACGCAGTCCCCGCTACTGAGGGGCGCCAGAAGAGGGCGTATTCATCTACTGGGATAGGCTCTTAGCCCGGCGAAAGTGGGTACTGAAATCAGGGTGGAATGAACAAAGCCCCGCGCGGCGCTACACCGGCGAGGCTTAGCTGCAAATCATGTGAAAAACCTCAGGCGAACAATTCCTCGCGCGTGACGGTGGCGGTGCCCAGCTTGCCGACCACGATGCCGCCGGCCCGGTTGGCGGTGCGCACCGCGTCGCCCATGTCCAGGCCCGCGCCCAGCATCGCCGCCATCGTCGCGATCACCGTGTCGCCGGCGCCCGACACATCGAACACTTCGCGCGCATCGGCCGGCGTGTGCACCACCTCGTGCGCGGTGTACAAGGTCATGCCCTCTTCCGAGCGGGTCAGCAGCAACGCATCCAGTTTCAATGCGGTGCGCAATTGCTGGGCCTTGGCCGTCAATTGCTCTTCGCTGTTCCAGCTGCCGACGATGCGGCGGAATTCCGATTTGTTCGGCGTCAGCAGCGACGCGCCGGCGTAGCGCGAAAAATCGTCGCCCTTCGGATCGACCAGCACGATCTTGCCGGCCGCCCGCGCCGCCTTGATCATCTCGGCCACGTTGACCAGGCTGCCCTTGGCGTAGTCCGACATGATGATCACATCATAGTCCGGCAGCAAGGCGTTGAACTGGGCCAGCTTGTCGCGCAAGATGGTGTCCGAAGGCGCTTCCTCGAAATCGATGCGCAGCATTTGCTGCTGGCGGCCGATGACGCGCAATTTGATGATGGTGGAGATCGCCGGGTCGCGCTTCAGATAACTCTGGATGCCGCCATCGGCCAGCAATTGGCCCACTTGCGTGCCGGCCTCGTCGGCGCCGACCACGCCCAGCAAGCCGGTGCGCGCGCCCAGCGCGGCCGCGTTGCGCGCCACGTTGGCGGCGCCGCCGAGCCGCTCTTCGCGTTTTTCGATACGCACGATCGGCACCGGCGCTTCCGGCGAAATGCGGCTGACGTCGCCGAACCAGTAACGGTCCAGCATGATGTCGCCGACCACCAGCAAGCGCACCGCGCTCAAGACCGGCGCGGCGCCGGCGCGGGGAGCGGCGGCGCTCATGCGCGGGTCAGGATCGAACGGCCGATCCCGTGGTATTCAATGCCCGCTTCGGCCATGATGGCCGGCTCGAACAGGTTGCGGCCGTCGAAGATCACGGCGTCTTTCAGGCGCGTCTTGATTTGTTCGAAGTCCGGACTGCGGAACGCTTTCCATTCGGTGACGATGGCCAGCGCGTCGGCGCCGCTCAAGGCGTCCATCGGGCTGTCGGCGAAACGCACCTTGGCGAAATCGACAGCCGGCAAATCGAGCGCCAGCACCCGTTTCGCTTCGGCCATCGCGACCGGATCGTAGACCGCCACCGTGGCGCCGCGCCGCAGCAGTTGCGCCAGCAGCACGCGCGCCGACGCTTCGCGCATATCGTCGGTATTCGGCTTGAACGCCAGGCCCCACACGGCAAAGTGGCGGCCCGCCAGATCGTCGCCGTAACGCTTGGCGATCTTGCCGCCCAGGACCATTTTTTGCTGGTCGTTGACCGCCTCGACGGCGCGCAGGATCAGCAATTCCTGGCCATAGCCGCGCGCGGTGCGTTCCAGCGCCTGCACGTCTTTCGGGAAGCAGGAACCGCCGTAGCCGCAGCCGGCGTACAGGAAGCTGTGGCCGATGCGCGGGTCGGAACCGATGCCGTGGCGTACCGCCTCGATATCGACGCCGACCTTGTCGGCCAGGTTGGCCAGTTCGTTCATGAACGAGATGCGGGTGGCCAGCATCGCGTTGGCGGCATATTTGGTGAATTCGGCCGAGCGCACATCCATCCAGTAGGTGCGTTCGTGGTTGCGGTTGAATGGCGCGTACAAGGTCTTCAGCAATTCGCGCGCGCGTTCGCCTTCGGCATTCGCGTCGCAGCCGATGACGATGCGGTCCGGCCGCATGAAGTCTTCGACCGCCGCGCCTTCCTTCAGGAATTCCGGGTTCGAGGCGACCGAGAAGGTCGCATACACGCTGCGCGCGTCGAGTTCGGCCTGCACCGCCGCCTGCACTTTTTCCGCCGTGCCGACCGGCACCGTCGACTTGTCGACGATGACCTTGAATTCGCTCATGTACTTGCCGATGTTGCGGGCCGCGGCGACCACGTATTGCAAGTCGGCCGAACCGTCTTCATCGGGCGGCGTGCCGACCGCGATGAATTGCAGCTTGCCGTGCGCCACCGACGCTTCGATATCGGTCGAAAACTGCAAGCGCCCGGCGGCGCGGTTGCGCGCGACGATTTCTTCCAGGCCCGGCTCGTGGATCGGAATGCCGCCGCTGTTGAGCAGGGCGACTTTCTTTTCATCGAGGTCGAGACAAAACACGTCGTTGCCCAGCTCCGCCAGGCATGCGCCGGTCACCAGGCCGACATAGCCGGTACCAATAATTGTGATTTTCATTCTATCTGCCGCTAAAAATTAATTTAATTCAATTCAATTCATTACGTTGAGTTCTTCTGTGCGTCGCGGCGGGTAGGTTTCCCAGCGGTTGCATCCCGGGCATTGCCAATAGAATTGGCGCGCCTTGAAGCCGCAATGGCTGCACTGGTAGCGCGCCAGCTTCTGGGTATAGCCGTGCACCAGGTTTTTCACCATCGACAGTTCCGACCAGATCGCGGCCGGCGCATCCATCAAGCGCGCCTCCAGCAATTTATCCAGGCCCAGCAAGGTCGGCGTGCGGCGCAATTCGGCGCTGACCAATTGCTTGGCCGCTTCCACGCCATCGAGTTCGATGACGGCCTTGAACACCACTTCGATCAAGTCGATCGACGACGCTTCTTCCAGGTAGGAACGGAGCAGGTTGACGCCTTCCTGCGGACGGCCGACCTTGGTGTAGCCATCCATCAGGCGCTGCGCCACCAGCGCCACGTGCGGCACGCTTTGCTGCTCGACCCGGCGCCATGCCATCAGCGCCGCTTCGACGTCGCCCTTGGCCAGTAGCGCATCGCCGGTCAGCATGATGGCGCGGACATTCTTGCGGTCGGTTTGCAGCGCTTTTTCCAGCAGCGTCAACGCGTCGTCCGGATGCATGTGCACCAGCGAGTCATGCGCCAGTTCGCAATAGAACTGGGCGATTTCCTTTTGGCGCGCGCCGGCGCCGGATTCCTGCAAGCCGATCGCCGCTTCGATGGCGCGCGGCCATTCTTTTTCGCGCTGGAAGATTTCCAGCAGCGCGCGCCGCGCCTGCACCGCGTATTGGGTGCCGACCAGGTGATTGAAAGTTTCTTCGGCGCGGTCCAGCAAGCCGGCTTTCAGATAATCCATGCCCAGCTCGTATTCGGCGTGGGCTTGCTGCTCTTGCGGCAAGTCCGGACGCGCCAGCAAGTTCTGGTGCACCCGGATCGCCCGCTCCGTCTCGCCGCGGCGGCGGAACAGGTTGCCGAGCGCGAAATGCATGTCGGCCGTTTCCGGATCGAGCTTGACGATTTCAATGAAGGCGTCGATGGCCTTGTCGTGCTGCTCGTTGAGGAGGAAATTCAGTCCCTTGAAATAGCCGCGCGGCAAGCTGCGCGACTCGGAAACCAATTGATGGATGTCGACCCGCGCGGCAATCCAGCCGAGCGCGAAAAACATCGGGATACCCAAGAGCCACCAGAGTTCAAATTCCATGCGATTTTTGTATGAAGTGTGTTGGAAAAGCGGAAGCCCGCATTATCGCCGAATGCCGATCGCCGTGCTGATCGCCGAGCTGATTCCGGTGCTGATTATTGTGTGCTGATTATTGTCTACTTATTACTGGGTATTCACGCCATCCGGCTGCGGCTGTCCGGCCGGCTGGCCGGTGGCGGTTTGCAGCGCCTGGATCGTGGTCTTTTGCTTGTTCGCTTCGCGCCGGTGGCGGAACACGGTCGGCGT
The DNA here is from genome assembly GCF_000723165.1 of Janthinobacterium agaricidamnosum NBRC 102515 = DSM 9628. Taxonomy (NCBI): domain Bacteria; kingdom Pseudomonadati; phylum Pseudomonadota; class Betaproteobacteria; order Burkholderiales; family Oxalobacteraceae; genus Janthinobacterium; species Janthinobacterium agaricidamnosum. The sequence continues at coordinate 4,421,144 of NZ_HG322949.1, forward strand.
CAACGCCAATACGCCCAGGCTGGCGCCGGCGACAAAAAAGCCGAGCAGCATCAAGACCAGCGGGCCGCGCAATTCATAGTTGAGGAAAAAGTGCAGGTCGACTTCCTGCGCATTCTTCAGCGCGAAACCAAAGAACAGCACAAACAGGACAAATCCAACAATGGTGGAGACTATTTTCATCGGTCAGATCCGGTGTTAGTAACGAACGTGCCAGTGTGGCACAAGAATGCGATTACATCAAAAAAATGCTATCGGGAACAGGCCAGGTTTTTCTTGCAATCTTGCAAAAGAACCTGGCCTGTTCCCCGATACTGACTGAGTGACAACATGAGTCACAATAAAAAAAAGCGGCATCCAACAAGGACGCCGCTTTGTGCACCGGATACCGGCGTGTCGCTTCCAGCAGACCGGATTAATCCTCGATGATCGGTTGCCCGACCATCGCGTCCACCCGTTCGCGCAATTGTTTACCCGGCTTGAAGTGCGGCACCCGTTTTTCAGGCACCATCACTTTATCGCCGGACTTCGGATTGCGTCCGATGCGCGGTGGCCGGCTATTCAGGGCAAAGCTGCCAAAACCGCGGATCTCGATGCGCTGTCCGGTCGCCAGGGCGCCGGTCATCGCATCGAGTATGGTCTTGACGGCATACTCCGCATCCTTGGCCACCAGCTGAGAATAACGCTCAGCCAGGCGGGTGATCAATTCGGACTTGGTCATCTGCTGATCCGCGAACTGGTCTTAGTTCTTGTTGTCGAACTTGGCTTTCAACAATGCGCCCAGGCTGGTGGTGCCCGAAGCTGCGTTGTTGTCGGTAGCGGCCATCTTTTGCATTGCTTCCTGGGTTTCGACATTGTCTTTCGCTTTGATCGACAATTGGATACCACGGGCTTTGCGGTCGATGTTCAGTACCATCGCTTCAACGGTGTCGCCAACTTTCAAGTGCGTACCGGCATCTTCAACGCGATCGCGCGAGATTTCGGAAGCGCGCAGGTAGCCTTCGACTTCTTCGGACAGTTGGATCACGGCGCCTTTAGGCTCTACCGATTTCACGGTGCCGGTAACCAGCGAGCCTTTGTCGTTCATGGCTGCGAAGTTGTTGAATGGGTCACCTTCCAGTTGCTTGACGCCCAGGGAAACGCGCTCGCGCTCAACGTCGATGGCCAGAACGATGGCTTCCAGCTCGTCACCTTTCTTGAAGCGACGCACGGCTTCTTCGCCGGTTTCGGTCCAGGACAGGTCGGACAGGTGCACCAGGCCGTCGATGTTGCCGGCCAGGCCGATGAACACGCCGAAGTCGGTGATCGATTTGATCGCGCCGCGGACTTTATCGCCCTTCTTGTGGGTAACGCCAAAGTCATCCCATGGGTTGGCTTTGCACTGTTTCATACCCAGCGAGATACGACGACGCTCTTCGTCGATTTCCAGTACCATCACTTCTACTTCGTCGCCCAGTTGGACAACTTTGTTAGGAGCGACGTTTTTGTTGGTCCAGTCCATTTCGGAAACGTGTACCAGGCCTTCGATACCTTGCTCGACTTCAACGAACGCGCCGTAGTCGGTCAGGTTCGTTACTTTACCGAACAGACGGGTGCTTTGCGGGTAACGACGGGACAGACCGGTCCAAGGATCGTCGCCCAGTTGTTTCACGCCCAGCGAAACACGGTTTTTCTCTTGATCGTATTTCAGGACTTTGGCGGTGATCTCTTGACCAACGGTCAGCACTTCCGACGGGTGACGCACACGACGCCATGCCAGGTCGGTGATGTGCAGCAAGCCGTCGATACCGCCCAGATCCACGAACGCGCCGTAGTCGGTGATGTTTTTGACGACGCCGGTCACGACCGTGCCTTCTTTCAGCGTTTCCATCAGTTTCTGACGCTCTTCGCCCATCGACGCTTCGATGACGGCGCGGCGGGACAGAACCACGTTGTTACGCTTGCGATCCAGTTTGATCACTTTGAATTCGAGGGTTTTGCCTTCGAATGGGGTGGTGTCTTTTACCGGACGGGTGTCGACCAGCGAACCCGGCAGGAATGCGCGGATGCCGTTGGTCAGCACGGTCAGGCCGCCCTTGACTTTGCCATTGACGGTACCGACGACGATTTCGCCCGATTCCATCGCTTTTTCCAGCGCCAGCCACGAAGCCAGACGCTTGGCTTTGTCGCGCGACAGGATGGTGTCGCCGAAACCGTTTTCCAACGATTCGATCGCCACGGAAACGAAGTCGCCTACTTTGACTTCCAGTTCGCCGTGGTCGTTCTTGAATTCTTCAATAGGAATGAATGCTTCGGATTTGAGGCCGGCGTTAACGATCACGAAATTGTGGTCGAGGCGCACGACTTCAGCGGAAATAACTTCGCCGGAGCGCATATCTTGACGCGACAACGATTCTTCGAAGAGCGCGGCAAAACTTTCCATACCGGTAGATTCGGTAGATGTAACTGTAGACATAGGGTTCACACAAGTTGACCAGCAGAGATCGCACGATGCGACTTAAACTGGGTTAGGTTTTTGACACACCCGGGCAGGCCAGGGCCGCCACGGGCACCACATAGTATTTAATAAAGCAATACTATTTCACGACTTACTTTTACGGCTTACTTGACGACAGCGGCATACCATTTCAACACCTGATCGACGGCCTGATCGGCTGTCATTCCGGACGTATCGAGGACAAACGCCCCTTCCGCCGGCACCAGCGGCGCGATCGCACGGTGAGTATCACGTTCGTCTCGCGCCTGCAAATCCATCAGAAGGTCTTCCATAGTAGCAGAAAATCCCTTGTCTATCAATTGCTTATATCGGCGTTGCGCACGCGCCTCGACACTTGCAGTCAGGAAAACTTTCAACGGGGCATGCGGAAAAATCACCGTGCCCATGTCGCGCCCGTCCGCCACCAGTCCCGGCGTCTTGCGAAAACCCAGTTGCAAGGCGAACAAGGCTTGCCTTACGGCAGGGAGGGCGGCGATCTTCGATGCGGTATTGCCGACCGCTTCGGCGCGGATCGCATCGCTGACATTTTCATGCGCCAGCAGGATTTCGCCGCCGGCGAAGCTGCACTGCAAATGCTCGGCCAGCTTGGCCAGCGCATGCTCGTCGTGCAAGTCGGTACCGCGGCGTAGCGCACTGAGCGCCGTCAGCCGGTACAGCGCGCCGGAGTCGAGGTAATGGAAACCGAGCTTGTCGGCCACCCGGTGCGCCACCGTGCCCTTGCCGGAAGCGGTCGGGCCGTCGATGGCGATGACTGGGATGTGGGATGTCGGCATATATATTAGTGCTGCAGTAGTGTTGCGTTGATTACATTAACTATTAAATCAGGTTTTCGTGCGCGATGCTGGCAAAGGCCGCGAAATACTCGGGGAAAGTCTTGGCCACGCATTTCGGATCGTTGATGCGCACTTCCGTGCCACGGCGCGCCGCGCCATCCAGCGAGGCCAGCGAAAAGCACATCGCCATGCGGTGGTCGTCGTAAGTGTCGATGGTGGCCGGCCGGATCGCCGCCGGCGGCGTCACGCGCAGGTAATCGGCGCCCTCTTCCACCTCGGCGCCCAGCTTGCGCAATTCGGTCGCCATGGCCGCGATGCGGTCGGTTTCCTTGACGCGCCAGCTGGCGATATTGCGCAAGGTGCTGGTGCCGTCGGCATACAGCGCGGCGATGGCGATCGTCATCGCCGCGTCGGGGATGTGATTGAAATCGGCGTCGATGGCTTTCAATACGCCGCTGGAACGGGCTTCGATCCAGTTTTCGCCCATCGTGATGGCCACGCCCATCTGCTGCAGCGCTTCGACGAAGCGCACGTCGCCCTGGATGCTGTCGCGGCCCACGCCCTCGACCCGCACCGGTCCGCCGGCAATCGCGCCGGCCGCCAGGAAATACGACGCCGACGACGCATCGCCCTCGACGTGGATCAGACCCGGGCTTTGGTATTTCTGGCCCGGCCCGATGGTGAACGACGACCAGCCGTCCTGCTCGACGGTGACGCCGAAGCGCTTCATCAGGTTCAGCGTGATCTGGATGTACGGCTTCGAAATCAGTTCGCCGGCCACCTCGATGGTCACGCTGTGCTGTTGCGCCATCAGCGGCGCCACCATCAGCAGCGCGGTCAGGAACTGGCTCGACACATTGCCGGCCACTTTCATGCGCTGCGCGTGGATGTGGCCGCGGCGGATGCGCAGCGGCGGGAAGCCCTGCTCGCCGGTATACTCGATTTGCGCGCCGACTGCGTTCAACGCATCGACCAGGTCGCCGATCGGCCGCTCATGCATGCGCGCCACGCCGTGCAGCGTGTAGTCGCCGCCAATCACGGCCAGCGCCGCCGTCAGCGGACGGATCGCGGTGCCGGCGTTCCCCATGAACAGGTCGGCCGCGTGATTCGGGAAGATGCCGCCGGCGCCTTGCACATGGTGCACCTGGTGCAGCGTATGCGGATCGGTTTGCTCTTCCTGGGTCCAGTGCACGCCCAGCGCGGTCAGCGAGGTGAGCATCACCAGCGTGTCGTCCGATGCCAGCAAGTCGACGATCCTGGTGGTGCCTTCGGCCAGCGCGGCCAGCAGCAGCACGCGGTTGGAAATGCTTTTCGAGCCCGGCAGGCGCACGGCGCCCTCGACGTGCATCACCGGCTTTAAATCGAGATGGTGCGGGTAGTGTGTTTTATTCTGACTCATGCGAATTGGTCCTTGAAGATTCTAGGGGTGTGAGCGGGCCGCGGCCGGGGCTTCGGCGGACTCGATCGTCGCGATCCACTGTTCGCGGGCGCGCTGGGCGTTGCCGTACACAGCCTCGATGGCGGCGCCGTCGCCGGCGGCCAGCATGCCGCGCAGCTGTGTCAATTGTGACAGGTAGGCATCGAGTTCGTTCAGCAGCGCGGCTTGATTGGCCAGGCTGATGTCGCGCCACATTTCGGGCGACGATCCGGCGATGCGGGTAAAGTCGCGGAAACCGCTGGCGGCATACTGGAACAGCAGATCGGCGTGCGGCTTGTGGGCGATATCGTCGACCAGCGCAAAGGCCAGCAAATGCGGCAAATGGCTGACCGAGGCGAACACCTTATCGTGCTCTTGCGGCGTCAAGGCATGGATCAGCGCGCCGCAGGCACGCCACGCTTGCGCGACCCGCTCGACATCGGCCGCGGCATTTTCCGCCAGCGGCGTCAGCACGACTTTCTTGCCCCGGTACAGATCGATGATGGCGGCGTCCGGCCCGTTGGTTTCGCGTCCGGCGATCGGATGGCCCGGCACGAACTGATGAACCTTGGCGCCCAGCGCGCGGCGCGCCGCGGCCACCACATCGGTCTTGGTGCTGCCGGCGTCGCTGAGCACCGTGCCGGCCTGCAGATGCGGCAGCAGCGCCGCCAGGATCGCTTCGGTTTGCGCCACCGGCGCGGCGAGCAGCACCAGGTCGGCGCCATCGAGCGCCTGCGCCAGGTCATCCGTCGCGACATCGATGATGCCCAGTTCCAGCGCGCGGGCCAGCGACGCGGCCGAACGCTCGACGCCAACCACGGTGCCGACCGCGCCGGCGTGCTTCAAGGCCCGCGCAAACGAGCCGCCGATCAAGCCGACGCCGACAATAACAACTTTATTTAACATAGCGCCTCAACCTTCCGCCAGCACCTTGGTCAGCGTCGCGATCAAGACCGCGTTCTCTTGCGGCAAACCGATCGAGATGCGCAGCCACTGCGGCAAGCCGTAACTGCCGACCGGGCGCACGATCACGCCCTGCTTCAGCAAGGCCAGGTTGATGCGCGCGCCGGCGCCGTCGTCGTCACCGACGCGGACCAGCACGAAGTTGCCGTGGGACGGCACATATTCCAGGCCCAGCGCGTCGAACGCCTCGGTGAACTGGCGGTAGCCGGCGGCGTTGTTGCGCGCGCCCTGCTCCAGGAATGCGCTGTCGCCGAGCGCGGCGACGGCGGCCGCCTGCGCCATCGAATTGACGTTGAACGGCTGGCGGATGCGGTTCATCAAATCGGTCAATACCGGCTGGGCAATCGCAAAACCGACCCGCAAGCCGGCCAGGCCGTACGCTTTCGAGAACGTGCGCGACACCACCAGGTTCGGATACTGTTTCACCCAGGCCGCCGATTCGTATTGCTGTTCCGGCTGCAGGTATTCGTTGTACGCTTCGTCGAGCACCACCACCACGTGGGCCGGCACCTGCTTCAGGAATGCCTCCAGTTCGGCCGCCGGCAGGAAGGTGCCGGTCGGATTGTTCGGATTGGCGATGAAGACCAGTCTGGTATCGCTGTCGATCGCGGCAAGCATCGCGGCCAGGTCATGGCCGTAATCGCGCGCCGGCACCACGATGTGGCGCGCGCCCAGGCCCTGGGTGGCCAGCGCATATACGGCAAACGAATACTGCGAATACACCACCGCCTGGCCCTGCTGCACAAACGCGTGCGCGGCGATTTCAAGGATATCGTTGCTGCCGTTGCCGAGCGTGATCCAGTCGGCCGGCACATCGTAGCGCGCCGACAGCGCGGCTTTCAAATCGAAGCCGTTGGCGTCCGGATAGCGGCCCAGTTCGGCGGCCGCGGCGAACATCGCCTGCTTCGCCGATTCCGGCAAGCCGTATGGATTTTCATTCGACGCCAGCTTCACGATGGACGCCTCGTCGAGACCGAATTCACGCGCGACTTCGGCGATCGGCTTGCCGTTCTGGTAAGGCGCGATGGCGCGGACGTGTTGCGGACCAAAATTATGGGACATGGTATTTTTAATTAAATAAAGTGAACGTAAGTGAACGTTAGAGGCTCAGCGGATACGAGCCGAGCACCTTGAAGAAGGCGGCGTTATCCTTCAACTCCAGCAGCGCCTGCGCCACCGCCGGGTTGTGCACATGGCCTTCGATATCGACGTAGAAATAATACTCCCAGGTGCCGATGCGCGCGGGGCGCGATTCGAAGCGCGTCATCGACACGCCATGCCGGGCCAGCGGCGCCAGCAGCTGGTACACGGCGCCGGCCTTGTTCGGCACCGCCAATACCAGCGAGGTCTGGTCCTGGCCGGACGGCGCGGTCGCCAACGTGCCGACCACCGCAAAACGGGTGCGGTTGTGCGGATCGTCCTGGATATGGCCCTTGATCACGCCCAGCTTGTACTGTTCGCCCGCCATTTCGCTGGCGATCGCCGCCGTGGTCGGGTCGTCGCTGGCGATGCGCGCGCCTTCGGCGTTGGACGCCACGGCGCGCCGCTCGATCTGCGGGTAATGCTGGTTCAGCCACGCCTGGCATTGCGCCAGCGCCTGCGAATGGGCGCAGATGACCGTGATGCCGTCCATATTGCCGCTCTTGCTCATCAGGCTGTGATAGATCGGGATCGATATCTCGCCGCTGATGATCAAACTGGTTTGCAGCATCAGGTCGAGCGTGCGGTTGACCGCGCCTTCCGACGAATTCTCGACCGGCACCACGCCGAAATCGGCGGTGCCAGCTTCGGTGGCGCGGAACACTTCATCGATCGACACGCACGGCAAGCCGTCGACGGCGCTGCCGAATTGCTGGTACACGGCTTGTTCGCTGAAGGTGCCGACCGGCCCCAGGTAAGCGACCGTGACGCGCTTTTCCAGCGCGCGGCAGGACGACATGATTTCGCGGAAGATGGTTTGCACTTCGCGGTTGCCCATCGGCCCGGGATTGCGCTCGGCCACGCCGCGCAGCACCTGCGCCTCGCGCTCGGGACGGAATACCGGCGCGCGGGTTTCGGCCTTGACGTGGCCGACTTGCTGGGCCACCAGCGCGCGGCGGTTGAGTAGGTCAAGAATTTGCGCGTCGATCGCATCGATCTCTTCGCGCAATGGTTTTAATTTGTCTGTCATGGTGGATGGACTTCGTCTGCTGTATTTCGATCTTTGCCGCCGCTGGCAAAATTCAGGCTCGTTCAAGCCAGTTCAAGCCTTGCCGCGGCCGGCGAACTCATTCAAATAATCGACCAGCGCCTGCACGCCCTCGATCGGCATCGCATTGTAAATCGATGCTCGCATACCGCCGACGGACTTGTGGCCCTTCAGTTGCAGCAGGCCGCGCTGCTTGGCGCCGGCCAGGAATGCTTCATTCAATGATGCGTCGCGCAGGAAAAACGGGATATTCATGCGCGAACGGCATTCGGGATCAATCGGGTTGCTATAAAAATCATCGGCGTCGAGCGCCGCGTACAACAGCGCCGCTTTCTCGATATTACGCTGTTCCATGGCCGCCACGCCACCCTGGCGCTTGAGCCACTGGAATACCAGGCCGGCGATATAGATCGCATACGTCGGCGGCGTGTTGAACATCGACGCATTGTCGGCCACCACTTTCCAGTCGAAGGTCGACGGGCAGCATGGCAGCGCATGGCCCAGCAAGTCTTCGCGCACGATCACCAGCGTCAGACCGGCCGGGCCGATATTCTTTTGCGCGCCGCCGAAGATGACGCCGTATTTCGACACGTCGATCACGCGCGACAGGATGTGCGACGACATGTCGGCCACGATCGGCGTATCGGCCGACAGGCCGCCCAGCTCGGGCGTGAAATTGTATTCGGCGCCGTCGATGGTTTCATTGGTGCACAGGTGCAGATAGGCCGCGCCGGGCGTCAGATTCCATTGCGCTTGCGGCGGCACGGTCGAAAAGCCCTGCGCCCGGGACGACGCGGCGATGTTCACGCTGGCGTAGCGCGCCGCTTCCTGGTGCGACTTGGCGGACCAGGAACCGGTGACGACAAAATCGACCGTGGCCGGCTTGTCAACGGTCGCGGTGCGGCCCACCAGGTTCATCGGAATCACCGCGTTCTGGGTCAGCCCGCCGCCCTGCATGAACAGGATCCTGTAATTGTCCGGCACCGCCAGCAAGTCGCGCAGGTCGCGCTCGGCCGCTTGATAGATGGCGCTGAATTCGGGACCGCGGTGACTCATCTCCATCACCGACATGCCGCTGCCATGCCAGTCGAGCATGTCGGCGGCGGCCTGTTGCAACACTTCCTTCGGCAAGACGGCGGGGCCGGCGGAGAAATTATAAATGTGGGTCACGTTGACGGTCCTGGATAGTTGTTAAGTGGATCGCTGGCGCACTTGCCGTATTGGCAAACAGCGGCCATAGATAGCAATTGGGGCCCGGATAAGGGGCCCCAATCATTTTACTCTGCCGTTTCGTCCGGCGCCTGGTCAGGCGCTGCCGCCGGATTGTCGCGCGGTGCCACCGGGGCGGCCGAAGCGGCCTCGGTGCTCAACTCGACTTCATCGATATCGGTCTCGACCACCCGCTGCAAGCCGGACAGCTTGGTGCCGTCTTCGACCGCGATCAGCGTCACGCCCTGGGTGGCGCGGCCCATCTCGCGGATCTCCGACACCCGGGTGCGAATCAGCACGCCGCCGGTGGTGATCAGCATGATTTCATCGCTGGTGTCGACCAGCGTCGCGGCCACCACCTTGCCGTTGCGCTCGCTGGTCTGGATCGCGATCATGCCCTTGGTGCCGCGGCCGTGACGGGTGTATTCGGTGATCGGGGTACGCTTGCCGTAACCGTTCTCGGTCGCCGTCAATACCGATTGCTGCTCGTTCTCGGCCACCAGCAGCGCGATCACGTGCTGGCCTTCTTCCAGGTTCATGCCGCGCACGCCGCGCGCCGTGCGGCCCATCGGACGCACGTCGTTTTCGTCGAAGCGCACCGCCTTGCCGGAATCGGAGAACAGCATCACGTCGTGCTTGCCGTCGGTCAGCGCGGCGCCGATCAGGAAGTCGCCCTCGTCCAGGTCGACCGCGATGATGCCCTTTGCGCGCGGATTGCTGAAGTCTCTCAAAGGCGTCTTCTTGACGGTGCCCAGGCTGGTCGACATGAACACATAATGGTCTTCCGGGAAGACCCGGTTGTCGCCCGACAGCGGCAGGATCACGGTGATCTTTTCATTGTCCTGCAACGGGAACATATTGACGATCGGCTTGCCGCGCGAATTGCGCGAACCTTGCGGCACTTCCCACACCTTCAGCCAGTACATGCGGCCGCGGTCCGAGAAGCACAGGATGTAATCGTGGGTATTGGCGATGAACAGCTGGTCGATCCAGTCCTCTTCCTTGGTCGCCATCGCCTGCTTGCCGCGGCCGCCGCGTTTTTGCGCGCGGTATTCGGTGATCGGCTGGGCCTTCATGTAACCGGTGTGCGACAAGGTCACCACCATGTCTTGCGGCGTAATTAAATCTTCGGTTTCCAGGTCGGTCGCGTTCAGCTCGATCTGCGAACGGCGCACGTCCTTGTTGCCGGCGCCGTATTCGTTTTTGGCCAGCGTCATTTCATCGGTGATGATGACGGTGACGCGTTCCGGCTTGGCCAGGATGTCCAGCAAGTCGGCGATGTGGGCCATCACTTCCTTGTATTCGTTGACGATCTTGTCCTGTTCCAGGCCGGTCAAACGTTGCAAGCGCATTTGCAAAATTTCTTGCGCCTGGTCGTCGGACAGCTTGTACAAGCCATCGGCCTGCATGCCATAGTGCTTCGGCAGGTGTTCCGGACGGAAGGCGTCGATGCCGCCGACGGTGGTGCCGTCGCCGGTACGGGCCAGCATTTCGCGCACCACCGACGAATCCCAGGGACGCGACATCAGCTCGACCTTGGCGATCGGCGGCGTCGGCGCGGCCTTGATGATGGCGATGAAATCGTCGATATTGGCCAGCGCGACCGCCAGGCCTTCCAGCACGTGGCCGCGTTCGCGCGCCTTGCGCAATTCGAACACGGTGCGCCGCGTGACCACTTCGCGGCGGTGCGCCAGGAAGCATTGCAGCATCTGCTTCAAGTTCAGCAAACGCGGCTGGCCATCGACCAGCGCCACCATGTTCATGCCGAAGGTGTCTTGCAACTGGGTCTGCTTGTACAGGTTGTTGAGCACCACTTCCGGCACTTCATTGCGTTTCAACTCGATCACCACGCGCATGCCCGATTTGTCGGACTCGTCGCGGATGTCGGAAATGCCGTCCAGCTTCTTGTCGCGGACGTTTTCGGCGATGCGCTCCAGCAGCGACTTTTTATTGACCTGGTATGGCAGCTCGTCGACGATGATCGCGATGCGGCCGCCTTCCTTGCCGAATTCCTCGAAGTGGGTCTTGGCGCGCATCACCACCCGGCCGCGGCCGGTGCGGTAGCCGTCGCGCACGCCGGACACGCCATAGATGATGCCGGCGGTCGGGAAGTCCGGCGCCGGGATGATGTCGATCAGCTCGTCGATGCTGCAATCCGGATTGCGCAGCACATGCAGCGCGCCGTCGATCACTTCGGTGATATTGTGCGGCGGGATGTTGGTGGCCATGCCGACCGCGATGCCGGAGGCGCCGTTGATCAGCAAGTTCGGAATCCTGGTCGGCAGCACCGACGGTTCCTTTTCCTTGCCGTCATAGTTCGGCACGAAATCGACGGTATCCTTGTCGATGTCGGCCAGGATTTCACTGGCGATCTTGTCCAGGCGGCACTCGGTGTAACGCATCGCGGCGGCGGCGTCGCCGTCGACCGAACCGAAGTTGCCCTGGCCATCGACCAGCGTGTAGCGCAAAGAGAAATCCTGCGCCATGCGCACCAGCGTGTCGTAAATCGACGCGTCGCCGTGCGGATGGTATTTACCCATGGTTTCGCCGACCACGCGGGCGCACTTGACGTAAGGACGATTCCACACGTTATTCATTTCATGCATCGCGAACAAGACCCGGCGGTGCACCGGCTTCAAGCCGTCGCGCACGTCCGGCAAGGCGCGGCCGACGATCACGCTCATCGCGTAATCGAGGTAGCTCTTGCGCATCTCTTCTTCGAGGGAAATAGGAATTGTTTCTTTTGCGAATTGATCCATTGGCGGTTCGACTGATCTCAGGCTGTGGTTAACTTATCTGTTACGCAATGTGTGACGCAAACTGCATATCCTTGGCGGCTGTTGCTCTGGTGGCGGGCGCGGTGACCGGCACACCATGTTGTTAACAGTCAAGCGTACGATTTTAGCATGCGCGCCCGGCGTGCTGCGCAAATCTGCGGCAAGCCGCATGGATGGCCGGTTTGCACCGCTTTTGTGCAGTCATGCCTGCGAATAGTGCATAAAAGTAATGTAATTTTCAGTCACTGCCCGTTAATGTGGCAAAAAGCCCGCGCAAATGTAAGTGCCTTGTAACAAACCGGTGTTTGCGTTGCAGGAAAACAACGACAAGTCTAAAATCGGGGAAACTTTGATTTAACCACGTTCGTGTGCCGGGAACGCGTGTGGCAAAATGGTTGTGAAGTTAATTGCAAGTTTCGCAATAGGAAACGAGCGTTTCTAACCTGCATGTTAAAATCTCGGCACGCAAGTCAAGTAGCGCAGTGTTGTTCTGCGGATATCATCCCCGAAAGGAAAAAAGAATGAATAAATTTGTAACGTTGTTTTTCGCTGCATCCGCAGTGATTGCTGGCTCGGCTTCGGCCCAGACCCCAACCTCGCCACCGTTCGCGCCAGTGACCACCGATCTGAAAGCACCTAGCCCAAAAAGCGCCTATGTGCAAGATGCACGTGGCGTTATCGTCCGTGATCCATTCGGCCTGTGCTGGCGCACCGGCTACTGGACACCAGCTGACGCGGTGCCAGGTTGCGACGTACCGCTGTGCGTAGCGCCAGAAACCCTGCAAGACGGCAAGTGCGTCGCACCTCCGCCGCCACCTGTAGCGCCTGCACCGGCTCCAGCCCCTGCACCAGCTCCAGTACCAGTCGTGGTTGCGCCAACCTCGGAAAAAGTCAGCTTCGCCGCTGATGCATTCTTCGATTTCGACAAAGCCACCCTGAAACCGGAAGGCAAAGCGAAACTGGACGACCTGCAATCGAAACTGGGCGGCATCAACCTGGAAGTCATCATCGCTGTCGGCCACACCGACTCGGTAGGTACCGAAGCTTACAACCAAAAACTGTCGATCCGTCGCGCAGAAGCTGTGAAAGCTTACCTGGTTTCGAAAGGTATCGAAACCAACCGCGTGTACACCGAAGGCAAAGGTAAAGCACAACCAGTCGCAGACAACAAAACTGCAGCTGGCCGCGCACAAAACCGTCGCGTGGAAATCGAAGTTGTCGGTACCCGCAAGTAATTAGTTACTGGCAAACACGGCGCGCAGCAATGTGCGCCGGCTGAAAAAACCTCGCCACGGCGGGGTTTTTTTACGTCCATGGCTGCCGTTTCCGCAAATAGCCGTTATTATTCGACCTATGAACGCCGATCCCTTAGAACTGCAAAAATTTAGTGAGCTGGCCCATCGCTGGTGGGACCCCACATCCGAGTTTCGTCCCTTGCACGAAATCAACCCCCTGCGCCTGGAATGGATCAATGCGCGCGTGCCGCTGGCCGGCAAGCGCGTGATCGACATCGGCTGCGGCGGCGGCATCCTGGCCGAATCGATGGCGAAAAAAGGCGCCAGCGTGACCGGCATCGACCTGTCCGAAAAAGCGTTGAAAGTGGCCGACCTGCACAGCCTCGAATCGGGCGCGCAGGTGCGCTACCAGTTGATCGCCGCCGAAGACATGGCCGAGCAGGAAGCCGGCCAGTACGACGTGGTGACCTGCATGGAAATGCTGGAACACGTGCCGGATCCATCGTCCGTGGTGCGCGCCTGCGCCAAGCTGGTCAAGCCGGGCGGCCAGGTATTCTTTTCTACGCTGAACCGCAACCTGAAAGCGTACCTGTTCGCCATCATCGGCGCCGAATACATCTTGCGCCTGCTGGCCAAGGGCACGCACGACTACGACAAGTTCATCACCCCGGCCGAACTGTCGCAATTCGCGCGCAGCGCCGGCTTGAGCGTCGATGGCTTGAAAGGCATGAGCTACAACCCGCTGACCAAGATCTACTCGCTGAACCAGGATACCAGCGTCAACTACCTGGTGGCTTGCAGCCGGCCGCTTTAACCATCCTGACCGGCGGCCGTGGCCGCCGTTTTCCTTCATTTATCCGATACCAGCCATGACCACACCTACTGCGCCGCGCGCCATCCTGTTCGACCTGGACGGCACCCTGGCCGACACCGCGCCAGACCTGGCGGCGGCGCTCAACCTGCTGCGCAGCAAGCGCGGCCTGGAAGCGACGCCCTACGAACTGCTGCGCCCGACCGCCTCGGCCGGCGCGCGCGGCATGATAGGCGCGTCATTCGGCATCAAACCGGAAGACGAAGGCTACGAAGAGCTGCGCGTCAGCTTCCTCGACAACTACGCGGCGGCGCTGGCGGTGCACAGCACCCTGTTCGGCGGCGTACCGGAAATGCTGGACGGCTTGAGCGGACTGGGCCTGGCCTGGGGCGTGGTGACCAACAAGGCGGCGCGCTTCACCGACCCGCTGATCGGCCAGATCGGCTTGCACAAGGCGGGCTGCGTGATTTCCGGCGACACCATGGCGCATCCGAAACCGCACCCGGCCCCGCTGCTGGAAGCGGCGCGCCGGCTGGAACTCGCCCCTGAGCAATGCTGGTATGTCGGCGACGACTTGCGCGACATCCAGGCCGGCCAAGCCGCGGGCATGCGGACCATCGCCTGCGCCTGGGGCTATTGCGGTGCGGTCGAACCGCAGCACTGGGGCGCCGATTACCTGCTGGAATCGCCGCTGGCCTTGCTGGAAGTGGTGCGCGGGGTGGTACAGCGCGGGCAACTGGCGGCTTGATTATCTGGCATGCGTTTGATGTCGCAGGGGCTTGACGCGGAAGCAGACGAGCCCCGGCCAAGCAGGTAGATGACGACCTGGAATGGGCAGAGTTTGACATCATCGCAGCTTGATAGGGAAACAAGCCTGCAAGCTTGGGCGAATTGGGTTAAAATCAAAGTTCTGTGGGGACGACCTGGTTTCGACGTGGGTTGCAAAGCAGCGCAGGGCATACCGAGGGCTGGTTACCTCGTAAATACACCCAGAAAAAACTTAACTGCAAACGATAAATCGTACGCACTGGCAGCTTAATCGCTGCTAGCTCTAGAACACCTCGTCCCTGGGGTGGGCCGTCAAAAGCTCTGGAGTCATTTACAGGGACTCGTCTGATGCTGGGTTACTTAGCATTCGACTAAATAATAGGTAACTCGCTTGTACACAGCGTGCACGTCCGCGTTGTACCGGTTAAATTAAATGGCAGTGCTAAGTATGTAGAACTGTCTGTAGAGTGCTTGCGGACGCGGGTTCGATTCCCGCCGTCTCCACCACTGGATAAAAACAAAGGCCCCCGAGCGCAAGCTCGGGGGCCTTTGTTTTTATCCTTTCGCTGCCGCCAGCCGGGAACCGCATCCGCGGACGGTACGGACGCGGGGGTTTTGCGGGAATTCGGCGAGCGCAGCTCGGCGCCGCAAAACCGGGTTGCGCTTGCAAGCGCAACCCTCTCCGATTCGTCTGGCTAGGTTTTGGGGCGCAGGCTGTTTTTCCTAAGCACATCATTGGCGGCCCGATGTACATCGCGCGGCTGAGGTCGAGTCTGAATGGAAAACCTGACTCCAACTCGTGATGCACAGACATAGGGGCGTTTCTGAACAAGTGGCTGGAGAGGCAGAAAAAACACCTCACCGTCAGCACATACAACGGCTATCGCAAAATCGTCGTTGCTCAGCTGATCCCTTGGCTCGGCACCATCATGCTGTCGGCGCTGCGCAAGGCGCTGAATGACGCGATAAAGAACGAGCTGATCGAGGTCAATCCTCTGGCGCGCTGGTGCTATTCCAAGGTCGAGGCGCCGCAGTCGAAAGACGATATCGACCCGTTTACGAAGGAGGAACAAGCGGCGATTTTGGCGCAGGCAACCGGCCAGGGGCGCAACCTGCTGCAGTTTGCCTTCTGGACCGGCTTGCGCACGTCAGAACTGGTGGCCCTGGACTGGGCCGACGTGGACTTCGTTCGTGGGGTCGTGATGGTGACACGAGCCCTCATCCAGCATTCCAAGGCGGCGGAGAGCACCAAGACCAACGCCGGCCGCCGCGAGGATAAGCTGCTGGAGCGCGCCATGCATGCGCTACAGGAACAAAAGGCATTCACATGGGTGAAGGGCGAGGAAGTTTTTCAAAATCCTCGCCTGGAGCGGCGCTGGGAGGGCGACCAGCCTATCCGCAAAACGCTGTGGACGGGGATATTGCAAAATGCTGGCGTACGGTATCGCAATCCTTACCAGACACGGCACACGTACGCCAGCATGATGCTATCGGCCGGAGAGCACCCAATGTGGGTGGCAAAACAGATGGGACATGCGGACTAGACCATGATTGCTCGAGTATACGGGCGGTGGATGCCGGATGCAGATACATTAGCAGGGAGCCGTGTTGAAATACTATTTGAAAATATTGCCAAGATTTAACTTCCCTTATTTTGATCAGATCGCATGCGGAAAGTTGACGTAATGCAATATTGCAATATAGGCTCAGGGCATGCGATTTTCTTTCTTTTTCACAATGCGCAAATACTATGATTTAGGTTGACAAATCATGAATAAGTCCGTATTTTGTCAACCATGGAAAAGTCAAAAATCAATGAGAGAATTCGACGGGCACGCGTTTCGCGAGGCATGTCGTTAGATGAAGTCGCCCAAAAAATGGGCGATATCACCAAGCAAGCACTGAGCAAATTTGAGAGCGGGAAGATGGCTCCAAACTCCGCAAGAATCCTTAAGCTGGCAAGAGCTTTAGAGGTAAAGCCGGAGTATTTTTTCCGAAAAGAAACCGTATCACTTGCGCCGCTTGAGTTTAGAAAGCTTGCCAAAATGCCACTCTATCGGCAGGCGCAAGTTAGCGAACTCATGCATGACCACTTGGACCGATACCTTTCGCTGGAAATGTGTTTTGACGAATCAGTACGAGCAACTGTACTTCCTCCAAGGTCATTAAAAGTTAGCTCGGTTGAGGAAGCCGAAGAAGCCGCGAACACTTTACGTGCCCGGTGGGCAATCGGCGGAGACGCAATTGCCAACCTTACTGATCTCTTGGAGTTCCACGGCATCAAAATAATCTTATTGAATGTATCTGAGGACTTTGATGGCGCGTGCGCCGCGTCCCATGACGAAACCAATGTTCTCATTTCACTCAACAAAGATCGTCCAGGTGAGCGAATGCGCTTCACTGCAGCACATGAACTAGGTCACTGGGTCATGGAACTTCCAGAGTCAATGGATGATAAGACCAAAGAAATATGCTGTCATCGTTTTGCCGGCGCATTTCTGTTCCCCGCTGCACAGGTGAAGGTCGAGTTCGGTGGGCATACTCGTTCAAGAGTTCACCCCCAAGAGTTGCTAAATGCAAAAGAGCTCTACGGTATTTCAATGCAAGCGATTGTTCGACGCCTCAAGGATCTTGGTCTACTAAGTCCAGCCGGATACCAAGCGATAACCATTACTATGTCTGGGAACGGGTGGAGAAGGATGGAACCGGGGGCTTTGCCTAGCGAACGCCCTCGTCGATTTGAGTCCTTAGTATTTCGGGCGCTGGCCGAAGGGATGATTACGGTTTCACGAGCAGCTGAATTCCTTCAAATTCCGATCAGTCAACTTGATGCTGGGGTATGTGGCGCACTGGTGCATGAATGAACTTAGTTTACATTAGTGACACAAACATACTAATTGACTTCAGACACGCGGGAATGTTGGAAGTGCTGTTTCAACTTCCATTCACGCTTTGCTGTACTGACTTTGTTCTGTTCGAGCTCAATGATTTTGACCATGATGAGTTAACTGAAATGGGTTTGTCCGTTGTGGAACTGGATGAAGATTCAGTCAAGAGCCTATCTGAACTTACCGACGCGCATAACAATAGTTCACTCGCTGATGTCTCATGTTACTTTTTAGCTAAGTCTACTGGGCGTCCTCTTTTGACGGGTGATGGACAGCTCAGAAAACAAGCGGCAAAAGATGGTTTACAAGTCCACGGAGCACTATGGCTGCTCGACAGACTGGTGGAAGTAAATATTGTAACAAAAATACAAGCTGCCATGGGTTTGCAAGCCATGCTCGCTGCCGGCGCAAGACTGCCACGACAAGAGTGCGCATTACGCATTGCTAACTGGCAAATTTGACGTGCTGCATTAATGGAAGCAATGCTTAGACCGACATCTACTTCGTGACGATTTTTTTAATATCTGCAAAATGCCAGCTAATCAAGCGTAACGCTATAGAACACTGCATTTTCGGTAGGTTCGATTCCCGCCATCTCAACCACCGGACAAAAAAATAAGGCTCCAAAAGTGCAAGCTCGGAAGTCTTTTTTTTCCAGACGAAATATTGAGATCCAGGGAAATGGCAAATGCAAAAATAAGTATCGACAAATCGAATAACCCATAAAAAATTCACCTCATCAATTTCGCCGTCAGCATCACCTGCAACAGCACCGCGCTACAATATCCACCCCGCGCACGCTTGAATCCCCAACTCCTCCCTCCTCGTCTATACTCAACATACCAGTCAGCCCCAAACGTCGGCAAGCACTGTTAACCACCACAGTATTGCGCTTGTTTCTTGAAGCCGCCAGACTCATCCATGGCCCTCCATTTAAACTATGCCTACTATAAAATCGCCAAGAAACCTCTTTCTTTCGCTATTCACAGTCGTGCTGCTGATGATGACAATAAGCGACGCAAAAGCCGATATATGTTCCGCCTCGATGACGGACATCTCCTTTGGCAATGTCAGCCCCGTTTCCGGACAGGATTATTTCGCCAACGGCACACTCAGCATTACCTGCACTTTTATCATCCTGGACGGTAATATCATCATCCTTCCGAATATCAACGTCTGCGCCAACCTGGATCCCGGCCCGGGCGCGATTGATATCAACTCCCGGGTTCTGACCAACGGCACCAAGAAAATACCGTTCAATTTATATCGGACCGCCACTTACACACCCGCCAATGTATGGGGTGGTTATGCGACCACCAGCTCCATCAATACCTTATTCAGTGGATTGCTTGCGATTGGCACCAACACCTTAACCTTCCCGGTATATGCCAGAATCTCCGCCAGCGACCTGGCCCTGGCCGCGACCGAGTCCAACGCCACCACCACCTACGCGACGAATTTCACCGGCGCCGGGACGATTAACTATACGTCGGGCTCCATTATTGTTCGTCCTTGCCAGACTTCCGGCACCACGGCCTCGTTTGGATTCAATGTCCGGGCCAACATCATTAATGACTGCCTGATCAATACCACGCCGGTGGCGTTCGGTTCGCGGGGCGTATTGTCCGGAGGTATACGGGCCACCGGTAATGTCACGGTGAAGTGCACGGTGGCGAACAGTTACAGAATCGTATTGAGCGGCGGCAACGTGACGAATGCACAAAATGACCGCAGGATGAAGAATGCGCTAAGCAACGAAACTGTTTCTTATCGATTGTCATCCAGCCTGGATGGCCCGATCTGGGGCGATGGCACAGCTGGTACGACGACTTACGATAATGTGGGTACCGGCGCTAGCCAGCAAGTGACGATCTATGGGCTGATTCCCAGCCAAACCACGCCGTCGCCGGGGGATTATAGCGACAAGGTGACTGCAACCGTCTATTTTTAACCATATTTATCAGTGCCGGGACGCGGCAGAGGCGACCGTCAAGCGCCGTGCCTCCGCGTCCGGCCTGCACGCCGTCCGTTGTACTGGCCGCCGTTCTAGTGGATAATCTGGCCCATGAACGATACCACTACCCTCCCGCCCCTGCCCGACCGCCTGTCCATCGACCCAAGCAGCCCTTATCATATCGCTGCCGTGTTCGAACACGACATCGGCATTAAAATCAACGACAAGGAACGCTCGGATGTCGAAGAGTACTGCATCAGCGAAGGCTGGATTAAAGTACCTGCCGGCAAAACCCTGGACCGCCGCGGCCGCGCGATGCTGATCAAATTAAAAGGCAAAGTCGAAGCGTTTTACCGTTAATCTGGATGGTCCGGCGTCGGATGGACGCGGATTCCAGCCTTATCTTCCTTAAAAGTAACAGCCCGCCTCGGATTCACGGCGGGCAATCACTGTCTCCCCTGCCAGCCACTTTACGGCATCGTGCGCTAACCCACTCCCCATCCAATTGCCCCGGAATTAACAGATCCTGTTCCCCATTCATGGTATAAAGCGGGCCAGACTTGTTTTGTGACCTATCCAATGACCCGTGGCTTTTACATCATCATGGCAGCGCAGTTCTTTTCTTCGCTGGCAGACAACGCACTTTTGTTCGTCGCAATTGATCTGCTGACCAGGATGAACAGCCCGGCTTACCTGTCGCCGATGCTCAAGCTGTCGTTCGTGTTGTTCTATATCTTGCTGGCCGCTTTTGTCGGCGCATTCGCCGATTCGATGCAAAAAGGCCGCGTGATGTTCATCGCCAACCTGATCAAGATTTCCGGCTGCGTGCTGCTGTTTTGCGGCGTCTATCCATTGCTGGCCTATGCGGTGGTCGGTTTCGGCGCGGCGGTGTATTCGCCCGCCAAGTACGGCATCCTGACGGAATTGCTACCGCCTGAAAAACTGGTGCCGGCCAATGGCTGGATCGAAGGCTTGACCGTCATGTCGATCATCCTCGGCACGGTGATGGGCGGCGCGCTGGTCAGCGAACACGTGTCGGCGCTGCTGCTCGGTTTCGACCTGCCGCTGATGAATACCGGCGTCAACAGCACCACCGAGGCGGCGATCTGCGTCACCGGCGGCCTGTATCTGCTGGCGTCGCTGTTTAATCTGTTTATCCCCGACACCGGCGCCCGCTACGCGCGCCAGGAGCATAGCCCGTTCAAGCTGCTGGCCGACTTCGCCGGCTGCGTCAAGATTCTGTGGACCGACAAGCTGGGCCAGATTTCACTGGGGGTAACCACGCTGTTCTGGGGCGCCGGCGCCACCTTGCAATTCATCGTACTCAAGTGGGCTGAAAAGACCTTGCACATGCGCTTCGAAAACGCCACCAGCCTGGTCGGCGTGGTCGCGATCGGCATGGCGCTCGGCGCGGTACTGTCGGCGCGCCTGGTGACCTTGAAGAAATCGCTGTCGGTGCTGCCGTTCGGCATCGCGATGGGCTTGATCGTCACCTGCATGCCATGGGTGCATTCGGTGCCGCTGGCATATGTGCTGCTGGTCTTGATCGGTGCGCTGTCCGGCTTTTTTGTGGTGCCGATGAATGCGCTATTGCAACATCGCGGCCACGTGCTGATGAGCGCCGGCCATTCGATCGCGGTGCAGAATTTCAATGAAAACCTGTCCATCCTGGCCATGCTGGCGATTTATGCGCTGTTGCTGAAATTCCATGTCAACCTGGACGTGATCATCGTGCTGTTCGGCCTGTCGGTGGCCGGCATCATGTACTGGATCATCCGGCAGCACGCGGCCAACCAGCGCCACTTCGATTCGGTGGCGCTGATCGGAGAAGCCAAACACTGACATCCGCTGGATTAAGAGCATCCAAGCTGACCATGGCGCCAGCCGTGGCCTGCGCTACAGACCATGCATGCAACGGTGAAGATTGATAGAATGCTTGCCGTGGCCGATACGATACTTTCATCGGCAACGGGCATTGCATCGTTGCCGATCTATTATCCAAGCATGAATATTTTATAAAATAGACATAAATATGCTCTCAAAAAGAGCCTATTCAAGAATTCACACGATCCAAGAGACGAGCAGATGCCGGCGCCACACACCGCACCGGCGCCGTTCTCACCCTGTATCCCTCAAGGGAAAATTTTCACTGGAGTTGCCATGAAGTGGGCTGTTGTAGGTATTTATCTATTGGCAATGTGCCATATTCATTTCCGCGGCAAGGTGCGCCTGCCCATCTTGCGCCAATTGTTCGACCATTCGTCGTTCATGGCGCCGATCAATATGTTCATGCACTTTTTCTCGAAAGTGCCGTCGACGCCCTATCTGTCGATCGATAACTTCAAGGAACTGGCGCCGCTGGAACAACACTGGGAAGTGATACGCGCCGAAGCCGAACACTTGATCACGCTGCAAAAGATCAAGGCGTCGGAACAAAATAACGACGCCGGCTTCAATTCCTTCTTCAAGACCGGCTGGAAACGTTTTTACCTGAAGTGGTATGACGCCAGCCATCCATCGGCTGAACGTTTCTGCCCGCAAACGGTAGCCTTGTTGCGCGGCATTCCGAGCGTCAAGGCGGCGATGTTCGCCGAATTGCCGGTCGGCGCCAAGCTGAACCCGCACCGCGACCCGTTCGCCGGTTCGCTGCGCTACCACCTGGGCCTGGCCACGCCGAACGACGACCGCTGCTTCATCGACGTCGATGGCGAACGCTACAGTTGGCGCGACGGCCGCGCCGTGATGTTCGATGAAAGTTATATCCACTGGGCCGTCAACGGCAGCGACGGCAACCGCATCATCCTGTTTTGCGATATCGAACGGCCGATGCGTTTCCGCTGGGCGCAGGCGATCAACCGCTGGCTGGGCCGCACCATCATGACGGCCGCCAGTTCGCCGAATGAAACCGGCGACCAGACCGGCGGCGTCAGCAAGCTGTTCTATGTTTCGTGGATCATGGGCCAGTATCGCCGCCGCCTGAAGGCGTGGAACAAGACTGTGTATAAACTGGTCAAGTTCGGCCTGATCATCGGTATTGCCGCGCTGATTATCTTTATCTGAGGATCATGCATGTCTTGATCCTTGGCGCACGCGCCGGTTTGCCTCGAATGGGCGCGCGCGTTTCAAGCTTGCTGCCCTACGCAAACATGGCGCCATTCCTGACGCCAAAAGGCAAGGCTGCGTTGCGCGACCAGTTGCCGCGCCAAACTGACTTAGAGCCTATCCCAGTAGATGAATACGTCCCCTGCTGGCGCTCCTCAGCAGACGACGCTCACGACTGGCATAGGCTCTTAAGCGTAATAGCTATCGTCCAGCAACATATCTTCAAAGAAAGCGCCGAATTGCTTTTCCGGATGGCGGATATGGATTTCCAGTATCCAGCGCATCGCCGATGGCGCGAACTCGGCGTCGGCCAGCGCGCCGGTATAAATCGTGGCGTGCGGGAAGTCCGACACGCGGTGGCCGCCCAGGTCGAAATTCAATTCCCAGCCCATTTGCCGGGCCTGGTTGTCGGCATAGGCGTACAGCGCCTGGCCGGTCAGTTTTTGCGTGTGCCACACATGGCGCACATCGTGGAACAACGCTTCGGCGTCGCGTGCGCATTGGGCGTGTTCGGCATTGTTGCCGACTGTGAAGCTGGCGCCGCCGTCGCCTTCCCAGCTGTCGACGCGCGGCGCGATATCGAGAAAGTAAATATCGTTTTCCTGCAAGATCACGCCCGGTTCGGACGCCTGTTTCATCGGCTTCATGGTGTTCTTGCCGAAGCGCACCCGGGTCGGGTGCCAGCTCAATGCCAGGCCGGCCTCGGTCAACACTTTCTTGGCCATCTCCACCGCGTCTTCTTCCAGCATGCCGGGACGGATGTTGGCGGAAATGGCGCGGATGGCCTGGCGGGTTTTGTTACGCGCCAACAGCATGCCGTCGTCGGAA
This sequence comes from Janthinobacterium agaricidamnosum NBRC 102515 = DSM 9628, assembly GCF_000723165.1. Taxonomy (NCBI): domain Bacteria; kingdom Pseudomonadati; phylum Pseudomonadota; class Betaproteobacteria; order Burkholderiales; family Oxalobacteraceae; genus Janthinobacterium; species Janthinobacterium agaricidamnosum. The sequence continues at coordinate 4,444,551 of NZ_HG322949.1, forward strand.
TAAGCGGGACCGACACGTTCGGCTTCGGCTGCAATCGTGGTACTTTTCATCATTTATTTCCTCAAGATGCGGTGCGTATCGAATGCCGCTCCGGTAAGGAAATTATCGATGGCGCCGCTATGTGGCGCTGGGCTAAGTACCGCGTTATTCGGACAGCATCGTCGGCTTTCCTGCCACGCAGGTTCCAGCGACGGTCAGGCGTCGCCGTGATGCGAAAAGTTGATGCGATATTGCTTGGCAGATACCCCCAGCCGCTTCAGGAACACTAGCCGCATCTGGTCGGCATTGCCGAAACCGCAGCGGTAGGCCACGGTTTTCAGCGGTTCGGCATCGCGTTCCAGCATCACGCGGGCGGCGTCGACCCGCACGCTTTCTATGAATTCGGCCGGCGTCACCTTGGCGACACGCGCAAACACGCGCGCGAAGTTGCGCGGACTCATAGCGACGATACGGGCCAGGTCCTCGACCTTCAATTCCTCGTTCAAATGGTCGAGCACGTATTGCTGCACTTGCGCCACCGGCGACGACGCTTCCACCAGCGGCGTCAGGTAGGGACTGAATTGCGACTGGCCGCCACGCCGCTGGGTGAACACCACCAGCCGCTTGGCGACGCTGAGCGAGACGTCCGGGCCATGATCCTGCGCCAGCAAATACAGCGACAAGTCGATGCCGGCGGTGACGCCGGCCGAGGTGTACAGATTACCGTCACGCACATAAATGCTGTCGGCATCGACCCTGGTCTTGATGAACGCCTCGGCCAGCGCCGGCGCATCGTTCCAGTGGGTAGTCACGGTTTTACCGTCGAGCAAACCGGCGTGCGCCAGCAAGAACGCGCCATTGCAAATCGAGCCATAGCGCCGCGCCCGGGCCGATGCGGCCACCAGCCAGGCGGAAAACTCGGCATCCCTGGCCTGCTCCGGCAAGTCCGGCCCGCCGGCCATCAGCAGCAAGTCGAAGCTTGCATCGGATTCAGAATAATGCTGATGGGCGGCAATCGGCAAACCATTCGAACAGGCGATCGTGCCGCGCCGGGTGCCCAGCACGGTGATCCGGTATTGCTGGTCTGACGGCAAGAAACGGTTCGCTTCGGCAAACACATCCATCGGCCCGGCCACATCCAGCGCCTGTACGCCGGGAAAGATCAAGATTGCGACTGTGCGCATGGATGCCCTTATGTATTGAAAGAATCAGGCGCCGCGCGCCTGCGCCACGACCTCTGCGATCATGTCGGCCGTCACCGCCGACAAGGTCCAGCCCAGATGCCCATGGCCGGTATTGTAGAACACGCACGGCGCGCGGCCGCGCCCCACTCTCGGCAACATGGCCGGCAACATCGGCCGCAAGCCGGCCCAGGGAATCACGCTGCGCGTGCTGACGCCCGGAAAACACTGTTCGACCCAGTCGATCAGTGGACGGATGCGGTCGGCGCGGATATCGCGGTTATCGCCATGAAACTCGGCGCTGCCGGCGACCCGCAAGCGGTCGTCGCCGAGCCGGCTGCTGACCAGCTTGACGGCGTCGTCGCACAAGCTCACTTGCGGCGCGCCGGTCCGGCTTGGTGCATCGGGCAAATTGACGGTGATCGAATATCCTTTCACAGGATAAATATTGAGCCGGTCGCCCAGCCCGGCCGCAAACGCCCGGCTGGCCACCCCGGCGCACACCACCACGCCATCGAACTGCCAGGTTTCATCCCGCGTCGCCACGCGGACACGGCGGCCGTCGGTCGTCAACGCGGTGATCTGTTGCCCGTAACGGCAATCGACGCCGAGCCGGACAATGGCGGCGGCCAGGCCGCTGCTAAATTTGTGGATGTCGCCGCTGGCGTCGCTGTCGGTGTAGTGGCCGCCATAATAATGACCGGCCAGCGCCGGTTCGATGGCCCGCATTTCCGCCGGCGTCACGGCGCGGCGCTGCAGTCCGCCCCGCGCCAGCAATCTGGACACGCCCAGCGCATGCTCGAAACCGGCCTTGTCGCGGCAGAGATGCAAGATGCCCTGGCGCCGCAAGTCGAAAGCAATACCTTCCGCCTCGGCCGATGCATACAGATGCTGCCGCGCGGCGATGGCCATCCGCGCCGCCTGCACGGTATTGCGTTCATAGCCGGGAATCGCGGCGATGAATTCGGCAAACCACGACAACTTGTGCCAGCCCGGTAGCGGATGCACCAGCAGCGGCGCATCCTTCTTCAACATCCATTTCAATCCCTTCAGCACATTCGCGCCATGGTTCCACGCTTCCGCGTTCGAGGCGGACAATTGGCCGCCATTCGCGAACGAGGTTTCCATCGCGGCGTAGCGCTGCCGTTCGATCAGCGTCACGGCAAAGCCGCGCCTGGCCAAGGCATACGCCGTCGTCACGCCGGTGATGCCGGCGCCGATCACGGCCACGGTTTTCATGGCGCCGTCACCTTGCGCACCAGCGTATCGGCCACCGTCAATGGCCGGCCGGCGCCATCGGAGACATACATCGGCAATACCGGCCGGCCGCTGGCCCGTTCCAGCAACAGCGAATGCGCTTCGTTCTTCTTGAATAAATGGCCTTCGGCCCATTGCCGCAATGCCACCACCACCGGGAATAATTTCAAGCCCTTGTCGGTCAGCACGTATTCCTGGTAGGCGCTGCCATCGGATGCGGGCGCGGCTGCGAAGATGCCCTCTTCGACCAGCGTATGCAAGCGGTCGGTCAGGATATTGCGCGCCACCCCCAGGCTTTTATGGAATTCGCCGAAGCGGCGCATGCCGTCGAACGCGTCGCGTATCAGCAGCAGACACCAGCGGTCGCCGATCACATCGAGCGCACGCGCCACCGGACAATGGTCGCCCTTCAAACTCTTTCGTTTCGCCATGATTTACCTGCCTGAATGGGGATAGTAGTTGCATTTTAAAACTGAAACCATCACACCTCAAGAAGTTTCAATTTGCTACTACATTCAGGAATTCATCATGTCCGAGGCGCACATCAGCCAGTCTCTGCCCTTGATCAGGCCCGGCTCGCTCAATCGCCGCGGCACGCGCCAAAGGTGGCGCGTGCCATGAAACCAGGAGTTACAGCTTGATCTCGGTGCCCAGCAAGGCCAGGAATTGCGACAGCCACTGCGGGTGCGCGGGCCAGGCCGGCGCGGTGACGAAATTGTCGTCGGTCACCGCGTGCGTCACGTCGATATCGGCATACTCGCCGCCGGCCAGCCGCACTTCCGGCGCGCACGCCGGGTAGGCGGAAATCAGCTTGCCGCGGATCACGTCGGCGGCGGCCAGCAATTGCGCGCCATGGCACACCGCCGCGATCGGTTTTCTGGCCGATGCGAACAGGCGTACGATGTCGATCACGCGCGGGTTCAGGCGCAGGTATTCCGGCGCGCGGCCGCCGGCGATCATCAGCGCGTCGTAACTGGCGGCGTCGATGTCGTCGAAACTGGCGTTGAGGGCAAACAGATGGCCCGGCTTTTCAGTATACGTTTGGTCGCCTTCGAAATCGTGGATCGCGGTCTTGATCTTGTCGCCGCTTTTCTTGCCGGGACACACAGCATGCACCGTATGGCCCACCATGATCAGGGCCTGGAACGGCACCATCGTTTCATAATCTTCCGCAAAATCGCCCGTCAAAAACAGAATTTTCTTCGCCGCCATTTGATTCTCCTATGAAAGATCGTTTCGATAAATTGGCTTACCAACTTTATAACTATCCTTATCTTAGCCTGTTCGTACCTGTTTTACCGGTTTTCCTGATAATTTCGATGGACTTTTACCGCATCCGGAGAGTCCAACATGCACACCAACGATAACAGCAGCCGCGATTTCCCCTTGTCAGCCGGCATCTTGCTGGGCCTCGGCCTGGGCGGCTTTTTCGATGGCATCGTATTGCATCAGCTATTGCAATGGCACCATATGCTATCGAGCACAGGGTATCCCGCCACCACGCTGGGCAACCTGAAATTCGAGGTGGTCTGGGATGGCATCTTTCATGCATCGACTTATATCTTCGTGCTGGCCGGCCTGCTGATTTTATGGCGCGCGGCACGCCGCCATCACGCCATCTGGTCGGGAAAATTATTGGGCGGCAGCATACTGGCCGGCTTTGGCCTGTTCAACCTGCTGGAGGGCAGCATCGACCATCATCTGCTGAAAATTCACCACGTGAATGAAACCGTACCGCTGCAGCAATGGCTGTATTGGGACCTGGCTTTCCTGGCATGGGGCGCGCTGATGCTGCTGGCCGGCTGGCGGCTGTGGCGGGCCGGTAAAAGGCAAAGCGGACGTGGACGCATGGTTTGAGGCAAAATGTCCACTCTTCATCCAAGGACACCGCCATGATTTTTGAAATCGCCCACATCCAGGTTACACCCGATTCCCACGCCGCGTTCGAAGCGGCCGTCACCAAGGCCATTCCCTTGTTTCAACGCGCCCGGGGCTGCAATTCGATGAAGCTGGAACGCTCGATCGAGCATCCCGACGCTTACCGGCTGGTCGTTAGCTGGAGCACGCTGGAAAACCATACCGTGGATTTCCGCAACAGCGAGGATTTCCTGGAATGGCGCCGCCTGGTCAGCGGCTTTTTTGCCGTTGCGCCGCAAGTCGAGCACATGAATACCGTGCTGACCGGCTTTTAAATTGACGCTGCCGGAAGGTGAAACACTTGGCGTAAATACGCGAGGAAAGTTTCATCCTTGCATAGAGTCTTGCCGGGCGAATCGGATAATTTCGCCACCGACTGGCCATTGCAGCGCACCAGTTTCATCACGACATTCAGCGGCGTCAAGCCGACGTCGTTGGTCAAATTGGTGCCGATGCCAAAACCGGTCATGATGCGGCCGGCGAAATGGCGGTACAGTTCAAATGCTTTCGGCAAGTCCAGGCCATCGGAAAACACCAGCCGCTTGGTATTGGCGTCGATGCGCAAGCCCGCATAATGCGCCAGCGCCTTTTCGCCCCAGATCACCGGATCGCCGGAATCGTGGCGCAAGCCGTCGAACAGCTTGGCGAAATACAAGTCGAAATCGGCCAGGAAGGCGTCCATGCCGACCACGTCGGTCAGCGCCACGCCCAGGTCGCCACGATATTCCTGGACCCAGTCTTCCAGCGCCGCCTTCTGGAAATCGCGCAGCCGCACGCCAAACGCCTGGAACGACTGCATGTATTCATGCGCCATGGTGCCGATCGGTACCATGCCGAGGCGTTTTGCCAGGTACACATTCGAGGTGCCCTTGAAATATTGCGGCACTTCGCGCGCCAGCGTCAGCACGACTTCATCTTGCCAGGCGGCGGAAAAACGGCGCCGCGTGCCGAAATCGGAAAATTCAAACGGATGGCGCTCGCGCGGCTGCTGGCCGAAAGCCTTGATCGCGTCCAGCTTCGCGGCCAGCCGGCGGCGTCCCTCCTGCAGCGCGGCTTGCTGGTCGAAGCGGCGGAAATACAATTCATTGACGATGTACAGCACGAAAATCTCGAAACCCATCACGTGCACTTGCGGACCGGCCGCATGCACCTGCAAGGTGTGGCCATCGCTGCTGACCTCGATGAATTTGCGCTGGAAGCGGAATACCGTCAGGAAATCGACGAAATCGCTTTTCATGAAGCGCAAGGAGCGCAAATACGCCAGTTCATCTTCGGCGAACGACATCGAGCACAGATGGTCGAGCTGCTCTTCCAGTGCGTGTTTCAGCTCGGCCAGCGGATACTCCGGGGTATTGCGGCAAACGAATTCATATTCGGTATGGGTATTCGGATGCCAATGCAGCAACGCCTGCCACATCGTGAATTTGTATAAATCGGTTTCCAGCAGACTACGTACTATCGGGATCATCATTTACTTTCAAGACTGCTCTCAAGCCAGAATAGTACGCCAGCCAAACGGTTTTAGCTGAAAACACCAAGACTTATCCCAGGAGAGAATACATCGGCTGCTGGAATAGATCCCAAACCAATGACGATCAGCGGCCGGCATTGTTCAATAATTCCGGCAAGATATCCTCGGCGTGGGCCAGGCGCAGCCCGCGTGCCGCCATGTCGCGCAAGAACGCGTGATGCTGGTCTTCAAAACCGCTGACCGGACTCATGCAATCGGTCAGCAACACCAGTTTCGACAAGGCCGCCCGGCCGCCTTGCTGTTCCACATAATCGGCGATATGTTCGGTGGTCGCCTTGACGCAATGGCTGCTCGCTTCGCCGCAAATATAGAGGATGGCCGACCGGTTCAGGTTTTCCACCAGGCCAACGTTAAACTGGGTGGCGGGATCGTCGGCATCCGGCACTTCCGCCATCACCGCCGAATAATGCTCGGTCCACGGATTCGATCCCTTGCTGACTTTGGCCGCGATGCCCAACGCGGCTTCTTCCCACGCATCGCAGGCGCTGCGCACGTCGTCATGCACATTGTGGCCCCAGGATCCGATTTCGCAATGCACCGGCCACACCATCAGCGTGTAGCGGCCGGCCGCTTCCAGCGCATCCAGGTAAGCCAGCACGCGCGGCAAGGCGCCATCCTTGCGCGGCAAAAATTTCTGCTGGCGCACATCCTCGGCGCGGATTGGCGTGAACGGCAGCACCGGCCGGCCATCGCCGTGGCGCCAGAAAACCGGATGGGCGATATCGTAGCGATGGTGCGAATCGAGCGTCACGGTGATGGCCGTCAAGCCGGCAGCGCCGCGCCGTATCAGGCTGGCCACGCGCCGCATGTCCTGATGCGCGCCCGGCACCGGCAGCGACGGCGCGCGCGGCTGGCCGTTCAAAGGATCGAGCGGCAGGTAAGCGGCGGGCAAGTCGCAAAAATCGTTTTGCGGATCGATGACGAGCAAGTGCAAGGGGCGTTTCATGGGATTCCTCGGTGGCGCTGCAAGGCTGCGGAAGGTGGATCATAATGGCGTTTGGATAAAATATAAACCATGCCATGCACCCGCCATCACGCTCGCCGCTCCGTCCCGACAAACTGCTGCTGAGCAAATGGAGCGCCGTTGTGCCCGGCAATAAGGAAAAACACTTTCTGGTGATCAAGGTTATCGAAGCGCCGGAGCCGGGCCAGCCGGTCACGCACGTGGAACTGGAAGCGATCTATACCAGACGGGTAACGATACTCGCGTGGCGCGAGCTGGAGGATGCCAGCGTGTGGCGGCGCGGCTGGCAATGATAGCCGCGCACCGGCGCCGATTGATGTGAAGGTGCCATGGCAGCACTTCCTGATAACGCAGGGAGGCGGCACATCGCATTTGCAATCATGTTGCTACTGCATTACCATCGATGAAATTCATGGAATTTACATCATTAGCATCGATATTTTAGATATGCGTGAACCCGGCCTCCCCTCCCTCGACCAATTGCGTGTGTTTGTCGCCGTCATCGACAGCGGCGGTTTTGCCCATGCGGCACGACAATTGCACCGTACCCAGTCGGTCATCAGCTACACCATCGCCAACCTGGAAGACCAGCTCAATGTGGTGTTGCTGGACCGCGGCAAGCGCAAGCCGACGCTGACCGAGGCCGGCAAGGCGCTGCTGGCCGACGCGCGCGCGATTTCGCTGAAAGTCGATGGCATGCGGGCCCGCTCCAAGGCGCTGGCCGGCGGCCTGGAAGCGGAAGTGTCGCTGGTGGTCGACGTCATGTTCCCGACGTGCGTGCTGGTGCAATTGCTCGAAGAATTCCAGCGCGAATTCCCGACCGTGACACTGCGCCTGCGCGTCGAAGCGATGGGCGCGGTCATGCAACTGGTGCTGGACCGGGTCTGCCATATCGGCATCGGCGGCTGGAAACCGGTGATCAGCGATGCGATCGAGCGGGTCGCGTGCGGCCACGTGCGGATGATGCCGGTGGCGGCGCCGGCCCATGCGCTGGCGCAGATCGACGGCATCGTGCCGACCGCGCTGGCGCGCGAACATATCCAGCTGGTGTTGACCGACCGTAGCAAATTGACGGAAGGCCAGGATTTCGGCGTGCTGGGATTGCGCAACTGGCGGCTCGGCGACCTCAGTTCCAAGCACGCGCTGCTGCGCGCCGGCCTGGGCTGGGGCAGCATGCCGGAAGCGATGATACGCGAGGATCTGGCCAGCGGACGGCTGGTGCAGCTCAAGCTCAGCGTCGACAATGTGATGCAGTATCCGGTCTACCTGTTCCACCGCGGCGACACGCACCCGGGCCAGGCGGGGCAATGGCTGATGGAGCGCTTTTCGGAACAGTTGCCGCTGCTGCTGGAACGCGGTTTCTGATTTCCGTTATGATGGCCGCCACTTTTTTATTCAACGGGGAAACAGCATGGCCGGCATGGACGATTTCGTCAACAAGCAAAAGGAAGGTGCGCGCTTCGTCATCACCGCGCACATGCTGCGCCTGCCGGTGCAGCAATTCGACAGCCTGGCCCGGGAATGGATGGCCGATGGCGGCCCCGGCTTTACCGTCAGCGGCGTGCCGCACCGGGTGGTCGTCGACGGCAGTTTTTTCATCAGCCGCATCACCGTGACGCGTACGGTGTAGGGCGCCAGACAAAACGCTCAGGGCAAGGCGATGCAACGCCGCCATGGGCGTTTTGTCAGGCGCTCTCGATTCCGGCGGCGCGCAGGCGGTTCTTCAAGCGCCGGACCTCCTCCGATAAATCGACCACCAGCGCCGCCAATTCCTCATTGGCGTCGAACACGTTTTCGATGTCGCGCAGGCGGCGCGCGCGGCTCAGGTCGAGGCTGGAAAAACGCCATGCCGTCACTTGCGGCGGCACGTCCTGCAACAGCAGGCCGGTGCGCACCCGGCGCACCACCCAGTCCGGCTCGACCGCGCAGGCGCGCGCCAGCTCTTCCAGGTTCAGTGCCGTCTCTTCCAGCAATACCCCGTTCACGATCGGTGTCTGCGCCATCATCAAGTCCCCCTCTGTTGACGCGGATTGAAGGCCAGCTCGCGCGCCATGGTTTCATACAATTCGCGCGCCCGCGCGGTATCGGCCGGCGGCAAGGCCACTTCCAGCAGCAGGTACAAATCGCCGGGCTGCTTGCCGGGAATGCCGCGTCCCTTCAGGCGCAGCTTGCGGCCGTTTTGCGAACCTTGCGGCACCGTCACGCTGACCGTGCCGGATGGCGTGGCCACATCGATCTGTCCGCCCAGCGCCGCTTCCCACGGCGTCAGCGGCACCGTTTCAAACACGTCGCGTCCTTCGACGCGGTAGCGGCTGTCGGGCCTGAAGCGGATTTCCAGGTACAGGTCGCCGGCCGGCGCGCCGCCGCTGCCCGGCTGGCCCTGGCCGGACAGGCGCAATTGCTGGCCTTCCGTCACACCGGCCGGAATGTTGATATCGAGCGTGCGTTCGCGCGTCGTCAGCCGCCCCTGCGCGTCGGCTTGCGGCATGCGCAGGCTGATGCCGCGGGTGGCGCCGCGGTAGGCATCGGCCAGCTCGATGTCGATGCTGGCGTGGCTGTCGTCGCCGCGCATCTGGAAGCCGCCGCCGCGCCGCCGCGCGCCGCCGACATGGGCGAACAGGTCGGCAAAAAAATCGCTGTCGTTGATGTCGCCGCCGCCGCCGAAGGACGCGCCCCAGTCGGGCGGCGGCTGGAATGGCTGGCCGGCCGGCTGCTTGCCGAGCTGGTCGTAGGCGGCGCGCTTTTCCGGATCGCCCAGCACGCCGTAGGCTTCATTCAATTCCTTGGTGCGCTGGTCGGCGTCGGCTTCCTTGCTGACATCGGGATGGTATTTGCGTATCAGCTTGCGATAAGCTTTCTTGATCCCGGCCTCGTCGGCCGATGGCTCGATACCCAGCGCCTGGTAATAATCCTTGTAGTCCACCGCGCATGCTCCTCAAGGTTTATTGTCCGCCAGCGTAGCCGGGCGGTAACGCAAGAGTACACGAATTGCCCAAAACGGCGCGCCAGTGCGGCCGGCATTATGATATTTGTATTCATGATGCCGAGTTCTTGTACGATTGTCAGTATAAAATCACTGTCTTGCCCCATTCTTAACTCGACCCGCCATCACGCCGCCCCATGCCCCATGCCACCCTGACCCTGCCCGCCGTCCGCAATGAAGTATCCGCGCTGTGGAAGCTGGCGTGGCCGATGCTGATCGGCCAGCTCGCCACCGTCGGCATGGGGGTGGCCGACGTCGCCATGACCGGCCATGCCAGCGCCGAGGAACTGGCGGCGGTGTCGCTCGGTACCGCGATCTGGACCATCGTACTGGTCACCGTCAGCGGCATCATGATCGCCATCAATACGCTGGTGGCGCACGAGGTCGGCGCGGCACGGCTCGACCGCATCCCGCACATCGTGCGCCAGTCGATGTGGAAAGCGGCCGGCATCGGCCTGCTGGCCTGCCTGCTGACCAACCTGGCCGCGCTGGTGTTCGACCATTTGTACCTGGCGCCGCAAGTGAGCCGCAAGGCCGCGCTGTTCGTGCACATCATCAGCACCGCGCTGCCGGCCTTCGCCGCCTACCGCGCGCTGTACGGCTACAGCGCCAGCATCAACCAGACCAAGCCGGTGATGGTCATCGCGCTCGGCGCGCTGCTGCTCAATATCCTGATCAACTGGCTGCTGATCTATGGCCACTGGGGCTTGCCGGTGTTGGGCGGACTCGGCTGCGCGGTCGCCACCAGCGCCTGCACCTGGCTGATGCTGGCCGCGATGCTGGTCTATATCCGCGCGGCGCCGGCCTACCGCGCCACTTATCCATGGGGCCGCTGGGAGTGGCCGCACTGGCCGCAATTGCGCGCCATGCTGCAGCTCGGCCTGCCGATCGGCGTCACTTATTTCGCCGAGGTCAGCGCGTTCGCCATCATCAGCCTGCTGGTGGCGCGATACGGCGTGGTGCAAGTGTCGGCGCACCAGATCGCGCTCAATTTCTCCTCGCTGGTGTTCATGGCCCCGCTGTCGTTCGGCATCGCGCTGGTGACGCGGGTCGGCCAGTCGGTCGGCGAAAATAATCCGCGCAAGGCGCGCTTCGTGTCGTGGGTAGGGGTGGCCATGTCGCTGTCGGCGGCGCTGGTGTCGGCGGCAGGCATCACGCTGTTTCGCCATGAAATCGCGCGCGGCTACACGTCCGACCCGGCGGTGCGGGAACTGTGCGCGCAATTGCTGCTGTTCGCCGCACTGTTCCAGTTATCGGACGCGACCCAGGTCGCCACCGCGTGCGCGATCCGCGGCTACAAGGTGACGCGCCCGCCGATGCTGATCCAGTTGCTGGCGTTCTGGGGCTTTTCGCTGCCGCTCGGTTATGTGCTGGGACTGGCGCCGGGCTGGTTTCCATGGTCGCCGGCGGCGCCGATGCAAGCCGCCGGTTTCTGGATCGGCCTGGTGCTCGGCCTGACGGTGGCGGCGGTGCTGCTGACCTGGTATTTGAACCGCTTGTCGCTGGACCGGATACGCGAGGCGCAATTTTAAAAAGCTACAAGTCAAACAATAAGCGCGCCAAAGACCGCCGACTTGCCGTTTTCACCAAAGGAAAATCGGCGATCGGCCCGCTATTGCGTGGCACGCCGTATCGCTTAAACAGCACCGCTGTGGTATCTTCTTACGGTTGAGCAATACGATGACACCGGATTGCCCTGCATGCGCCCTCTTTTCTTCACCGAAACATTCAGCGAGACCTCCATGCGTTTTATTCTTTGTTTCCTGGCCGCTCTGGCCAGCGTGCCGGCAACGGCCGAGCGCCTGACCCTGGACCGCATCCAGGCCGATCCGGCCCTGGCCGGCCCCGACGTGCGCTCCCTGAAAGTGTCGCCGGACGGCGCCCGCGTGACTTTTTTACGCGGCCGTCCCGACAACCAGTTCCAGTTCGACCTGTGGGAATTCAACCTGAAGGACAAGGCCGCGCACCGGCTGGTCGACTCCAAGGCACTGGCGCCGAAAGAAGAGCTGTCGGACGCCGAAAAAGCGCGCCGCGAACGCGAACGCACCGCCAGCCTGAACGGCATCCTGAGCTATAGCTGGTCGCCCGACGGCAAGCAATTGCTGGTGCCGCTGGCCGGCAAGCTTTACCTGGTCGATGTGGCCCAACCCGACGCCGCGCGGCTGGTCGCCAGCGGCGACGTGCTGGACCCGAAAATCTCGCCGAAGGGCCGTTACCTGTCTTTCGTGCGCCAGCAAAACCTGTTCGTGATCGACTTGAAGACCGGCCAGGAACGCCAGTTGACCAGCGATGGCGCGGGCACGGTGCATAACGGCGAGGCCGAATTCGTGGCGCAGGAAGAAATGCACCAGCTCACCGGTTATTACTGGGCGCCGGACGATTCCGCGATCGCCTACAAACGCTACGACGAAGCGCCGGTGCCGGTGGTGCGCCGCTTTGAAATCTTCGCCGACCGCACCGACGTCGTCGAGCAGCGCTACCCGGCCGCCGGCGATCCCAACGTGCTGGTGCAATTGCGCATCGTGTCGCCGCAAACCGGCGCGCAACGCCAGGTCGACCTGGGCCCGGACAGCGACATCTACCTGGTGCGCGCCGACTGGAGCGCGGACAGCAAGGACCTGGTCTACCAGCGCCAGTCGCGCGACCAGAAGCGCCTGGACCTGGTCGCCGTCGATGCGGCCACGCTGGCCCAGCGCACCTTGCTGACCGAAACCTCGAAAACCTGGGTCAGCATCAACGACGACCTGTACTTCCTGAAAAACCGCAAGGGCTTCATCTGGTCGTCCGAGCGCAGCGGCCGCAACCACCTGTACCTGTACGATATGAACGGCGCCTTGCTGCATCCGATTTCGAGCGGCGCATGGGGCATCGACAATGTGCTGGCGGTGAATGAAAAAGCCGGCCGCGTGTTCGTCTCATCGAACCGCGACGCGGTGATCGACAAGCAAACCTACGCGCTGGCGATCGATGGCAGCACGGCCGACCAGCCGAAGCGCATCACCCAGGCCGACGGCTGGCATGAATCGTCGTTTGCCCGCAATGGCGAAGTGTTCGTCGATACTTTCTCCGATCCGGCCACCCCGCCGCAAGTGAGCATCCGCCGTCCGGACGGTGCGATGGTCGGCTGGCTGGAACACAATGAGCTGAAGACCGGCCATCCGTACGCGCCCTACCTGGCCGACCATTTGCCGACCGAGTACGGCAGCATGCAGTCGAAGGATGGCCAGACTTTGTATTATTCGCTGATCAAGCCATCGAACTTCAATCCGGCCAAACGCTATCCGGTATTCCTGTCGACCTACGGCGGCCCGCATTCGCAGCACGTGACGCGCCGTTGGGACAGCAAGGGCTTCGACCAGTACATGGCGCAACAGGGTTATGTGGTGTTCCGGCTGGATAACCGCGGCTCGTCGCGCCGCGAACGCGCTTTCACCGATGCGATCTATCACAACCTCGGCAAGGCCGAAGTCGAAGACCAGCTGACCGGCATAGACTGGCTGGGCAAGCAGAGTTTTGTCGATGCCAGACGCATCGGCGTGTTCGGCTGGAGCTACGGCGGTTTCATGACCTTGCGCCTGCTGTCGGCCGCATCCGACAAGATCGCGATGGGCGTGTCGGTGGCGCCGGTGACCGACTGGTCGCTGTACGACACCCACTATACCGAGCACTTCCTCGGCATGCCGAAGGAAAATGCCGCCGGCTACCAGGACAGCACGGTGTTCGCGCACCTGGACGGCTTGAAATCGCCGCTGCTGCTAATCCACGGCATGGCCGACGATAACGTACTATTTACCAATACCACGCGCATGATCGATGCGCTGGTCAACCGTGGCGTGCAATTCGACCTGATGACGTATCCGGGCGCGAAACACGGCATCTCGTCGCGCGCCGGCCAGCGCCATGTGTACGCCAGGATCGCCGCGTTCTTCAACCAGCACCTGGGCGGCGGCAGCGCGCCCTGAGCCGCCCACCCACCGTCCGTTGATGCATGACGGGCAAAAAAACAGCCGCTTGAAGCGGCTGTTTTCTTATTCCTGGACGCAAGCTTAACGCTTGGTCGCGTCCTTGACGGCTTCCTTCAGATTGCCCACTTGCTGCTGGGCCTTGCCTTCGGCCTGGTTCAACAAGCCCTTGGCTTGCTGTTCCTTGCTGCCGACCAGTTTACCGGCTTCTTCCTGGATTTTGCCGCCGATGTCCTTGACTGCCCCTTTGACTTGATCTTGGTTCATTTTGCATTCCTCGCTTAATCGGTTAATACATCTGATACCGAACCAGTTTCGGCTCGCCTTGCGGACCACACGATGTTGTTCGTGTCGATGTAGTGAGATTAAAGGATCATGCTGGCAAGCTCTGTACGGTTCCTCACATAAACAAAAATCACGTCAATTCAATTACTTATGCTGGCCGGCCATGGCGGCGGCGCCCTGCCGCGCCGCCGCAACCGCTGGTCAATCCGTCAACACCTTACCAGACCCGCACGCGCTGTTCCGGCGCCAGGTACAACTGCTGCCCCGGCTGGACGCCGAAGGCCTGGTACCAGGCGTCGAGGTTGCGCACGGTGGCGCTGCGGTACGCCGCCGGCGCGTGACCGTCGGTCAGAATTTGCTGGCGCACAGCCGCCTCGCGCGCCTTGTTACGCCAGGTGTGCGCAAACCCGAGGAAAAATTGCCGGTCGGCGTCAGCCTGCACCGGCTTGCCTTGCTGCGACGCCTTGAACGCATCGTAGGACACCGCCAGCCCGGCCAGGTCGGCCAGGTTTTCGCTCAGCGTCAACTGGCCGTTGACAGCCAGGTCGGGGAACGGTTGGTAGGTCGAATACTGCGCCGCCAGCGTACCGGCGGCAGCCTTGAAATGCGCCAGGTCGGCTTCGCTCCACCAGTCGCGCCAGCGGCCCTGGGCGTCGAATTGCGCGCCCTGGTCGTCGAAGCTGTGGCTGATTTCATGGCCGATGGTGGCGCCGATGCCGCCATAGTTGGCCGCGTCCGATGCATTCGGATCGAAGAATGGCGCTTGCAAGATCGCCGCCGGGAAGTTCAGCGCATTTTGCAGCGGCAGGTTGACCGCGTTGACCAGTTGCGCCGGCATCGCCCATTCGCTGCGGTCGACCGGCTTGCCCAGCTTCGCCAATTCCTGGCGGTAGTGGAATTGCTCGGCGCGCAGCGCATTACCCAAGGCGTCGTGACGGCCGATCTTCAAGCCGTCATAACTTTTCCAGTGGTCCGGATACGCCACGCCGACGTACAGGGTTTTCAATTTTTCCTGCGCCTGCGCCTTGGTGGCAGGCGCCATCCAGTCGAGCCGGTCGATGCGGCGCGAGAACGCGGCGACGATATTGCTGACCATGTGCTGCACGCGCACTTTCGATTCAGGCGGAAAATACTGTTCGACGTACAGCTTGCCGACCGCGTCGCTCAGCGCCGCATTGGTCGAGGCCAGGCCGCGTTTCCAGCGCGCCGACTGTTGCGGCGTGCCGCTCAGCGCGCGGCCGTAAAAGGCGAAACGCTGCTCGGACACAGCTTTCGGCAAGGTCGTCGCAAAATGGTTGATCGTATGAAAGCTGAGGAAATCCTTCCAGGTCGACAGCGGCGTGGCCGCCACCAGCGCCGCGGTACCGGTGAAGGCGCCCGGATGCCAGACGATGAAATCGCGCTGGCCGGCCAGGCCGGCGCTGGCGAAAAAAGCGTTCCAGTCCAGGCCGGGCGCCTTGCTGGCGAAATCGCTGCTGCGCCACTGGTTGTTGCCCTTGGCGACATCGGCCGAATCTTCGCGGCTGGCGTGGACTTCGGCGATGTTGCGCTCCAGTTCGAACACGCGCGCGGCGCGGGCTTCGGCATCGGCATCACCGCCGGCCAGCTTCAGCATGCTGGCGATATAAGCTTGGTATTGCGTGCGCAGCCCGGCCATGCGCGGGCTGTCGGTCAGGTAATACGCGCGGTCCGGCATGCCCAGACCGCCTTGCAGCAGGTACGGCACATTGTGCGAGGTCTCGTTCAGGTTTTGGGCGATCCACAGGCCGAACAGGTTTTCAGTGAAAAATCTGGTATCGTTAAGCGGATCGACGTCGGCCCGCAAACTGGTGCCCAGCGCGTGCGCCAGGGCGGTCTTGTCGCGCAAGCCATCGATGCTCTTGAGCAACGGCTTTAATGGCGCCAAACCTTTGGCTTCGATCCCCGCCTCATCCATATAGGCTTGATAATAAGCGCTGACCTGCTTCGCCTCGGCCGAGGCGGTCCGGTTGGCCGGAATGGCGGCGATCAATTTGAGGAGGCGCTGGTTGCCGCTCTCGGACAGACTGGCGAACGAACCCCAGCTGCTGCGGTCGGCCGGAATCTCGGTCTCTTGCATCCAGCTACCGTTGGCGTAGTCATAAAAGTTATCGCCAGGCAAAACTACAGCGCTGGCCGCTTGCCCAGCCGCAGGGCTGGACTGGTCCGCCGCGAAGGTTGGCGCCAGGGTCAGCGAGGCGCCCCAGAATGCCATGGCGATGGCGATTTTCAGGGGAGTCCGGTGCAATGACGGGTTGCTAGATGGCATGGTGATCCTTTCCGCTTCATGTATGAAAATAATATCCCGCCAGAGCTTATCAGGGCTGCTTTAAGAGAACCTGAAATTTTTTGCGCGGCCTTGAAAATGAGCATATAGTTAATCGGCGGTAAAAACAGCCCACCATCTGGAGACCCCCATGAAACTTGAGGCGCTATTTCAACATTCGCAAGCTTTGCCGGCAGCACCCAAAGTGGTCGCCGAGTTGATCAATAGTTTCAACGATGCCGGGGTCTCGACGGAGGAAATCGCCGCCAAGGTGGCCGCCGATCCGGTGTTGAGCGCCAAATTGCTGCGCCTGGCCAATTCCGCCTACTACCACGTGTCGCGCAGCATCGGCACGGTCGACGATGCGGTGCTGATGCTGGGTTTCGTGACGGTACGCACGCTGGTCATCAGTTCCGGCCTGGTCAGCGGCTTTAAAAGCGTACCCGGCCTCGACTTGAAGCAATTCTGGCGCTACAGCCTGCACACCGCCGTCTCGGCCAAGTGGATCGCCAGGGAAGCCGGCGAAAATACCGATTTGGCGTTTACCATCGGCATGATGCACGCCATCGGCCAATTGGTGATCCATGCGGCGATGCCGGAACAAGCCATGCAACTGGACAAGATCGCCGGACCGCTCGATTCGCGCCGGCTGGATGCCGAACAAGTTTCGCTGGGTTACTGTTTTGCCGATGTCGGCGCCGAACTGGCCAGTCGCTGGAAATTCCCGGCCCCGTTCGGCGCGGCCATCGCCGCCTTCCCGGCCCCGCTGGCGGCCGCGCCGCTGAACCGGATGGCAGCCGTGGTGCATCTGGCGGCGTGGCGCGCGCGCATCGATGAAAGCCAGCTGACATCGGATGAAGCGAGCGCCTGCTATCCGACCGAAGTTGCCGCCGCGCTCGGCCTGAAAAGGGGCGTCTTGACCGACAATATGCCGTCGCCGGATGAATTAAGTGCCGGACTGGAAGAACTGGTCGCATGAAGCCGAGCGGCCAGACCCTGTAAACATGCGGCTTTCGGGCCGCTTTTACCCTCTTTAAAAATATTTTCAATTATTTTTCAAAAAACCCTAAAGTTCCCCCTGAGCCCGCCGTTAATCTAGACAAGCGGTAATCCATTACCATTCTAGACATAGGTGTGCTCATGACTTCCAACGATGTTCTCGCTGTATATGAAAATATTGCCGGACTGACCAATCAAATGGTCGTGGCGGCGCGCGGCAGCGACTGGGATGGCTTGAGCAAACTGGAAGGTCAGTGCGCTACCGAAGCCAGTGCGGTTGCCGGCGGCGCCGTACCGGCCCTGAGCGGCGCGCCGCGCATGCGCAAAATCGACTTGCTGCGCCAGATCCTGGCCAACGACCGCGAAATCCGCAACGTCACCGAACCGTGGATGGCGCAATTGGCCAAGGTAATGCCGGAAGCACGGCTGTAATAGCAACAGTCATCATCGAAAGCGCCCGCGGGCGCTTTTTTTACGCCTGGTCTGAGGGTGGTACGCCGGCGTGTTCGGTTTCCTACTCGACATAATCGAGATACATCCGGCGACTACAGTGCGGCATGGGCTCAAGGCTTGCTGTTGGATACCAACGGCAAGCATACGGCCCCCAGTTTGCCCACCCTTCTTTATTAGCCAGGAAATATCCATGATGAAATCGCTTCAGCTCGGCTTGCTCGCCGTCGCATTGGCGTCGTCCGCGTTCGCCGCCGCCCCGGCTACCGGGCCGGCCACTGTCCCCGCCGCGAATACCGCAAGCGCTTCGCCCATCTATGGCGTGACCATCCCCGATGGATACCGCAAGTGGGAAATGATCGCGCCAGCCCATGAGACCGATCCGCTCAACGAGTTGCGCGTAGTGCTAGGCAATCCGATCGCGATGAAGGCGATCGAGGCCAACTCGCTGCCCTTCCCGGACGGCACCATCCTCGCCAAGCTGGCCTGGAAGCATGTGCAATCGACCGAATCGCCACCCGCCTACGTTCCCGGTGCGGCCACCACCGTGCAATTCATGGTCAAGGACTCGAAAAAATACGCCAGCACCGGCGGCTGGGGATTTGGCCGCTTCATCAACGGCAAGGCCACCGATGAAGCGCAGCACCAGACCTGCTTCGCTTGCCATCAAGCATTGGTGAAGAATCACGATTTTGTGTTTACCCGCCTGGCGCCGTAATAAGCGGGAGCGGCACGAGAATTCTGGAGAGCGAGCACCAGGTATCTCCTGGTGTCGCCTCTTCGCCGGTTGCATCCGGCGTCCGCGAGCGCATTGCCGGCATCGCGGACCGCTTCCGGATCAGGACGTTTATGCAACGTGAACACCTGTGATCCGCGCCACGCCATCGGTGGTGACTGCGGCAGGTCCTGACCCGTTTTTTTGTAGTGCATGACCGTAGCCCATCACTACTGAATTAAGTATAAGCCAATATTTTAAATTTAGGCAACTGAATTGAAATACAGGAATATTTTTCTTTAAGTAATTTTCTGATTACTCCGGCCGCGGCGCTTCTTCCGTCAATTCTGGCGGCTCAGGCAATTCCGCAGGCGGCGGCGCCAGTTTTTTGCGTTGGAACGGCTTGCGCAGCAAGACCCAGTATCGATTGTCTTTCTTCCGGTTGCGGAACAAATGCACGCCCAGGCCGATCAATAGCAACAGCAAGACCGCGCCCAGCGCCAGCCAGGCCATCGGGCTGAACCAGCCGGCGGACGCCTTCTTTTCCACATGCGGCGGCTTTTTCAACGCTGGCGGCTTCAACGGCGCCGGCGGTTCGACCATGGCCACTGGCGGCGCCGCCAACGCATGCTGCAATACCTTGACCTTGCCTTCCAGCTCCGCCAGCTTGCTGGCCAGCGCGGCATTCCCGGCATCCAGCGCGGCGCATTGCGGGCCGCTATCGGCAGCCGCCTGCGGACCGCAAGTGGCCGGGGCGGGCTGGCGCGGAGGCGGCGCCGGCCTGGCCACCGGCGGCTTCGGTGCGGCAGCTTCAGCAGTCGGAGCAACAGCGGCAGCAGGCACGGTCCTGGCGGGCAAAGCAACGCGCGCCTTGGCGGCCGGCACGGCGGGATCGCGCGCCGGTGCCGCTGCGGCCACAGCAGGCGGCACGGGTAATGGCTGCGGTAGCGGCGGCGCTGGCGGCGCGGGATTGGCGCTCAAGCCGAGCGTGGCGATGCGCACCTTGCTGCGCCCGCCCGCGCTCAACTCCAGGAACACATGCAGATAGGTGGCATCGATGCGCTTGCGCGACGTCAGATGCAGAAATTGTTTTGCTCCGCGCTGGACGATGCTGATATCGACGCCGTCGAGCGCCGGATTCCTCGCGATATTGGCGCCGCGATACACATCCGGCGACGCCACGCGCACCCGCAAGCCATTGATGTCATCGGCGGCCAGCGCAGTCAGTTCGATGTCGGCGGTCAGCGGCTGGCCGATGTACGACAACACCGTGATATCGCCCAGCTCGGCCGCCTCGACCGCGCCGCCGGCCACGGCGCACAGCGACGCGGCCAACAGGATGGCGCCGGTGCGGCGTGTCAAACCGAAAAATATGCTGCGATGCATGGAGTAGCCGCTTATTGCAATAAGGAAAGTGTATCAGCTATAACGGCAGAAAATCGCTGAAGTATAGCCTTGAGGCATCTTCCGGCGCGTTTTTCCAGGGCGGAGTACACTCGTGAGTCTGATTCAAGACGAAAGGAACACTATGAGCAGCAGAATGGAGCGCGATAGTTTCGGCCCGATTGAAGTACCCGCGGATAAATTATGGGGGGCGCAAACCCAGCGCTCGCTGGAACATTTTCACATTTCCACCGAACGCATGCCGCCCGAACTGATCGCGGCGCTGGCCACCGTCAAGCGCGCGGCCGCCCACGTCAACCTGGGCCTGGGCTTGCTGGAAGGATCGAAGGCCGTCGGCATCACCCTGGCCGCCGATGAGGTACTGGCCGGCAAGCACGCCGGCGAATTCCCGCTGGCCGTGTGGCAAACCGGTTCCGGCACGCAGAGCAATATGAACATGAATGAAGTGCTGGCCAACCGCGGTTCCGAATTGATGGGCGGCGTGCGCGGCGGCGAACGCTTGCTGCACCCGAATGACGACGTCAACCTGGGCCAGTCGTCGAACGACATTTTCCCGACCGCAATCCACGTCGCCGCCGCGCTGGCGGTGGCCAATAGCGTGCTGCCGGCGCTGCGCCAGTTGCGCGCCACGCTGGACGCCAAGGCGACCGCCTTCGCCGGCATCGTCAAGATCGGCCGCACCCATTTGCAAGACGCCACGCCGCTGACGCTGGGCCAGGAATTTTCCGGCTATGTGGCGCAGCTCGATTTTGCCGAACACATCATCAATGCCGCCTTGCCGCCGCTGCTGCAACTGGCGGCCGGCGGCACCGCCGTCGGCACCGGCTTGAATGCGCACGTCGAATTCGCCGACAAGATCGCCGCCGAACTGGCGGCCCGCACGGCGTTGCCATTCGCCAGCGCCAGCAACAAATTCGCCGCCTTGGCCGCGCACGATGCGCTGGTCGCGGCGCACGGCGCGCTGAAAACGCTGGCCACCGCGCTGATGAAAATCGCCAACGACGTGCGCTGGATGGCGTCCGGCCCGCGCTCCGGTCTCGGCGAAATCACCATCCCGGAAAACGAACCGGGCAGCTCCATCATGCCGGGCAAGGTCAATCCAACCCAGTGCGAGGCGCTGACCATGCTGTGCTGCCAGGTGTTCGGCAACGATGTCGCCGTCACGCTCGGCGGCGCATCGGGCAACTTTGAATTGAATGTGTTCAAGCCACTGATCGCGCATAACTTCCTGCAAAGCGCGCGCCTGCTGGCTGACGGCATGCTCAGCTTCGACGAACATTGCGCGCACGGCATCGAGGCGAACCGCGAACGCATCGGCGAATTGATGGAGCGTTCCTTGATGCTAGTCACTGCGCTGGCGCCGCACATCGGCTACGACCGCGCCGCGCAAATCGCCAAGAAGGCGCAGCACGAAGGCACGACCTTGAAGGAAGCGGCGCTGGAACTGGGCTTTGTGACTGCGCAGCAGTTTGAACAGTGGATCGTACCGCTGGACATGACCCGGCCTGACGCTAAATAAATACGGCAGATTGAAGACCTGGCGACAGGTCTTCCAGTAGACTGTTGGCCCCGGCAATTTTTACCGCTTCGACAGCGCCTGCCAAAAGACCAGCGACATGTCGTCCAGGTGCTTAAAACACATTATTAGAATTGAGGATAGAATGCAAAAAGTAAGCTTTGACCTGACATCGGATTACGTCGAATTGAATCAGCTGTTGAAATTGAGCGGCCTGTGCGACAGCGGCGGCGCCGGCAAGGTACTGGTGGCCAGCGGTGTCGTATCGGTCGACGGCAAGAAGGAATTGCGTAAAACTTGCAAGATCCGCGCCGGCCAGACCGTCGGCATCGGCGATATCCGCATCAGCGTGGTAGCCGCCTGAGCCGGCTAACAACGCAGGCAATTTTGTATTTCAGATACCCTAGCTGTTCAAACCGGGCTGAGCGCGATCAAATCGACATTGATGAAGTTGTTTATATTGTAATGCAGGGTACCTGACAAAACGTTCAGGGCAAGGCGGTGCAACGCCGCCATGGGCGTTTTGTCAGGTGCTCTGGGTATATCAACCAGAACAGCTTGAAGAGGGGCGCCATGGACAACTCCGCGCAAAATATCGAAACCCAGCACCGCCTGATCGGCGACTTGCGCATGGTGATAGAAAACGCTGAAGCATTGCTGCGCAATACCGACAAATACAGCAGCGCAATACATCAAAACGCCCGCGCCAGGCTGGAACAGGCCTTGCTGTCAGCCACCGAAGAATTGGCCCGCTTTGAAGACGCCCAGCTCGACCGCATGATCGCCACCACCGCAGCGGCCAGCGAACGCTGCGACGACCGCAGCGGCGAAGCGCGTGTACTGCGCGCATTCGAGCGCTAGCCCCACGCTTTTACCGCAGAGCTTTCTTCCCCAGCAAGGCATCCAGCGACAAGCGTCCCGGACCGAAGGCAAACAAGGCCAGCAATAAAGCGCCCCAGTAAAAATGGTCGTTGATCGCCGCCGGACATTCGAATGAAAACAATTGTGGGTAAGAAATCACCGCCATCGCGTTGACGAAGAACAAGGCCAGTGCTGCCGGACGCGACAGCAAGCCGGCGAACAGCAATATCGGCAGGCACAGTTCACCCGTTGCGCCCAGCACCGCGGCCAGATCCGGCGGCAGTAGCGGTACCTGGTATTCATCGCGGAACAGCGCCAGTGTCGCGCCCCAGTCGCTGACCTTGATCATGCCGGCTTTAAAGAACTGCCAGCCGACATACCAGCGGATGAACAAGCTCATCAATGAGCCAGCCCAATCGCCGATGACGGCATCAAAACGGGTAGTGCCACGGTACAAGTCCAGTATGGTTTTCATGATTTTCTCGATAGGGTGGTAAACAGCCGGCCCAGGAACCGGATGGGGATAGAGTTAAGACAATTGTTCGAGCAGCTACGTTGCGTGGAGCATTCCGCAAATCAAACCATGTTCGACCCATGACTGCATATTCGCCGCGACGTCGAAGTTGTCATCGAGATCGAACGCGGCATCGAGCGCGGCGCCCATATTGCCGCCCTGCGCCAACACCGCCAGGGCCGCATGCGTCGCCCGGTCCAGCAGCAGTACTTGCGGCTTCCAGCACGGCCGGCCGACGATGGCGTAGCTGGCCGCATGCAACTCGGCCGGGAATGGCGCCGCCGCTGGCTGATGCGCTTGCCATAAAGGTGCGATGGCCCATGCCGATACCAGCAGCCAGGCCGCCGGATGCAAGACCAGCCGGACACTTTCCAGCTGATCGGGCGTCAGCGCGCCCAGTTCGGCAGCCGTGGTCGGCACGGCGTCGGGCGCATAATGGGCCCGGTGCAAAGCCCATTCCAGGCGCGCCATGTCCGCCAGGTAAGGCAGCTCGGCAACATGCGGAAAGTCCGCCAGGAATGCGGCAAACGATGCGCCGTAGCGGTTCAGGTCGGGATTATCGGATGGGTGCTCCATGCCGTAAGCCCGCGTCAAGCCGCCAAAAAACTCTGCGCCGACCAGCAAGCGCACTACCGGATAAGCGTTCGCCAGGGTTTTCTCCCACGTCACGGTCAAATTGCCGCGATACAAGGCCAGGCGGTGCGCCACATGCGGGTCGTCCTTGCAATGTTCCAGTATCAACGCCGTAGCGGCCGGCTCGAATAGCGCATCGGCAAAGTCTTGCTGCAGACTTGCCATGCCAGCGGCGACCAGCGCCGTGCCGCGGCCAGTGGCGGCATGCGTCGCGGCTGGCGCGGCGGCATAGGCAGCAGCAATCGCGTCCGCCTTGGCGGCCTCGCCCAGCAACACGTCGAGTGCAGGAATATCGCTATCCCATTCGATCAGCGTCGGCACCTTGCCAAAACGCTGCAAGGCAGCCTGGTACAAGGCCCATACCGGTTCAGCGACGGCCGCGCCATGATTGTCGATCAGCGCTTGCGGCGTCGCCAGGTGGCCGGCAAGGTGGATCTCGCCGACGCTGCCGACAGCAATCGCAGCGATCGCTTGCAGCGCATCCTCTTGATGGTTGCACTGGTTCACGTACAGGTTATTGATGTCCAGCAGCAAGCCGCAACCCGTGCGCGCGGCCAGCGCCGCCATGAATTGCGCCTCGCTCATGCTATCGTCGCGGAAACGCACATAGGTGGACACATTTTCCAGCAAGATCGACCGCTTCAATACCTCTTGCACCCGCTCGACCCGCTGGCACAGCAAATCCAGCATCGATACGTTCAAGACCAGCGGTAATAAATCGTTCAGTTGCCGGTCGAATACCGCGCCCCAGCATAAATGCTCGGATACCAGCGCCGGTTCGACTTGCTCGACCAGCGCACGCACCCGCTGCAGATGTTGTTCAGAAAATCCGCGCGCCGACCCCAGGCCCAGGCCGACGCCATGCAGGCTGAAGCGGTAATCGCGCCGCAATTGTTGCAGCACATGCCAGTCCCAGCCAGCCTGGTCCAGATAATTCTCGGTATGGACTTCCAGCCAGGCCGCTGGCGGCCGCTGTTCGACGAACTGGCGGTAATGCGGGGCCCGCAATCCCACTCCCGTGCCGCTGAAAACCAGAGTGTGCGACATGATAGCCGGGCCCCGTTATGCTAAAAAATGAAATTACTTCGCTGGCGTCAGGGAACCGCCGACTTTTTCGCAGGTGCCTTTGGCGACATATTTCCACTCTTTCGGCGACATGTCGACTTTCGACTGGCCGGCGCAGGAATGGCTGCCGTTGGCGGTGGCGCAATCGTTTTGGCCGGCCTTGGCCACACCGAAGCATTTGTCTTTGGCGCCAGTATCGGCGGCGCTGGCGGTACCTGCTGCGCACAGACCAGCAAGGGCGGCGGCGATCAAGGCTTGACGTTTGTTCATGGTATTTCTCCTGGATAAAATGGGGTAAAAAACGTACAACGGATTGAGCAGCTTAAAAACTTGAAACCGATGCTACATCGCTGCAACTGAACGGTAGTCGCGGCGGCATGCCGATTCCTTACACACTTTTTTTAAAAATTTCGACATGATCAATTTCCCTTAGGAAATGACAACTTGGATTCTACTGAATTCAACGGGAACATCAGTGGAATTTATTGAGGCACAGCGGCAAAGCAACAGCGTATGCCGGAATAAAAAAGCCCCGCGAGTGCTGCATCGGTGCACGCGGGGCTTTCCAGGCAAAAAAGTCTAAAAAAACAATAAAATCCTGCCCACGCCATCTGCATGGCGCTTTATTTCACTACCCGTCCGATAGGCAATTAACCGCAACAATCAGGCAGTGGTATTGATACGGCTACCGAGATGCGGGGGCAGGTTCGGTGTCGATTGCACTGGCGGCAAGGATTCGATCAGCGCGGTCGCGGTCGAACTCTGGATATCCTGTGCTTTTTTCAAAACGGCAATACCGACTGCTTGCTGTGTCCCGGTTTGGGCCATAGTTATTGATAATTGCGCAATTCCGCCGACGTCCATATCGTTCTCCATTAAGGGTCTAACAGTATTAACGGGTAGCCAGGGTAATACTTTAGCTTTATTTTGAGCATGGCGGCGCATGCCCGATACGCGCGAGCAGCCATGCCAGCACGTCTTGCTGCGCATTCAAGTCCAGCCAGCGCACGCCGGGACGCAGATTAGCGGGCGCGGCAGTATCGGACGCGACCGCGATGACATGCGGGTCTGAGGGGTACAGCGGCGACTGGCCCAGGTCGGGGCGGAAGATTTCCAGCTTGGCTATGGGATCGTTTTTAAACCCTTCCACCAGCGTCAGGTCGGCCGCTCCCATGCGCGCCAGTTGCTGGCTCAAGGTCGGTTCCGGCGCACCGCGCAATTCATGCACGATGGCAAAGCGGTACGGCGACGCGACCAATACCTCGGCAGCCCCGGCCAGGCGCAGCCGCGCACTATCCTTGCGCGGCGGCTCCAGTTCCAGGTCGTGATGGCTATGCTTGATCAAATTCACCCGCAAACCACGCGCAGATAGTTGCGCGACAAGGAATTCCAGCAAAGTCGTCTTGCCGCTGCCTGAACGGCCAATCACGCCCAGCACATTGCGCGCGGCGGCGTCCGCCGCCACGCCAGGGGGAATGGTAGTTTCTTGATGCATGAGCCAGCCTTCTGCCGTCGGTAAGAATGGCGCCCATTATACGCAGCCATGGGGAATGGGAAAAACAGTCCGCTCCTCCTGGGTGCGCCGGCGGCACAAGACTATGCCACGCCGCCATCGGCATCGGCATCGGCATCGGCATCGGCATTTTGCCAGCCGCCGTCATCCCCGTGGCGCAGGAGCATCCAGTTTGCCGCGCTTCCTGCGTCGCTTTCCAATCGCCAGCGGGATGGTGGCAGGCTTGTCGCCCGGCGGCTTTGTATGCCTGGCGACTTTGGCGATTTGTTTTTCGGCGGCGATCGCCCCCGCTTCCTCGGCCGACAACATCATCGTCATCGATTGCGCCGTCACGGCATGCATGCCGCTCTCCCACGCCGCCGAGGCAAGCAGCGCGGCTTCCGGCAGCGCCGGCAAGCTGCGCGGCTGCGCTTCCGACAGCAGCGGCCCCAGGTGCGCGGCCGCGCCCACTCTCGGCCCCATGTCCGGGATAGTCCCCTCCATCGAGCGGCAAAAGCGCAGCAGGATGGTTTTGATGATGGCACTGTGGTCCAGCACGCCATGGTGGACACTGCTTGCGGCCACCCATGGCGAAATGGCGAAGGCCGGCACGCGCACGCCGTATTGGCGGAAAGCCGGGTCGGCGTCGATCGCCGCGCCCGGCGCGACATGGTCGTAAAAGCCGCCATGTTCGTCGTAGCACAGGATCAGCAGGGTGTCGTTCCAGCCGGGTCCGTTCGACAGCGCTTGATACACTTGTGCGGCCAATGCCTGGCCGGCACGCACGTCGGCCGGCGGATGGTCGTCGTTTTCAAAGAAATGCGGATCGATCCATGATACGGCCGGCAAAGTGCCGGCCAGCGCGTCGCCGATAAAGCCGTAGCGGCGCTGGCTGGAACCGAAGGGCTCGTAATGTTCCGAAGTCCGGTAATGATCGTCGGTCAGCGCCAGGCTCCATGGCTTCCAGAAGGAATAAAATTTCCAGCTGACGCAGGCGCTGTCCAGGTGCCGCACAAAGGACTTGTTGGCGTACAAGGGAACCCGCTTGCTATCCTTGCTGCCGGCCGCCTTGCCGCTGATGGCGTACAGCCGGTTCGGCCAGGTTGCGCCGGGTACCGAACTGTACCAGCGGTCGCACACGCAAAATTGTTGCGCAAGAAAATCATAAACCGGCAAGTCGGCGGCATTGTAATACCCCATCACCAGCGGGAAATCGGCATCGCCCGGGTGCGTCAGCAGGTAGTCGTCGATAAAACCGCCATTACCATTAGACAATTGCCGCGCCACCGATGCGCCGCCATGGCCCGGATCCTGGTCCGGCCTGAACGCCGTCCGCGCCAGGTGATGTACCGGATAGTCGCGGCCCGCGTGGCTATTCATAAACCCCGCCTGCAAGCCATCGATATCGCCGCGCCCGCCCTCCAGGCTCAGATAACCGAGCATATGGTCGAAGGAACGGTTTTCCATCATCAGCACGACGATATGCTTGATCTTGTCGAGATTGGCGATAGCGGCAGCCAGCCCGATGGCGGCGCGCTGCGACAACTCGCCCGCGCCATCGGACGACTCTGAGGATACGGCGGTTCCGATATTCATACGCACTCCCTGGGCCGGCGTGGATCTGATGGCGACCTAGGTTCGACTCACTGTGCGTCTTATTGTTCAGCAGATTGCTGCTGGGTTTGATCTGTCACAAACAAGCACGGCATCAATACGGCACGCGGTAGCGGTAGCCTTTGAAACTGAAGATGGCCGACTTCGGTTGCAGCTTCTCCAGCACCAGGCCGGGCGCCACTTCCTCAGCTTCGTGGCGCAGCACCTTGTCGATCAACAACAGGCGCTCGGCCGGGTCTTTCGAATAGATATAACCGCCCAGCGCTACTGGCGGAATCTGGCGCTGTATCGGTTCCGGCAAGTCGCGCAACCCCGGCACCGCTTCATCGGCGGCCGCCACCGGCTGCGCCACGGCAGCCGCCGGGACCGGGACCGCAGCAGGCTTGGCAACGGCAGCCGGCGCTACCGTTGCCACTGGCGCCACAGGCTCCGGTTTGGGCGCCGGCGCCGCCATCGGGGCGGGAACGATCAGCAGCGGCGCGGCAGGCGGCGCGGCCGTTGGCGTGACCGCGGCGACAAGCGGCGCAAGTGGCGCCGTGCCGCTGTCCGCCTGCCATGGCTGGCGCCAGGCCAGCAATCCGCCGCCGGCCAGCAGCACGCCGGCGCCGAGGACCAGCCACAGCGGTTTGCGGCTGGCGGTCGCGGCACGTGCGGCGTCATGCAATTGCGGCGCGTGTATGGTTGGCAACTCGCCCAACTGGCGTTCTGCCTGGGCTTTCTTTAATGCTTCTAAAATATAGGACATATTATTTCCCGGCCACGGCAACGGTGAGCGGCGCCGCGCCGGACAGGCGCGGCTCCTTGCCGCCGCCCAACTGGATCAAGCGGATGAATGTTTTTGGTCCAGCCACGCCATCGGCCTTCAATTTTTGGCTCTGCTGGAATTCGCGCAGCAAATCTTGCATATGGGCGTCCAGCGGCTGCTTGCCGGCAGGCTTGGGCAAGCCGTGCAATTGCGCCAGCTGGCGCGCCAGCCAATCGACGTCCGGGCCTTTGTCGCCAGCCGTCACCTCATCGCGCCAGCTGCGCGGCGCGCGCCAGAAGGTCACGAAGGCGCCGTCGAAACGCGCCGCCAATTGGTCCGGGCTGACGGTTTGCGGCTTGCCGCCGATATTGAGCGTGGCGCTGCTGTCGCTGAGGCTGGTCAGCAACACGTAGGCCGGGGTGCCGGCGGCGTCGGACAAGGCCAGCATCGCCGGCCGGTCCAGCAGCCGTAATTCATCCAGGCCGCCCTTGCTGGCATGGCAGCGCAAATTCATTTTCAATGCGACCTGGCAAGGCTCGCCTTCCGGCAAGGCGTCGCCCCATAACGCGGCCAGCTGGCGCAAGGTATCCGCGCTGCTGCTGGCCGGCAAAATGATCGGCGCGACGATGGCAGCCGAAGCCGGCGCCGGAACCGCTGCGGCGGCCTTGGCCAGCGGCCGTGGCGGCGTGGCGGCGTGATGCGCAGACACTTGCCATGCGACCAGCGCGCTGATGGCGGCGCCGGCCACCACGCCCAGCGCCACTTGCTGCCAGCGTCCGTTCCGGACCACGGGCGCATCGCCTTGCCCGCCAAAGATTTCAGCGGCGGCGCGGGTCAAGATGGTGCGGTTGACCTGCTGCTGGTTTTCAACATACGCGCCCAATAGCGCCCGGTCGCACAAGGAATTGATACGGCGCGGCACGCCCCGGCTCAATTGATGCACTTGCGCCATCAGCCGCGCCGGGAATGGCACGGCCGACACCAGGCCCGCCACCGCCAGCCGGTGGCTGACGTAACTGGCGGTTTCATCGGCGGACAGCGAGCCCAGGTGGTAGCGCGCGATGACGCGCTGCGCCAGTTGCTCCAGTTCCGGCCGGGCCAGCATGGCGCGCAATTCCGGCTGGCCGATCAAGATGATTTGCAACAGCTTGCGTTCGCTGGTTTCCAGGTTGGTCAGCAAGCGCAGCTGTTCCAGCACGTCGGCCGACAGGTTTTGCGCCTCGTCAATGATCAACACATTGTTACGGCCTTGCGCATGGCTTTCCAGCAAATACAGATTGATCGCGTCGACATACGCCTTGACGCCCTCGGCCGTGGTGGCCGGCGTGATGCGGAATTCCTCGCAAATCGATTGCAGCAATTCCGTCACAGACAGTTTCGGATTAAAAATATAAGCGAGCGTGCAATTTTCCGGAATTTGTTCGATGAAACAACGCGCCACGGTGGTCTTGCCGGCGCCGATCTCGCCGGTCAGCAAGACAAAGCCGCCGCCGCCCTTGACGCCATACAGCAAGTGCGCCAGCGCCTCGCGGTGGCGTTCGCTCATGAACAGATAGCGAGGATCGGGGGCGATGGAAAACGGCGATTGTTTCAGGTTGAAAAATTGCGTGTACATGAAAACCCTGCAGATGGGGAAATACTCAGGCCGAAAGACGCACCAGGCGGGCGCTCACCGCGCACCCGGCGGCGGCAATGGTTTGTACCTGGCGCAAAAGACTTTCGCTTTATCGCGGAAATAAACGATTTTACTGCCCGGCAGCGATTCGCGGAGGGGAAAAGCGCTCGCATCCTGCTTAACGTAGTGCATGCCGGACACCGCGACAATCGCGTTGTCCAGTTTTTCCGGCGTGGTGTCGGCCACCAGCCCGACAAAGGTCAGCGGACTGCTGTCATCGCTGACGATCACGTCGTCGATAGTGGCGCCCCACAAGGTGGTGTCCGCCTTGAACCAGTAAGCGCCGCCTTCATGCTTGTAGGCCGGGCCGAACGAAGTCGTCAGGTAGGAATAAAAATACTTGTTATCGATCTGATCGATGCACAGCACCGCATTGCCGACCACGCTGCCAAAGGTCGACGGCGCAACCGCCCCGGCCATGCCGCTGGCCAGCAGCATGGCGGCCGCCAGTCCGGCGGCACGGATCGGATGGCGCCGCGGCGACATGATTAATGCTTGCGCTCTTCTTTCTTGGCCTTCTTGGCTTCTTTCTTCTCTTTCATGGTTTTGGCCGGTTCCTTCTTGCTTTCCTTTTTACTGTCTTGTGCCTTGCTCATACGAACTCCGTGACTGATTAAAAGAAGGGATATTGCACACCATGGCCGGATGCTGAGGCCGCCCAAGGCTCCAAGCCATTATGACATTGCCGGCTGAAATTGCCACATAATTCCCGGATACCTGCCCGGAGGCGGTCTTTTATTACCGGTATTTATTCAGTTGAAGAAATCTTTTACTGAACAGGAAACGGCCGCTGCGCGCCAGCAAGTCGGCCTTGCCGAACGACCAGAAGCCGGCCGGCCGCACTTCCAGCGACCAGCGCTCCGTGCTGTCGTAAAAACCGAAATCGAGACGGCATGACGTCACCGCCTGCGCCGGCAGCATGAAACCGAAGTGGTCGGGCGTGGTGACCACATCCTTCAGCCGTCCATGCTGGTCCAGCAAGTGAAACCAGCAATTGACGCCGTCAAAATAATCGTAGTGCGTGACCAGCAGGAAGAAGTTATCGCAGGCATATTGCGCGGCCAGCGTATCGCCCCACACCACGCAGGAGCTCGGCTGGCCGTCGAGCAGCAGCCGGCGCCGCGCGTGCGCGCCGGCTGGCGTGGGCGGTAATTCAAGCAGCGAAAACCTGTCAACGGATTTCATCAAGCGGCGTTTCCCCTATGCGCGGACCGGCCAAGGCCGACACCTGGCCGGCCGGCGAAGATTTACGCCAGCTTCAAACGCAGACGCGTCGCTTCGATCAGGGCGGTATCGTAGGGATACAGGTTTTCGATGAAAAACAATTCCGTTTCAGCCGGTTCTTCCAGGCACATGGTCAGCATGTGCGGGCCGTCGTCTTCGCGCCCCAGGAATTCTTTCGGCCAGCGGTTCTTGCGATGGGCGCGCAATACTTCCATGCCCAATGTCGCCAGCGGAGCGGCTACGCCGGCTTCCAGCGCCTCGCGCTGCCAGTCATCCCAATATGCGCTGTTTGCTGCCTTGTCATTCATTGTGTACTTCCAACTGATATGTAAAGGGCGGACTGTACTCTGGATGGCGCGCCATATCAAGCGCGGCCGGCCGGCGCCTCTTGCCCGATCGCGCCACAACTGGCATGCAACAAGGCCAATTTCAATACCATTGTCATTTTAAAAAAATACGATGCTAAACAAGTACTTGCAAGTTTTTATTAAGCAAAATAAAACAGACGGCCGGGCAATTTATTAATACCACTTAAATACCTGTTGACAAGGCGGTTGCCCGCCAATATAGTGCGCTCAGCCTTCCGGCCTTCGAAATCAAGCATTCCCAACCGGCGGGTGACACCAAACCAGTATCAAACCAGTTAGCGGACTTGATAAACACATGATCGAATATTTAATCGGGGTCGACGGAGGCGGAAGCGGAACCAGGGTGCGTCTTGCGCGCATCGACGGCACTGAACTGGCCCACGGCCAAAGCGGACCGTCCGGCTTGATGCACGGCATCGAGCGGGCCTGGATATCGGTAAATAACGCCGTCGCACTAGCCTTCGAGGCGGCCGGCCTGAACCAGCCGCCGCTGGAGCGCATCGCCATCGGCCTCGGCCTGGCCGGCGTGCACAACAAACAATGGGCGGCCGCCTTCACCGGCCACAATCCCGGCTATGCGGTGGTGGCGCTGGAATCGGATGCGCTGACCACGCTGCTCGGCGCGCACCAGGGCCAGCCCGGCGCGATCGTCGCGATCGGCACCGGCAGCGTCGGCGAAGTACTCGATGCGCAGGGCCGGCGGCGCGAGGTCGGCGGCTGGGGCTTCCCGGCCGGCG
Organism: Janthinobacterium agaricidamnosum NBRC 102515 = DSM 9628; assembly: GCF_000723165.1. Taxonomy (NCBI): domain Bacteria; kingdom Pseudomonadati; phylum Pseudomonadota; class Betaproteobacteria; order Burkholderiales; family Oxalobacteraceae; genus Janthinobacterium; species Janthinobacterium agaricidamnosum. The sequence goes on from NZ_HG322949.1 coordinate 4,476,906, forward strand.
ACGAAGCCGGCGGCGCCTGGATCGGCTTGCGCGCGATGGGCCATGTCCAGCAAGTGCTGGACGGCCGCGCCGAGGCCAACCCATTCGCCTCCGCCGTCATCGAAGCATGCGGCGGCAGCCGCGATGCGATCCAGGTGTGGCTGGCCGGCGCCAGCCAGACCACGTTTGCGCAACTGGCGCGGCTGGTACTGGAACACGCCACCAGCAACCCGGCCGCCCACGCGATCCTGTATGAAGCAGGCCAGCAAGTGGCGCTGATCGCCGAAGCGCTGGACGATACCCGGCTGCTGCCGATCGCCCTGTGCGGCGGCCTGGCCGGCCCGCTGTCGCCCTACCTGCCGCCAAGCCTGCTGAGCCGGGTGGTGCCGGCCCACGGCGATTCCGCCATGGGCGGGCTGCGCCTGATCCAGAACCGCCTGAAGGAGACCGAGACATGCTAGCCAAATTGTCCGCGTTCAAGCCGGATCCCGGCAGCGACACCCCTTTATATATGCAACTGGCGAACATGCTGTCGGACGGCATCGCCAGCGGCGACTGGCGCGCCAACCAGGCGTTGCCGTCGGAACGGGTGTTGTCCGACTTGCTTGAAATTTCGCGCGTCACGGCGCGCAAGGCGATCGACATGCTGTGCGAGCGCGGCATGCTGACCAGGAAGCGCGGTTCCGGCACCTACATCACGCCGAAACTGGAACAGCCGCTGTCGCGCCTGACCAGCTTTTCGGAAGAGCTGCGCCAGCGCGGCTTTACCGCCGGCTCGCGCTGGCTGCAGCGCGACATCGGCATCGCCGCGCCGCTGGAACTGCTGTCGCTGGGCCTGTCGCCGCACATGCCGGTGGCGCGCCTGAAACGGCTGCGCACCGCCGACGAAGTCGTGATGGCGATCGAAACCACCACCATCCCGGCGCTGTACATGCCGGACCCGCAGAAAGTCACGGATTCGCTGTACGGCTATCTGGAATCATGCGGCACCATTCCGATGCGCGCGCTACAGCATATACGCGCCGTCAACGCCAGCCCGGAACAAGCGCGGCTGGCCAATATCAAGGCGGGCGAAGCGATGCTGCACATCACCCGCGTCAGCTATCTCGACAACGGCGCAGCGGTGGAACTGACCCACTCGTATTGCCGCAGTGATTATTATGAATTTGTAGCGGAGTCGCGCAGATGAGCGATGTGACCAACATTAAAGGCAATATCCTGACACCGGGCGGCTGGATCCACGGCGCCATCGAATTCGATGAGCGCATCGCGGCGATCCACGGCAGCTCGGTCCACCCGTCGCTGAACGGCGACGATTACATCCTGCCCGGCTTCATCGACCTGCACGTGCATGGCGGCGCCGGCAAGGACATCATGGAAGGCGGCGACGCGGTCTACAGCATCGCCGCGATCCATGCGCGGCACGGCACCACCAGCCTGCTGGCCACCACCATGACGGCGCCGCCGGAAGACATCGACCTGGCGCTGCAAGCGATCGGCCGCGCCGCCAAACAGCGCAAGCCGGGCACCGCGCGGGTGCTGGGCGCGCACCTGGAAGGGCCGTACATCAATTCCGGCAAGCTGGGCGCGCAACCGAACTATGCGCGCGCCGCCAGCATGGCCGAGATCGAACGCCTGCAAACCTTCGCCGACCTGCGCGTGATCACGGTGGCGCCGGAAATCGCCGGCCACCTGGAACTGGTGCGCGCGCTGTCGAACGCCGGCATGCGGGTGCAGATCGGCCACACGCTCGGCTCGTACGAGGACGGCGTGGCGGCGATGGAGCACGGCGCCTCCGGTTTTACCCATCTGTTCAACGCCATGAGCGGCTTGCATCACCGCGAGCCGGGCATGGTCGGCGCCGCGCTGGCGCACGCCCAGTACGCCGAACTGATCCCGGATTTGCTGCACGTGCATCCGGGCGCGATCAAGACCGCGCTGCGCGCCATTCCGCAACTGTACTGCGTGACCGATTCGACCGCCGCCACCGGCATGCCGGACGGCGAATACATGCTGGGCCGCCACGCGGTGCAAAAATGCATGGGCGGCGTGCGCCTGCCCGACGGCACGCTGGCCGGCAGCACGCTGACGCTGGACCAGGCGCTGCGCAACCTGGTCGGCCTGGGCCTGGAACTGGCCGACGCCTCGCGCCGCGTGTCGACCAACGCCGCCGATTATCTGGGCCTGCAAGAACGCGGCCGGCTGGCCCCCGGCGCTTATGCTGATCTGGTAGTACTCGATCGTGACCTGAAACTCAAAGCTGTATATATCGAAGGAGAATTTTGTGACCTCAATGATGCTTAAAGAAGCCGTTTCCGCCGCCGAATGCGTCGCCCTGCAACTGGCCAGCGATACTGAACGCTACGCGGAACTGGGCCGTAAATTGAGGAGCACCTCGTTCTCCACCGCGCTGACCATCGCGCGCGGCAGTTCGGACCACGCCTCCAGCTACGTCGCCTACCTGATCATGGCGCGCCTGGGCCGCGTGGTGGCGTCGCTGCCGATGTCGCTGGTGACGCTGAACAAGTCGCCGCTGCAAACCCGCGACACGCTGGCGATCTCGATTTCGCAATCCGGCCAGAGCCCGGACGTGGTCGAACCGATCCGCTACTTCCGCGACGGCGGCGCGACCACCATCGCGCTGGTCAACGATATCGAATCGCCGCTGGCGCAAGCGGCCGAGTGGGCCATGCCGCTGCGCGCCGGCAAGGAGCAAAGCGTGGCCGCGACCAAGAGCTTCATCACCAGCCTGGTGGCCGGCGCGCGCCTGGTCGCGCAATGGCAAAACGATCCTGAATTGCAAGCCGGCCTGGAAGCCCTGCCGGCCGCGCTGCTGGAAGCCACCAAGGCCGACTGGTCGCTGGCGGTCGAAGTGCTGGCGCCAGCCAAGAAACTGATGGTGGTCGGACGCGGCATCAGCTTCCCGATCGCACTGGAAGCGGCGCTGAAATTCAAGGAAACCTCGGCGCTGCAAGCCGAAGCGTTCAGCGGCGCCGAAATCAAGCACGGCCCGATGGCGCTGATCGAAGAAGGCTATCCGCTGCTGATTTTCGCCACCCGCGGCCCGACCCAGGCCAGCCTGCTGCAACTGGCTGCCGAAATGCGCGACCGCGGCGCGCGCGTGCTGCTGGCGGCGCCGGCCGACGTCGCCGAACGCGACTTGACGCTGCCGGTGGCGGCCACGCCGGACCTCGACCCGATCGTGGCGATCCAGGCGTTTTACGTGATGGCGGCGCAATTGTCGGCCGCGCGCGGTCTCGATCCGGACACCCCGCGCCACCTCAGCAAGGTCACCAAAACGAACTAAGCACGACCTCAGCCTTAGCAGTAGTGGCATTGAAATACCGGCCAGGCCGGGCGCAAGCCCGGCCTGGGCATTGCATTCCCCGGTTCCAGGATAAAAATGATCATCAAGAGACTGTTGGCTGTCGGATTGACTGCATTTTCGGTGGCAAGCCTGACCGCCCCGGTGGCGCTGGCGGCGGAAAAAATCGAATTCTGGACCTTCAGCATGAAGCCCAAGTTCACGCCGTATTTCAACGCGGTGGTACAGCGCTACGAAGCGCAAAACCCTGGCATCAAGATCGAATGGATCGACTTCCCGTGGGACGTGATCCAGACCAAGCTGGTGACCCGCATCGTGGCCGGCACGCCGCCGGCGCTGGTCAACCTGAACGTGCCGTGGGCCGACGAATTCGCCCGCGACGGCCTGCTGACGCCGGTCGACGGCTTGCTGGCCGACGCCAAACAGAACTACATCCCCAGCGCACTGCAAGACTTGACGTTCAAGGGCCGCACCTACGGCTTCCCGATGTACAGCAATGTCGCGGTGATCGCCTATAACACCCGGATTTTCAGGCAGGCCGGCCTGACGCGCGGCCCGGCCAGCCTCGACGAACAACTGGCGTTTGCGCGCCAGATCGCGCAGCGCACCGGCAAGGCCGGCATCGCGCCGGCGCTGTCCAAGATCGACGGCCTGTTCATGCAGCAGGGCCTGGCCGTCATCGCCGATAACAAGGCGGTGTTCAATTCGCCGCAACACGTGGCGCTGGTGCAAAAGCTGGCTGATACCTATAAAGCCGGAGGCTTGCTCAAGGAAAGCCTGTTCGCCGAAGATAACTTCCCGGCCGTGATCGACGCTTACAAGGGCGGCCGGCTCGGCATGCTGCTGGCGCCGCCGACCGCGATGAAACGGATCCAGGGCGACGCGCAAGATATCTACGCCATCACCGACGTCGCGCCGGCGCCGCTGGGGCCGACCGGCATCGCCGACGGCGGCTGGCTGGTGCATTTCGCGGTGCCGAAAGGCGTGCCGGCCAAGCTGCTGCCGGCGGTCGGCAAGTTCGCCCGCTTCCTGACCAATGACGACAACCAGCTGGCGTTCGCCCGCCAGGCCAGCGTATTCCCGACCACCGTCAAGGCGGCGGCCGATCCGTTCTTCCTATCGCTGCCGAATAACGCCGGCGCGGCGGAAAAGGCGGTCGCCGCCGGCGCGCTGTCGATGGGCCACTCGCGCACGCTGTACGTGGCCGGCATCGACGACTACGATGAATTGCGACGCTCGCTGGTCAAGGCGGTCGAAGCGGGCGTCACCGGCAAGCAGGACGTCAAGCACGCGCTGGACCAGGCGGTGCTGATCTGGAACAAGAAGCTCGCCACGCTGCACAAGGCCGCCTCATGAAACACCATTGGCAAGCGTGGCTGTTCCTGGCGCCGGCGCTGGTGCTGCTGGCGGTGTTTTCGTTCTGGCCGGTCGGCTACGGCTCGGTGCTGGCGTTCACCGACTACAGCCTGATCCGCGAAACCAGCTTCGTCGGCCTCGACAATTTCCGCTACATTTTCAATAACGAGATGTTCGTCTCGGGCCTGAAGAATTCGCTGCTGTTCCTGCTGATGGTGCCGTTCGTGCAAATCGGCGCGATCGCGCTGGCGGTGCTGGTGAATAACCGCCTGCCCGGCATCCGCCTGTTCCGCGCCGCCTTTTATGTGCCGGTGGTGACCACCGTGTCGGTGGTCGGCATCATGTGGGGTTTCATGTTCCACGAACAGGGCGCGCTGAACTACCTGATGATGACGCTGAAGCTGGTCAACGCGCCGGTCGGCTGGCTGACCGACGACACGCTGGCGCTATTCGCCATCATGTTCGTCACGCTGTGGCGCGGCCTGGGCTGGTATATGGTGATGTACCTGGCCGCCTTGCAGGCTATCCCGTCGGACATGCAGGAAGCGGCGATGCTGGACGGCGCCAGCCGCTGGCAGCGTTTCTGGAAAATCACCGTGCCGATGCTGCGCCCGACCATCATGCTGTGCTCGATCCTGTCGGTGCTGGCGGCGTTGAAGGCGTACCAGGAAGTCGACGTGCTGACCCAGGGCGGGCCGATGAATTCGACCTTCACGGCGCTGTATTACGCCTACGACCAGGGCTTGAAGCACTTGAAGCTGCCGCGCGCGCTGGCCGCCAGCTTTGTCGTGTCGCTGTTCTGCATCGCCATCGCGCTGCTGTGCCTGCGCTATTTGAAACCGAAGCACCGATAAGGCACGGACCACATGAAAAAACCTGCGTTCAAACTCTGGCTCCCGCTCGCCGGACATTACCTGATCCTGTGCGTAATCGCGGTGATTTGCGTATTCCCGTTCTGGTGGACGCTGGTCACGGCGATTTCCACCGAGGGCAATATCTTCGCCTTCCCGCCGACCTTCTGGCCGCAAGCGCCGTCGCTGGACAATTTCATCGAAGTGTTCCGCGCGATCCCGATCCTGGCGTTCTTCAAGAACTCGGTGCTGATCGCGCTGTGCACGGTGTTCTGGAAATTGCTGCTGTGTTCGATGGCCGCCTACCCGCTGGCGCGGCTGCGATTTCGCGGCCGCAAACTGGTGTTCGGCCTGATCCTGGCGACGCTGGTGCTGCCGTCGGAAGTGAACTTCCTGGTCAACTTCATCACCGTCACCCAACTGAGCCTGGTCGACACCTACACCGGCGTGATCTTGCCGAACGTGGTGACGGCGGTCGCCATCCTGCTGCTGAAACAGGCGTTCGAGGAAGTGCCGCAAGACTTGATCGACGCGGCGCGGGTCGATGGCGCCTCCGAGTGGACCATCTTCAGCAAGATCATGCTGCCGCTGATCACGCCATGGCTGGCCACGGTCGGCATCCTGACGGCGGTGGAATCGTGGAATGAATACATCTGGCCGTCGATCGTGATGAGCAAGCCGGATGAATTCCCGCTGTCGGTCGGCGTGCTGTACTTGCGCGGCACCTTCGGCAGCAGCACCCGCGTGATCGCGGCCGGCACCCTGATCACCATCGTGCCGACGCTGCTCGCCTTCCTGTTCACGCAGCGCTTCTTCATGCGCGGCATGGATGGCGCCGTCAAATAATGCCGTCAAATAGCGCAGTCTATGAACCACTCTTACCAATAACACCCACTGCATGCACGGAGACCTTGAATGACTGATATGACTAAAAACGGCAACCGCGTCCGCAGCCCGATCGCCTGGGTGCCGACGCTGTACTTCGCGCAGGGCTTGCCGTTTTACGCGGTGGCGCTGGTGGCCGGCCTGATGTTCAAGAGCATGGGCGTGCCGAACGCCGACATCGCCCGCTGGACCGGCCTGATCGGTTTCGCCTGGGTCTTCAAGCCGCTGTGGAGCCCGTTCCTGGAACTGGCCGGCAGCAAGAAAACCATGATCGTGATTTTCCAGGTACTGGGCGGCCTGAGCCTGGGCGGCATCGCGCTGGCGCTGCATACGCCATTCTGGTTCGCCGCCTGCGTGGCGGCGCTGGCGATGGCCGCGCTGGCCTCGTCGACCCACGATATCGTCTGCGACGGCTTGTACATCGCCAGCCTGTCCGACAAGCAGCAAGCCGCGTACGCCGGCTGGCAAGGCGCGTTCTTCAACGCCGGCAAATTCATTTCGCTGGGCGGCCTGGTGATCCTGGCCGGCTACCTGGAAAAAAACATCGGCGTGGCCAGCGCCTGGTCGGTGATCTTCATGATCATCGGCGCGATGATGCTGTCGCTGGCGGCCTACCATACCTGGTCGCTGCCGCAAGTGCGCAACCGGCCGGTGGCCGACAAGAGCGTGGCCGGCATCAGCGGCACGCTGTGGGACGTGCTGGTCGACTTTTTCAGGAAGCCGGGCATCTGGATGTCGATCGCCTTCATCATCCTGTTCCGCGCCGGCGAGGCGCAGGTGCAAACCATCGGCCCGCTGTTCCTGCGCGAAGCGCGCGAACTGGGCGGCCTGGGCCTGAGCACCACCGAAGTGGGCGCGGTCTACGGCACCGCCGGCACCGTCGCGTTCTTGCTGGGCAGCATAGGCGGCGGTTATTTCACGTCGTGGCTGGGCTTGAAGCGCGCGATGTTTTTCCTGATCCTGGCGATGAACTTGCCGAACCTGGTGTTTTATTACCTGAGCCACAGCCTGCCGACCGACTTGAGCCTGATCACGATGGCGCTCAGCGCCGAAATGTTCGGCTACGGGTTCGGCTTCGTCGGCCTGATCCTGTTCATGATGCAGGTGGTCGCGGTCGGCAAATACCAGACCGCCCACTACGCGTTCGCCACCGGCGTGATGCAGCTCGGCTTCGTGCTGTTCAAGATGGTCAGCGGCGACATCCAGACCGCGCTCGGTTATAAAACGTTTTTCCTGTGGGTGCTGGTGTCGGCCCTGCCGGTATTGATCTTGTCGCGCTTCATGCCGATCCGTCCCCAGGAAAAAACCGATCCTGAAGACGCTCCGGCCGTTGCCACCGCTAGCTGAGGATACGCATGGCACAAATCGTCTTGAAAGATATCGTCAAGCTGTACGACGACAAGCACCCGGTGATCCACGGCATCGACCTGGACATCCGCGACGGCGAATTCGTCGTCTTCGTCGGCCCGTCCGGCTGCGGCAAGTCGACCTTGCTGCGCATGATCGCCGGCCTGGAAAGCATCACCGGCGGTCAGCTGTTCATCGGCGGCAAGCTGGCCAACGACATCGCCCCGGCCAGGCGCGGGCTGGCGATGGTGTTCCAGTCGTACGCGCTGTATCCGCACATGACGGTGTTCGACAATATGGCGTTCGCGCTGAAGCTGGCCGGACAAAAGACCGCCGAGGTCAGCGCGGCGGTCGAGCGCGCCGCCGATATCCTGCAAATCAAGCCGCTGCTGAAACGCAAACCAAAGGACTTGTCCGGCGGCCAGCGCCAGCGCGTCGCGATCGGCCGCGCCATCGTGCGCAAGCCGGAAGTGTTCTTGTTCGACGAACCGCTGTCGAACCTGGACGCCAGTCTGCGGGTGCAGATGCGGGTTGAGATCTCGCGTCTGCACCAGGAGCTGAAAACCACGATGATCTACGTGACCCACGACCAGGTCGAGGCGATGACGCTGGGCGAACGCATCGTCGTGTTCAACGGCGGCCGCATCGAACAGGTCGGCACTCCTTACGAGTTGTACAACAATCCGGGCAATCTGTTCGTGGCCGGTTTCCTCGGTTCGCCGAAGATGAATTTCATTCCATGCGTGGTCACCGCGGCCGGCGCGCAGCAGGTGAGCGTGCGGCTGCCGGGCGGCTGCCAGATCGACGTCGCCGCGTCCGGCGCCGCCACGCAAGTGGGGACCAGCCTGACGCTGGGCATCCGCGCCGAGCACATGAGCGTGCGCGAGAACGGCGACAGCCAGGCCAACCTGGTCGAAGCGGGCGTCGGCCATGTCGAATACCTGGGCGACTTGTCGATTGTGTACGCCAAGATGGAGGGCGCGCCGGACATGATCGCCCTGAAACAGCCGGTCGAGTCGGCGCCGCCGCCGGCCGGCGGCAAGGTGCGGATTCATTTGCCGCCGCAGCGCTGCCTGCTGTTCGACGCGGCGGGACAGGCATTGCCGCGCGATCGCGCGTAATGAAGAGCGAAGCCGGGGCACGTTTGCACTGCCGCAGCCGGCGGTTTATGTGACAATAGGCGTTTTGCCGGCTATTTTCGCCCTTTGCGGCCATCGCGATGAGTGGCAAAATGCCGGTTTTACCTAGTGCTTTATTGCAGCCAATACAGCCATGTCGATGCAAGCCTCTTAGCTCATATGCATCTTTTCGTCATTGATTGAAGGATTTACCATGTCCCAATTCCGTCTCGCTCGTCTCAGCCTGATCCTGGCCGCCCTCGGCCTGAACCTCGCCCCTGCCATGGTTGGCATGGTGTCCCACGCCCAGGCCGCTGAAGCAGCGCCGGCGGCGGCCGACGCGGCCAAGCAAGAAGCGGTGCGTCCTGAAGTGTTCAAATTGCTCGACCCGACCGCCGTCAAGGCGTTGATGGATGCCAAGAACTACCCGGAAGTGCAAAGCCGCATCGACCAGGCCGCCGCCGTGCCTAACCTGACCCCATACGAAACCTTCGTGCTGAACCGCCTGCGCGTGGCGCTCGGTTCGGTCACCGGCAACAGCGCGATGGCGATGGCCGCGCTGGAAGCGGTGATCGAATCGGGCCGCCTGGAAAAGGCCAGCCAGGGCGATTTCATCCAGGCACTGGCAAACTATTACTACAACGCCAAAGACTATCCAAAGGCGATCACCTGGTTCGAGCGTTATGGCAAGGACACCGGCGATACCGTCAAGATGCGTCCGTACATCCTGCGATCTTACTATTTCAGCAATGACTTCACCAAGGCCCGCGACGAACTGCTGGTCGATTTGCAGGCGTATCAAAAAGCCGGCAAGACGCCGGCCATCGAAGAATTGCAATTGCTGGCCAATACCGGCGCCAAGACCAAGGACAAGGGCACTTACCTGATCGCGCTGGAAAACCTGGTCAAGTACTACCCGACCGACGATTACTGGACCGACCTGCTGAGCCGCACCCAGGGTAAAGAGGGGTATTCGAACCGCTTCCAGCTGGATGTCTACCGCTTGCAAAACGCCGCCGTCAAAGCGATGGCGCCGGAAGAGTACACCGAGATGGCGGAACTGGCGCTGCTGGCCGGCTTCCCGACCGAAGCGAAAAAAGTCATGGACGCCGGTTTTGCCGCAGGCATCCTGGGCAGCGGCGCGAACGCCCCTAAACAAAAGAAAATCCGCGAGCAAGCCAGCAAGGGCGCCGCCGACGACCAGAAAAACATCGCCAGCGGCGAAGCATCGGCCGCCAAGTCGAAGGACGGCACCGGCCTGATCAACCTCGGCTACGCCTACGTGACGATGGACCAGTTCGACAAGGGCATCGACCTGATTCAAAAAGGGATCGCCAAGGGCGGCTTGAAGCGTCCGGAAGACGCCAAGCTGCGCCTCGGTTATTCCTACGCGATGGCCGGCCGCAAGGATGACGCGATCAAGACGCTGGAAACCATCCAGGGCAACGACGGCCTGGGCGACCTGGCGCGTTACTGGACGCTGTGGCTGAACCGTCCGGCAACGGCGGCCGCCGGCGGCGCCGCGCCGGCCGCGGCCAAGTAAGCATAGATAGCAAGCGCAAGGCGGGCCGCGATGCGGTTTGCCGCGCTTGTTGCAGTTGTGCTTGTTGTACCTTCTCTGCGCCATCAAGGGCGGTTCCGGCTTCGGCCAGGGCCGCCTTTTTTTGAGCCTTCACCGTCACTCTTACAGAACAGAAAGCCAGACCGATGCCCGTCCCCGCCGCTGCCCCCGTGACCACCGCCGCCACTCTTTCAGAACGCCTGATCAGCCTCGACGCCTTCCGCGGCTTCGTGATCCTGGCCATGATCTGGGTTAACTACATCGGCGAAATGCCCGGCATTCCGTACTGGCTGAAACACGCGGGCCACGGCGCCGACGGCATCACCCTGCCCGACCTGGTATTCCCCGGCTTCCTGTTCATCGTCGGCATCGCGATTCCGCTGGCGCTGCATAAGCAGCGCGGCCAGTTCAGCGCCGCGCTGCTGGGCAAGCTGTGCTGGCGCGCGGGCAGCCTGATGGTGGCCGGCCTGGTGCTGGTCAACGCCTACCGCTACGACGCCGACGCGGCGCTGCTGCCGCGTCCGTTGTACTTCTTGCTGTTCTACGTGGCGATGATACTGTTGTGGCGCCAAAGCGATCACAAGACGCCGTGGTTTTACCTCGGCGCGGCGCTGATGCTGTTCTTGCTGGCCACGTTCCGGGGCAAGCTGAACGAGGAATTCGACGCCGTCTGGCTGCAGCACAGCTGGTGGGGCATCCTCGGCATGATAGGCTGGACCTATCTGCTGTGCAGCCTGATCTACCTGGCCACCAAGGGCGACAATACCGCGCTGATGGCGGCGTTCGGCGGCTTGATCGTGCTGTACATGGGCGGCGAGGCGGGCCGGCTCGACTTCTTGCCTGAGCAACTGCGCAACTTCGTCAACCTGCCGCAATTGCTCGGTTCAACCGGCGCCAATGTACTGGCCGGCACGCTGGTCGGCAACCTGTTCCTGCGCGGCGCGGCCGGCGATACGGCCAGCCCGCACCGCCGCCGCATCAAGTTCATGGCATGGTACGCGCTCGGCCTGTTTTGCGCCGGCATGCTGCTGCGGCCCTACCATCACATCAACAAGATCATGGCCACCGAATCCTACACGCTGGTGTGCGCCGGCCTGATGCTGGCGCTGTTCCTGCTGTTTTACATCGTCATCGACGTCTTGAAATGGCGCGCCTGGACCGTGTGCCTGCTGCCGGCCGGCACCAATGCCTTGTTCGCTTATATCGCGCCGGACTTGTGGGAGCAATTGGCGGCGGTGCTGCATCTGCCGCGCTTCTGGTGGCCTTATCTGGAATCGGGCGGCGGCGCCGGCTTGATCAACGCCGCCGTCGTCACCGTCCTGATGATGCTGCTGACCGCGCTGGCCAGCAGGGCTGGCTTGCGCCTGAAGTTTTAAAGCTTGATATAGATCTTGCGGCGGTCCATCCAGTAGCCGATCAGCCAGCACAGCAGCGTGAAGCACAGCGCGAACAGCAGCGAAGCAAGGTACGGCTGGCCCAGGCCCTGGAAGCAGGTGCGGTACAGCCAGCCGTAGCCGTTTTCGGCCCCGATGCGGATGTTGAAGCTGATGATCACCAAGAGTTCCGACAGCAGGAAAATGAACAGCGTGTTCTTGCCGAAGACTTCAAAGAAATACGTCCAGCGCACGATTTTCTTGAACTCGATGAGGTAGATCAGCAGCGGCAAGATCAGCAAGTCGAGGCCGATGCTCAGCAAAACGTAAGGGCTGGTCCACAGCTTTTTATTGATCGGGAATACCGTGTTCCAGCACAGCGCGACCACGATGCAGATCAGGCCCGCCGCCACCAGCCGTATCAGCGTGGTCCGGGTATTGCCCGACTGGCGCAGGAAATTGCCGGCCAGATAACCGGCGATGACGTTGACGATGGCCGGCAAGGTGCCCAGCAACCCTTCCGGATCGAAGGGAATGCCTTCGCCGTGGTATAGATGGTTTTCGCCGAGCAGCAGCAAGTCGAATTTGACGGCCGCATTGCCGGCCAGCGTATAGTCGCCGAACTGGGCCAGGATCGCCCAGTAGCCCAGCAAGGCGACCCCGCTGAAAATCAGCGCGCCACGGGTTTTCCAGTAATGCAGCACCAGCGACGCCAGCAGATAACACAGCGCGATGCGCTGCAAGACGCCGGGTATGCGCGTGTGCGACAACGGCGCGAACGCGAAATTGCCGGCCGCATCCGCCTTGAAGAAGGGAAACCAGTACAGCAGGAAGCCCAGCAGGAACATCAGCAGGCTGCGCGTCAGCAGCTTGTGCAGCACCGCCCGGTCGCCCATGGTTTCATACTTGCCCAGCGCAAAACTCATCGCATTGCCGACCACGAACAGGAAGCTCGGAAACACCAGGTCGGTCAGCGTAAAACCATGCCATTCGGCGTGCAGCAAGGGCGCGTACACGGTGCCCCAGTCGCCCGGGGTATTGACCACGATCATCAACGCGAGTATCAGGCCGCGCAACACATCGAGCGCAAGATAACGCTGGCTCATCGGCGTTCCTCCGGCGCGAGCAAGTCGGCGGCCAGGGCCTGGCCCAGCCGGTGGCCGGCATCGTCGCCACTCAACTCCCAGAACATGCCGCCGCGTAGCCCCTTGGCCTTGATGTAGCGGTTTTTCTCGCGCAGCGATTGCGTATCGTCGTAGCTGATGAACACCTGGCTGGCCGGGTTGTACAGGTAGGGCACTTTGGCGGCGCTGTTCCAGTGGCGCGTAAAGCCGTTGCCGCCACGCTCGGGCTGGCCGTCCACGCCCGGCACCAGGTAACCTTGTTCGACCAGGTGGGCGTAGCTGAAGGTCGGCGTGTCGGCGTTGCCGGCAGCCGCACCGCCGCAGGCCTGGTACAGTCCGTCGCCGCGCGGACCGGCGGCGCAAGCGCTCCAGCCGTAGCCGTAAAACGGCATGCCCAGCACCAGCTTGGCGGGCGCCACGCCGGCAGCCAGGAAGCGCGACACGGTAGTGTCGGCATCAAAACCGGTGGCGGCCGCAGGGTCGGCCGGGTCGGCGTACAGCGGCGCGACGGCGCCATTGTTTTTATCCCACACGCCGTGGTAATCGTAGGTCATCAAGTTGATCCAGTCCAGGCTGCGCGCCAGTTCGACGATCCATTTTGTGCTGTCGGCGCCATCGCGGTCCTTGACAAAACCGCTATGCGCGCCGGCCGCGATGGTGATCAGGTAATGCTTGCCGTCGGCCTTGCCGGCCAGGTCGAACGCGCTGCGCAATTCGCGCGCCAGCGCGATGTAATTCTGCTTGTCGGCCGGCCGGTTGCAAACATGGCCGGCGCTGCACGGCACGCCGACCGCGGTCGGATGCTCCCAGTCGATATCCAGGCCGTCCAGTTGAAAACGACGCAGCATGGCCAGCGACGATGCGATGAACGCGCGGCGCGTGGCCGGCGTGTGCGCCATGTCGGAAAAACGGTTGGACCAGTCCCAGCCGCCGGCCGAGAGCAGCACCCGCAAGGCCGGGTTTTCCTTTTTCAGCGCGGCCAGCGCTTGCAGGTTGGCGGCGTCGGCTTGCGGCGCGGCCAGCAGCAGCGTGCCGTTGGCGGGGCTGGCCGGCCGGCCCTTTTCATCCAGGCAGGGCTTGACGCCGCCGGCGGCCGGATCGGGATTGCCATGCCGGCCATCCCAGCATATATCGGCAAACGCATACTGGATCACGCTGACATGATGCGGATTGATATTCTGCCGGGTGACCGGGAATGCCGCCGATTTCCAGCCCGGATAATAGGCCACGATTTCATGGGCCGGCGCGGCGCCGGACGACAGCAGCGGCAATAGCAGCGGTGCGCAGGCCAGCATCCGCAAACAGGAGTGTAAAAGGGTCATCTGCACCATCTCGTTCATCAAAAAAAACAGGAAAACCCCGGCCGGTGTGTCACCGGCCGGGTTCACGCTAAAAACGCCTTAGATCTTGGCGCGCAATCCGAAATAATACTGGCGGCCATTCGAATACAAGGCGGTCGGCTGGTCCTTGTTGGCGCCGTAATACTTCAGCACGGCGTTGTTCAGGTTCAGCACGTCGAAGGTCAGCGAATAGGTCTCGTTGATCTTGTAGTTCAGCGACGCCGCCAGGTTGCCGGTGCCGGCCACATACTGCGGCGAGCTGCTGAACAGGCCGGCCAGGAAACTCGAACGGTAGGTGTAGGCCAGGCGCGCGCTGAGATGCGCGTCCTCATAATACCCTTCCACATTGTAAGTGCCCTTGGAGCTGCCGACCACCGCCGCGCCGTCGGCCGCCTTGCCGTCGGTGTAGGTGTAATTGCCGACCACGCCGAAGCCGCCCCACAGTCCTTGCTGGTAGCTCAGTTCGACGCCCTTGTTCTTGGCGCCGATATTGGTCGGCGACTGGATCACATAGGTATTGAGCTTTTTAAAGGTGTTGTTGTAGTACGTGACCGGCGCGGTGCCGAAGGTCACGTAGGACGACATGTCCATGTAAAAAGCGCCGACCGACAGCATCGCCTTCGGCGCGAAATACCATTCCAGCGTGGCGTCGTAATTGGTCGAGCGGATCGGTTTCAAGTCCGGATTGCCGCCGGTGCCGGTCAACAATTGATCGTTCAGGTTGACCGCGCCGACCAGCGCGCTGTAATCGGCGCGCGCCATGGTCTTGGCCACGGCCGCGCGCGCCACCAGCTGCGGCGACAGGTCGAACTTGAAGTTCGCGCTCGGCAGCACGTCGGTATAGGTATGCTCGACCAGCGTCGGCGTGTACAGGCCGAACACATTGTTTTGGCCGATCGGGTTTTCGCCGCCCGGCACATTGGTGATCGTCGCCTGCTGGGTGCGCACCACGCGCACGCCGACATTGCCGCGCCATTTGTCGCCGGCCAGGTTGGCCATCGCATAGATCGCGCTGTTCTTTTCGCGGACATCCAGCTCGGCCGGCCAGTTTTGCGAATTCGGCCCGCCCGAGGTGTCGTATTTGTCGGCCCATGCCTGCAGCGCGGCCGGGTCGAGTTGCCAGTAGCGCCCTTTCGGACCGCCGCCGAGGCCGGAGCCGTAATTGCCCGGGTAGGTGCCGCCATTCCAGACCGGCAAAGGCGCGTTGGTGGTGCCGTCGCACAGCGCGCAGCTGCGGTTTTCCGGCCACGCCACATTGCGGTGATGTTCGTTGTAGCGCACGCCGAACTTGGCCGATTCGAAGATGCCGTTGCCGATGCTCAGTTCGCCATCGGCCTGCGCATATTTTTCAGTATCGAGGGTCTTCACCTGCGAACCCCAGGCCGACGCCGTCACGACGTTGCCGAACTTCGATATATCGAGGCCGGGGAAAGACATTTGCGCGGCCGACAAGCCATTCAATTTGTACGATACGCCGATGCCGGTGATGCCCGCCTCATAGCCCAGGTCGACCGGGGTTTCGCCGATGCCGCGCGTGTAGCCGGCGCTGCCGGACAGGCGCAAGCGATCGCTGGCGCGGTAGCTGGCATTGAAGTCCAGGTAGCCGGTCGACGAATTCGAGCCGGGCCGGTAAATCTGGTCCACCAGCGCCGGATACAGCTGGCCGTTGTAGCCGGTGGTCCCGTTCGCGGCCGGATATTGCGAGGCCGGGATATCGGCCGCCACCAGCGTATTGTTCTTGATGGTGTAGCTGCTCGGGATCACGCCGACATGGTTGCCGTTATTATCGACCGCGTTCAGGTTGGCGCCCGGCTGGTTGTAAAAACTGCGGTTGTAATTGGCCGCGTCGAGCTTGGAGGTAAAGCCGTTCAAGTCCAGCATCCAGTCGGCATTCGGTTTCAGCTGGATGTCGATGCTGCCGCCGGTGCGCTTGCGGACTTGCTCGAACAGCGCGGAATTGATGCCCAGCGGCGCCAGCACGCCGGCCAGTTCCGGATGGGCCTTGGCGGCCGGGCTGTTGGCGTCGATTTCACCGTAGCCGAAAAATTCCTGGCCATCGCGCCGCTCATGGCGTTTTTGCGAAAACACTTGCAGCATCACGCCGAGGTTTTTTTGCTCGTTGCGCCAGTTGAACAAGGCGCTGATTTGCGGGTCGGTCTTGTCCGGCAAGTCGGCGTGGATCGCTTGCAGCGACAGCTCGGCCGTGAACGGATTCTTGAACGACAGCGGCTTGCGGGTTTCGATATTGATCGAGCCGGCCACGCCGCCTTCGACCAGGTCGGCCTGGGCGCTTTTTTGCACCGTCACGCGGCTGACGATCTCGGCCGGCAGCAAGGCGAAGCTGACGCTGCGTCCGACAGTGCCGACCTGGTCGGTGACGAACCAGTCGCCGGTGCCGACCGCGTGGCCGTTGATCAGGGTCTGGGTCAGGCTCGGGCTGGTGCCGCGGATGCTGACCCGGTCATTCTCCGAAAAACCGCCCTCGCCGCCGGCCGACGATGAAATATTCACGCCCGGCACGCGCTGCACCGCGTCGGCCACATTCTTGTCGGGCAGCTTGCCGATGTCTTCGGCGGTGATCACATCGATCACCGAATCGCTGTTGCGCTTCTGGTTCAGCGATTGCTGCAGCGAGGCGCGGATGCCGGTGACGACGATTTCCTGCATATCCGGCGCAACCGGCGCGGTTTGCTGGGCTTGCGCCGCGATGCTGACGGCCAGCAGGGCCACCGCCGCCGCAACGGGTGTCAATACAGGTGCCAAACGACTGTTCATAAACTCTCCTCGATAGTGGTGATGCCCGCCGGCCGGGCCGGGCTGTTTTTTTATGGGGTACGGCTAGAACAACGACAAGCCAAACGAACGACAGCACTGTGCCGGCTGGCGCCGAAAAAAAAAGGCAAGCCTCTGAAAACGGAGACTTGCCTTGAGAGATACCGAGGACCGCCGCTGCCCACACCCCCGTGTGAACAGCGGCCGCTTTGATTACATCTTGCCTTGCAGCGCCAGGTAGATCTGGCGGCCGTTCTTGTAGAACGAGCCCGGGACATCGTCGATGCCTGGAGTCTTGATGACCGAACGTACCATCGGATTGTTCAAGTCCTTGCCATCGAGCGTGATCGCCAGGTTTTCCGTCAGCTGGTACGCGATCGACGCCGACAGCGTGCCGATCGAACCTTGATACGCGGCGCTGTTACGGCTGGTGCCGTTCAGGAAGCCGGAGCGGAAGTTATAGGTCAGGCGCGCGCTGAACTTGTCGTTTTCAAAGAAGCCGCCAACGTTATACGCATTACGCGAAGTACCGATCAGCGTGCAATCCGGGCTGATCGGATCGGCGCAAGGCGAGCCGAAGACATTGCCGGTTTCCTTGCCATTGGTATAGGTGTAATTGGCATTGACGCCAAAACCGGCCGGCAAGGCTTGCACATAAGCCAGTTCCAGGCCCTTGACTTCAGCCGTGGTATTGAATGGCGTGCCGATCTGATACACGGTGTTTTTCTTCTGCAACTGATTGTAGAAGGTGCCGGTGGTTTTGCCGTAAGTCACATAACCGTCGAGCGCCGAGAAAAACGCATTAGCCGATACCATCGATTTTGGCTCGAAGTACCATTCCACGCCGATATCAGCATTGTTGGCGCGGATAGGACGCAGGTTAGGATTGCCGACCACGCCGAACAGCTGCTGGTCGCGCAGGTCCAGGCCGGCCATCATGCCCAGCTCAGGACGCGCCATGGTGCGGCTGGCGCCAAAACGGACCACCACGTCTTTCGCGACATCCAGGCGGAAGTTAGCGCTAGGCAAGAAGTCGTTATACGTGTTGGTGTAGTTCAGCAGCTTGTACTCGCCAGCGGCATTGAGTTCGTAGCGGTTGACGTCTTCCTTGGTATGCACGATGCGCACGCCGAAGTTACCCGAGAAGCCTTCGGCGCCGAAATTTGCCATACCGTAGACCGACTGGGTCGGTTCCTTGATGGTGAACTCGTTTTGACGCAGGTGGCCCGAATAATTCGCATACTTGCTCAGCCAGTTATTCACGGCGTCTTTCGAGAAAGTCCAGTAACCGGCGCCGTTGGTGCCCAGATCCCTGAAGCCGCTTGGGAACGAGACCAGGCCGCCCAGCGGCAGATTGGCAGGGTTGCCCAATGCATTCGCATCGGTCGAGCCCTCGACATTCGAATTGATGCCGATGGCATCGAGCGTGCGCTTGTGCTCGGCGATCCGCGCACCGAATTGCAGCGACGAGACGACCGGCAAGTCAAGTTTCAACGTAGCGTCGACCTGGCCATAGTTTTCCTTGTCGATCGCTTTCACGTGGGAACCATAGGTGTACGGTTCGCCGCTGACGCCGCCGATCGAGAACTTGTCCGCGCCTGGAATCACGTAATTGAT
Source organism: Janthinobacterium agaricidamnosum NBRC 102515 = DSM 9628 (assembly GCF_000723165.1). Lineage (NCBI taxonomy): Bacteria > Pseudomonadati > Pseudomonadota > Betaproteobacteria > Burkholderiales > Oxalobacteraceae > Janthinobacterium > Janthinobacterium agaricidamnosum. The sequence goes on from NZ_HG322949.1 coordinate 4,495,554, forward strand.
TGGATTCTTGGCGCCGTTCATGCTGTAACTACCGCCCTGGAACGGCATCCACACGCCCAGCGCGCCGCTGACGGTTTCGCCGACGCCGCGGGTGCTGCCCACTTTGGTGTTCAGGGTCAGGCGGTCATTGACGCGGAATTTACCGTCCAGGTTGATGAAGTCGGAATTGCTCTTTGCCACAGGTCGGCTGAATTCTTCCTGCACCGCGCCCGAAATACCGGCGCAGCTAGGGCAATTGGCCGGCAGGTTGGCGTTCAGGCTGGTCAGTACGCCGCCAGCCACGCTACCGCTGAGGTTACCAGCCGGGAAGCCCGGAGGCGAAGCCCAGGTCGTGCCGAACGCGCGGCCCAGCGATTGCATGAAGTTGTGATTGATGTTAGGCGCATCGAGCTGCGAGTGGAACAGCGTCAAATCCAGCATCACGTCCTTGTTTGGCTTGATCTGTACGTCAAGCAGGCCGCCGTCGCGGGTACGGGTCTGCTCAAACCATGCCGTGCCGCCCAGGTAGTTGGCCTTGGCGCCGCTGGCGCCAGGGATCTCGTTGGCAATTGGCGAACCTGCTTCGACCGGATCGTACCAGACGCCGTTTTCCTGGCCATAACGGCTCAAGGTGCGTTTTTGATGGAAGCCCTGCAACAATACCCCCAAGGTATTGCTATCGTTTTTCCACGCCAGCATGCCGCTGACTTGCGGATCGGTCTTGCCTGCGTTGGAGGAATACACCGCCCCCAGATTGACCTGGCCGGTAAACGATTTCTTGAAATCCAGCGGTTTGCGGGTTTCGATATCGACCACGCCTTCGGCGCCGCCTTCCAGCAGATCCGCTTGCGAACCCTTGTGCACGGTGACGCGGCCGATCAGCTCCGATGGAAACAGCGAGAAGCTGACGCTGCGGCCGCCGCCGATGATGTTGTCGGCGAACCAGTCGCCGCTGCCGACCGAGTGGCCGTTGAATGTGGTCAAGGTCAGGCCGAACGGTGTGCCGCGCAGTGCCACGCGGTCGTTTTCGCCGAAGCTGCCTTCGCCGCCGCCGGCTGCCGCGACGCTGACGCCTGGCAAACGTTGCAGGGAGTCGGCGATGTTTTTGTCCGGCATCTTACCCACGTCTTCCGCGGTAATGACTTCGACCAGAGTGTCGGAATTGCGTTTTTGGTTCAGCGATTGTTGCAAGGATGCACGAATACCGGTCACCACGATTTGCTGTTCTTCTTGCGGCGCGGCAGTTGTCTTGGCCGCGGCCGCATCAGCTTGCTGTGCCTGTGCAGAAAAACTGGCGCCCGCAATCAGGATCGCCACGGCGGCGGCGATCGGTTTCAAATGGGTGCGTGATGCATTACCAGGTGTCAAATTGCGTTTCATTTACTCCCCCTTGATGTCGGCTTCAGAGTGAAACCATTCATTTTTAATGTGGATCTTGTTTCCATTCAACCAGTTGAGCGGCATCCTGCAGATCCTTCGGCACAACCACTTACAAAACCAATTCAACGCCAATATACTACTAACCAATACCAGAACACTACCAGTTGAAATATTTTTTTCATATCGTTGTTTGGAACAGACAAACCACTTTTGAGCGACCTAGTCCTGCCCTATGGAGAACAGCTGCAGGACAGATAATAGTTACATGTTGATTATATTTAAGACAAGATAAATTGGTTTGACCCCGGTCTTTTTTTGGTATTATCCAGCGACCCAACCACACACAGAGCGCGCACGTTTTCCACCCCAAGCGCCGTAACGGAGATCCGCACCGTATGACAACCCTGGCTCATATCATGCATAGCCTGGGGCAGACCAGCAGCCTGCCCCTGTACCAGCAATTGCAGCGTGCATTGCGGGAGGCGATCGACAAGCGCATCCTGGGTCCCGACGAAGCCTTGCCGGCCGAACGCCAGCTGGCGACCGACCTGGCGGTGTCGCGCATCACGGTGCGCAAGGCGATCGACGGCCTGGTCAGCGAGGGGCTGCTGGTGCGGCGCCCTGGCTCGGGCAACTTCATCAATACCAGGATCGAAAAGAACTTCGCCAAGCTGACCTCGTTTTCCGAGGACATGCGGGCGCGCGGACGCACCCCGCGCAGCGTCTGGCTGAAGCGTTCCGAGGGCACGGTAACGCCGGAAGAAGCGCTGCGGCTGCGGCTCAGCCCGGGCGCGCCGGTATACCGCTTCAACCGCATCCGCTACGCCGACGAAGTACCGATGTGCCTCGAATACGCCACCATCGTGGCGGCTTGCCTGCCATCGCTGCAGGCGGTCGACATCTCGATGTACGATGCGCTGGAACAAGCCGGCAACCGCCCGGTGCGCGCCTTGCAGCGTCTCAGCGCGCTGTTGCTGAATGCCGAACAGGCCACCCTGCTGCAAGCGCAGGAAGGCGACGCCGGCCTGTCGGTCGAACGGCTGGGTTTCTTGCGCGACGGCCGCGCGGTGGAATTTTGCCGCTCCTACTTCCGTGGCGACATGTATGACTTCGTGGCCGAGTTAAGTACCAATTAAAGCCAGGCTAATACCATGGCCTGGCGGCGGCAGACCAGCCAGCGGACATAAAAAAAGCGCCAAGGCGCTTTTCTTATCGATGCGATTGACTTAACGCCTGCTCTTATCCCCGGCTGCCGCCGCAGTGGCTTTGCTCTGGTCGCCGGCGATGACGATGCTCAGTTTGGCCGGGTCGATCGCCTTGCGGAACGCCGCATTCACGTCGGCCACCGTCAACGCCTGCAGCTGGTCTTCGTATTGCTTGCTCCACGCGAAGGTACGGTCCAGGTACAGGAAGCCGGACCAGCCGCCGGCCAGCACATTGTCTTGCGCCCGGTTTTGCAAACGCTGCTGCAGGATGCCGGACTTGGCGCCAGCCACTTCGGCCGCCGTAAAACCGTCCTTCAACGCGCGCGCCAACTCCTCGCGCAGCGCCGTTTCCAGTTTTTTCAGGTTTTGCGGCGCGGCGATGGCGCTGATCGTGACATTGCCGGCGCGGTCGGTATCGCTGACGCTCAGGCTGGAACCGCCGCCATACGACAAGCCGTCTTTCTGGCGGATGCGGTCCATCAGACGCGACTTCAAGCCGCCGTCGCCGAAGATGTAATTGGCCAATTCCAGCGCCGGATAATCGGCGTCGTCGCTGCGCAGGTCCAGGTTCAGGCGCGCCATCAGCACGCCGTTTTCCTTGTCCGGCGTATCGATGTTCTTGTGCAGCGGCGCAACGTCAAAATTGCTGTTGTCGACCCGCGCGTAATGGGCCTTGCTATCCCAGCCGCCGAAGCTGTCGGCGATGGTCTTGCCCACCGCCGCCGGGTCGAAATCGCCGACGATCGCCAGTTCGCCTTGCGACGCGCCATAGAAATCGCGGTGGAAAGCCTTGACGTCGTCCAGCGTGGCCGCCTGCGCCTGCGCCACCTGTTCGTCATAGGTGGCGACGGCGCGCACGTCGCCTTTCGGGTAGCGGTTGAAATATTCATCCATCGCGCGCATGGCCACGTCTTGCGGGTCGTTGCGGTTCGCTTCCAGGCCGACGATCCATTGCTGGCGCAATTGCTCGAATTCGCCCGCCGGGAAGCTCGGCTCGCGCAGCACATGGGCCACCAGCCGCAGCGCCGCGTCCAGGTTGTCGCGGGTGGTCGTGAAGTGATACAGGCTGCCGGAAATCTTCAGCTTGTCGGAGGCATCCTGCAATTGCTCGCGGCTATATTTGCTGGTGCCGCGCGTCAGCATCGCATCGGTCAGCGACTGGATCGCATTCTTGCCGAACAGATTATGTTCGTCGCCCCAGTGCAAACGCAAATCGACCGATACTTCCTGCCCCCGGCTTTTCTTCGGCAGCAGCGCCACTTTCAAGCCGCCGATGGCGCTCACTTCGGTGCGCGCCAGGATGTTGGCCTGGCTGGGATCGAAATCCTCGCCGGCCAGCGTCGCCGCCTTGCCCTTGAAATCCTTCATTACGTCGGCCACGGCGGGCGCGGCCGGAATCTCGGCGCGCTGCGGCGCATCGTCCGGCAAGAAGATGCCGATGGTACGGTTATCGCGCCGGAAATAACGCGCGGCGGCCTGGCTGACTTGTTCCGAGCTGATGTTCGGCAATTCGTCGCGCCCCTGGAACAGCAAGCGCCAGTCGCCCAGCGCGATTTGCTCCGACAGCGCCACGCCGACGCTTTGCGGATTGTTGAGGGACTTGTCGATTTCATTGGCGTAATTCATGCGCACGCGCGCCATTTCCTCCGGCGTCGGCGGCGTCTTGTAGAAGTTCTCGACCGCATCGATCAGCGCGTCTTGCACCGGGGCCAGCGGATCACCCTTCTTGACCACCGCGCCGATGATCTGCAAACCGGGCGCATAACCGGCTTGCGAAAAACTGAACACGTCGACCGCCTTGCCGCTTTCGACCAGCGCCTTATGCAGCCGCGCGCTGGCGCCCGAGCCGAGGATTTCCGACATGAAACCGAGCCGGTCGCTGTCAGGATGCAGCGCGGCCGGCACCTTGTAAGCCAGCGCGACGACCTGGATGTCGCCCTGGCGCCGCACGGTAAAACCGCGCTCGCCATCCTGGGTCGGCTCGACGGTCCAGAACGGCGGCAAGACGCGTTTCGGTTTCGGAATCGCGCCGAAACCCTGGCTGATCCATTTCAGCGTCTGGGCCGGATCGAACTTGCCGGCCACCAGCAACACCGCATTATCGGGCTGGTAATACGTGCGGTAAAACGCGCGCAGGTTGTCGATCTTGACGTTTTCGATATCGCTGCGGTTGCCGATCGTCGCGCGGCCATAGCTGTGCCAGTCGTAGGCCACGCTTTGCATGCGTTTGAGCAAAACGCTGAACGGCGAATTCTCGCCGCTTTCATATTCATTGCGCACCACCGTCATTTCCGAATCGAGGTCTTTCTTGTCGATAAAGGAATGCACCATGCGGTCCGCTTCCATGTCGAGCGCCCATTTCAGGTTGTCGCCGCCCGCCTGGAACACTTCGTAATAATTGGTGCGGTCGTCGGTGGTGCTGCCGTTGAATTCCATGCCGCGGTTGGCGAATTGCTGCGGGATGCTGCGGTTCTTCGGGGCCCCCTTGAACATCATATGTTCCAGCAAATGGGCCATCCCCGTTTCGCCATAATTTTCATGCCGCGAGCCGACCAGGTACGTGACGTTGACCGTCACGCTGGGTTTCGACGCATCGGGAAATAACAGCACTGTCAAGCCGTTCGGCAAGCGGTATTCGGTAATGCCTTCAACCGATGGTCCTTTGACAATGCCGGCCGGCAAGGTTTGCCCGGCGGCGATGCCGGGTCCGACAAAAGTAAAGGCGCACAGCAACAGCCCGGCTTGTTTCCAGTAAAGTGATGTCATGTGATATTGGTAATGAAGGGATACGGCAGATTATGCGCACGAGACCATGCCTGCGGCAAGCGCGGATGTGCAGCGGCATGGCAGGAAGCGGCGATCAGGGTGGTCGGTATCAATGGTAGGTAACGATAAGGGTGGCCGGGGAACCATCCCCTGCCACCGCTATGCTACGCTTTTATTGGCGCGCCTGCTTTTCATGCGCCAGCTGGCCGGAACTGATGCGCGACAGTTCGCCCATTTCCTCGGCCAGGAATTCCAGCAAGTCATCGACGCTGACGATGCCGCTCAAGCCGCCCAGGCTATTGACGACCGGCAAGCGACGGATGCTCTTGAAACGCATGCGTTCGATGGTTTCATAGACATCGTCGTCCTCGGTGGCGGTCAGCAATTCCTCGCTCATGATATCGCCGACCAGCAGGCTGGCCGGATCGAGCCCCAGCGCAATGACGGAAATCACGATGTCGCGGTCGGTGATGATGCCGACCGGCACCCGCTCGCCATTCGGCTGCTCCACTACGACCAGGTCGCCGACATGCTGGTTGCGCATCATCAAGGCCGCTTCTTGCACGCTCATGTCGCGTTTGCAATGCACGGTTTGCACGGTACAGATATCGCCGATACGCATAATACGTTCTCCCAATGGTTGCCGCTAACAACACGGGCGCGCAAGAAATCCCTCGCGCAGCACAACGCTACGCCGCCAACCGGTGGCGGTGTTGATCTGGCTCAAACAGGAAATCAGGGGGAAGGAAGGGAAAACTGCCAGTGCCGCGCGCGGCGGCACCGGGTTCACGGTTTCTTGTCGTCTGGATAGGGCAAGAAGCAGGCATCGACCACTTGCAGGTCGTTATCTTTGGCGAATGCGACAACAAAATGGTAAGCCATCGGCTCCAGCGCTTTCAGCTTGTTGTTGACGACTACCGACTTGACGCCGTTGACGACGGTCGGCCGCACATAGGGCGAAAATTGCAGGTGCGAATTGCGCCCGCCTTCAGGGTTGAAACACGACATCACACCGCACAGGCGTTCCGCCCAATCGCTGGGACGGAATTGTTTGCCATTGCTGGTGACGCCAAGAATGAAGAACTCGTCTGAAAGTTCTATGGTGTTTTGAGCTAACTCGGCCATAGGCGGCTTGTGGGGACTGGAGTGCGTGAATGGCCCCGGCGGGAAATACCGGGCTGGCAAATCTACATCTTTTCGATTCTTCGGTATTATATCTTATAGAAGACCTGGACAGCTATTTCTTGTGTGGCGCAAGCGCAAAACAGGCCTCGGCAACGCGCCGGTCCACAGCCGCCATTGTATGCCTGTTTGGCCGTGAGGCCGCATTTTTCCTCATCTTTTCATCGATTCAGCTTGAAAATCAGCGGCTGCGGACAGTCTGGAAAAAGTCTGCCGCGACTGACTGCCGGCCCAGGTTGATCCGGGCCGATTTACATGACTTTAACGCAATGCCGAGGAATTTTCAGCCCAGCCAGACCGCGCCGGACAGCAGCAGCAACAGCAGCATCCACAACAGCAAGGCGCGCCAGACCAGGCCGACCGTGCTTTGCAAGGCGCGCATGCTCGGCTCTTCGCCGGGCATGCTTTCGACTTCGCCATCGGCGCCATCGACCGTGGCGGCATCGGCCAGCAACACCTTGGAGGCATTTTCCTGCGGCGTGCCGAGCCGCACGCCCATTGCGCCGCCGCCGGCCGACAGGATGATGCCGATCGCTTCATCCGACCAGCGGCCGGCGAAATTGCGCCACGCGTAGATCGCATCTTCAAAATTGCCGACCACGGCGAACGCCACGGCGGTCAGGCGCACCGGGATCCAGTCGATCCAGTAAAACGCCCGCGCGGCAAACTGGCCGAACGCTTCATTGCGCATGTGCTCCGGCTCATTCCAGGCGCGCGCCAGGTATTCGGACACGCGGTACATCACCGCGCAGGCCGGTCCGAGCGGCATCAGGAACCAGAAGAACACGCCGAATACATTGCGATGGGTGGTGATCAGCGATTTTTCGACGGCGATGCGCGAAATTTCGGACGGCTCCATGCCGATCGTGTCCTGCCTGGTCCATTCGGCCAGCAAGATGCGCGCGGTGGCGTCGTCGCCGGCATTCAAGGCCAGCTGGATCGACGTGAAATAATGGCTGTAATGGCGAAAGCCGAGGGTCAGGTAGACGATCAGGATATTCCAGGCGACGGCCACCAGCCGCAAGTCGTAATGGATCAGGATCCAGTAAATCGCGGCGGTCGGCACCATCAGCGCGCCTACCATCAAGAACCAGCCCATGCGGCCATGGCGCGCATGGCCGGCGTTGAACCAGGTTTCCATGCGCATCGCGAGACTCTTGATTTCGGCGTAGATGGGATTGTCCGCGCGCAAGGGCTTGAGTTGCTCAATCAGTAGCGCGCATAGAATGGAAAGAAATGTCATCAAACGTCCTTTTAATCAGCAGTGCCGTAATGCCCGCTACGATAACGCAGTGCAGAGCTGGAATCAAACTTATTACAAGAGAAAAGGAAATCTCCCGGAGCGGATGCCAGAACGCTGTTACGCACGCAAGAAATGAAACAGGTTGCGCAACATGCCCGCCGTGGCGCCCCAAATGTAAAAACGTTCATACGGCATCGCATAAAACGAACGCCGGCCGGCCGGCAATTCGGCCGACAGGCGCTGGTGGTGCGCGCCATTCATCAGGAAAGCCAGCGGCACTTCGAAAATTTCATCCACTTCGGACGGGTCGGCGGACAACTCGAACGGCGGCGCGACCAGGCCGACCACCGGCGTCACGCAAAAGCCGGTGCCGGTCAGGTAATCGGGCAAGCGGCCGATCACTTCGACGTGGCCACGCGCCAGGCCGACTTCCTCTTCCGTTTCACGCAGCGCAGTATCGCACGGCGAGCTGTCGAACGCTTCGCTGCGCCCGCCAGGAAAGCTGATCTGGCCGGCGTGGCTGCTCAAATGGGCGGTACGCCGGGTCAGCAACACCGTCAGGCCGCCGCTGCGCATCACCAGCGGCACCAGCACCGCGGCGCGGGTGGCTTGCCCGCGCTTCAACAGCGATTCCTCGGCCGCTTCCGGCGTCCAGGCAGGCATCGCGGCAAAACGCTGGCGCAGCCAGTCCGGCGCCAGGCGCTCGGACGGCACGGCGCTTTCGCCGGCGATGGAATCGATGGGCAACTGTTGCGGATCGAAAGAGAGTGAGGCCACGGCGATTGCCTTTCGGTCAGGCTGAAACAAAAAAGGGGTACCCACAGGCACCCCTCTTCCAAACGCAGACGCTAGAATTAAGCGCTTGCTTTCGCCGCAACGCGACGATTTGGCAATTTCTCTTTGATACGCGCCGATTTACCCGAACGCTCACGCAGATAGTACAGTTTAGCGCGACGAACGTCACCGCGGCGTTTCACTTCGATCGAAGCGATCAGCGGCGAGTACAGTTGGAACGTACGCTCTACGCCTTCGCCGGACGAGATCTTGCGAACGATGAAGTTCGAGTTCAAGCCGCGGTTACGACGGGAGATAACCACGCCTTCGTAAGCCTGGGCGCGCTTGCGGGTGCCTTCGACTACGTTGACGTTGACGATAACGGTATCGCCAGGTGCGAATTCAGGGATAGCTTTACCCAGGCGGGCAATCTCTTCCTGCTCTAATTGTTGAATCAGGTTCATTTTATAACTCCAAAAACCATCATGCCGGCGCACTGTGGATAAGGACTATCCGCCCGGTAGAGGATGGGTACGACATTATGGGCAACATGCCCGGACTACCCGTCCCTGCAAAACCGACTTACAGGTCCGTCAAAAACTTTTCATCGGCCTTGCTCAGCAAACCGGCGCTGCGCGCCTTGAGCAGCAAGTCCGGCCGCTTGCGCGCGGTGGCGCGCAGCATTTGCTGGCGGCGCCATTTTTCGATCTCGGCGTGGTTGCCGCCCATTAACACCGGCGGCACGCCCGCGCCTTCGTACGTTTCCGGCCGCGTGTAGTGCGGCGCATCGAGCAAGCCGTTGACAAAACTGTCTTCGACCGCCGACGCATCGGTATTCAATACGCCCGGCAATTGCCGGATCACGGCGTCCATCAAGGCCATCGCCGGCAACTCGCCGCCGGACAGCACAAAATCGCCGAGACTGATTTCTTCATCGACGCAACGCTCGATCAGGCGCTGGTCGACCGCTTCGTAGCGGCCGCACAGGATCACCAGACCCGCTTCCTGCTTCAGCTCCATCACGCGCTGGTGCGTCAATTGCCTGCCCTGCGGCGACATGAACAGCACACGCGGCGCAGCCAGGCCGCTATCGGTCTGGCGCTGCTTCGCGGCATTGATGGTCGCCTCCAGCGGCTTGGCCATCATCACCATGCCGGGGCCGCCGCCATATGGGCGGTCATCCACGGTGCGGTGATTATCGGTCGTGAAATCGCGCGGATTCCACAAGGACAGGCCACATTTTTGTTGTTCGAAGGCGCGCCGGGTAATGCCCGACTGTGTCAGTGCGGCAAACATTTCCGGAAACAGGGTAACGACATCAAATTGCATCACGCTCCCCGATCAAAAAACATCCAACGGCCCGGCCGGATACTGGCGGCTTATTAAACTTATTAATAATCCAGGCCCCAGTCGACCGTGATTGTCTTTGCGGCCTGGTCGACATTGATGACAAACTGGCCCACAAATGGAATCAGGCGCTCAGGCGCCGGTTCACTGTCAGTGACCAGGGGATCAACGACCGGAGCGATACGCAATATCGATTGCGGACCATTGCTCATCATGTCGGTAACCTGCCCGAGGCACTCACCTTGCAAATTCTGTACTGTCAGCCCGATCAGATCGGACCAATAAAACTCGTCAGCCGACAGCGCCGGGAACAGGCTGCGCGGAACCTGCACGGATGCGCCCTTCAGCGCTTCCGCGGCATCCCGCCCTACCACACCCACCAACTGGGCCACGACGTCGCCGCCGTGAAGTTTTACTTGCCGGACTTTAACGTCATGCAAGTTCGGCTTATCGAACCACCATGTCTTGACATTCAACAAAGCATCCGCTTCGTTCGAGAAAGGGGTAACCCGGATCCCGCCAGCGACACCGTAAGCACCGGACACATAGCCTACCTGTACCAGGTCGTCGGGGATTTGCACCCCGGATGCAGTCTTGACCGTCAAACCAGTGACTTAATTAAGCAGCAGTCTTGTTGCTTGCGACCAGGCGAGCAACGGTTGGCGACAATTGCGCGCCAACGCCTTGCCAGTAGGCCAGACGGTCTGCGGTGATACGCAGTGGCACTTCACCACCTTGCGCCATCGGGTTGTAAAAACCGATACGCTCAATGAAGCGACCATCGCGGCGATTGCGCGAATCAGTAGCGACGATGTTGAAGAACGGGCGCTTCTTGGCGCCTCCACGAGCTAAACGAATAACGACCATAATATTTCCAAAAAGTGTGCTGAGGCGGAAAAAGCCGCAAATTATAGCGCGCTTTACCGCCAGGCAGCAAGCGTTAATGATGACGGGCGTGTAATTTGGGCTAATCGAACATTATGACCAGTGATGGCCCGCGACGCAATAGCCGCGTGCTTGTATTGTATTCAATAGTGCTAGGCTGCAACAGCGTTTTGACCGATACTGGGGCTCTTGCCGCTTTCTTCTCCTATGACCATGGCCGTTCATGCTCCCGCTGCGCGCAGTGCGCACAGCAACAAGACTTTCGCCACGCTGTTGGCTTTTTTGCTCGGCGCCGTCGGCGCGCACCGTTTTTACTTGCGCGGCTTCAAGGATGGCTGGGGCTGGCTGCACTGCGCCGCGCTGCCGGCCAGCCTGCTGCTGTGGGCCGCGATGCCGGGCGCCGACTGGTTTTACCAGATCTTGCCGCTGACGGTATCGGGACTGGCCGGCTTCCTCGAAGCGCTGGTGCTGGGCCTGATGCCGGATGAAAAATGGGACGCCGCCTTTAATGCCGATTCCTGCAGGCAATCGGCATCCGACTGGCCGCTGGCGGTGTTGCTGGTCGCCACCTTGATGGTCGGCGCCGGCACGCTGATCGCCACCATTGCGCGCCTGTTCGACCTGCTGTACACCGGCGGCTCCTACGGCTGAGGTGGCTCGCGCTATCGTGGCGCGCCTCGGCGCAGCCAAGCCCTATACTGTCGCCCTCGGCCGCCAGACTGCCGCATGACGCGGCAACACGAGAATGCGGGCTTAATTTTTGGATAAGACATCATGAAACATCTCCCCTTGACGCTGGCCTTGACGCTGGCCAGCCTGTTCACCGCGCCCTGCGCCCAAGCCAGCATGTCGCCGGCACAACGCTACGACGCCGATAAAAAAATCTGCGCCAGGGAAAATTCGTCGACCGCGCGCATGCAATGCCTGCGCGACGCCAGCGCCGAATACGACCGCAACTTGCTCATCAATAAAAATCGGCCCTACGCCAGCAGCCCGATCAAGAATATCTGCGCCGTGTGCGCCAAGGTGGTGTCGGTACGCGTGGTGGAACGGCAAGGCAAGGGCAGCGGACTGGGCGTCATCGGCGGCGGCGTGGCCGGCGCCTTGCTGGGCAACCAGGTCGGCGGCGGCCATGGACGCCAGCTGGCCACCGTGGCCGGGGCCGCCGGCGGCGCCTATGCCGGCAATCAGGTGGAAAAAAATATGCGCGCGACCAAGGTCTGGATCGTCTCGGCGCAATATGAAAACGGCAGCAAACGCCAATTCGAGTTTGCCAGCGATCCTCACTTTTCGAACGGTCAACTGGTGCGCAATCACGGCAACAGCATCGTCCGGCGTTAAGCGGGACACTTTCGCGACAGTAGCAAGCGCACGGCCCGCGCCACGGCGGGGCGTGCACGATAGACGGCAATGTTGATAGCCGGTTACAAAATTCCCCTATACTGTCGTCATACGCCGCCCCACACCCTGCGCGGCGCGCCCTGCATCAGCAAGCGAGCAAGACAGCGCCAAACCCAAGCGCCGCCCCGGCACCATCAATATGCAGTGAGGCCATTGCACGCGCCTGCCGTGTCAGCAGAACAGAATAATTCATCTAACCACTATTGGAGAACGCCATGATCCGTCGCCCACTGATGATCGCCCTGATCGCCGCCGGCCTGCTGTCCAGCCCGGCATTTGCACAAAGCACCCTGTCGCCAAAAGCGCAATACGCCTACGATACCAAACAGGCCAATACGCGCTACGCAGACGACAAGAAGCTGTGCACCGAAGAAACCAGCTCCAGTGCGCGCATGCAATGCCTGCGCGACGCCAAGAGCGAATACGACAACGCCATCGCCAAGGCCAAGGCCAGCCAACGGGCCGGCAACAGCCCGGCTCCCGTGCCGCAACAAGCCGCCATCTGCAATGACTGCGGCAAGGTGGTGGCGGTCAACGTGACCGACAAGGCGGGCCAGGGCAGCGCGCTGGGCCTGATCGGCGGCGGCGTGGCGGGTGCCTTGCTGGGCCATCAGGTTGGCGGCGGCCGCGGCAAGGACCTGGCCACGCTGGCCGGCGCGGCGGGCGGCGCTTACGCCGGCAATGTGGTCGAAGGCAAGATGAAAGCGTCGAAAGTGTGGACCGTCACCGTCGAATATGAAAACGGCAACCGCGCCGACTTCAATTTCGAACAAGACCCTGGCCTGGCCGCCGGCGACCGCGTCAAGAATTCCGGCAACGGCATCGCCCGCCGTTAAGATCGGCAAGACAGCGCCCTGCCTTATCCTGGGCAGTGGCGCGACAAACCGGACGAAACAACTCCGACCACCACCGTCGCCAGCATCGGCAATCGCGTTGCGGCGGCGACGGTCGGCGCCAGCGCGATCAGCTCGGCTGGCCGCCTGGAAACGACATGCGGTGCGATCACCGAGATCGGCACCTAGCCTGGCGCCGCTTGCATCACAGCCTTGGCCCGCGGGCTCAAGGTTCTGTTGCGCAAGGCAAAATAACCGCCTATCCAGGTCAGATAAGTAACCAGGCCCATCAAGCCAAAAGTCAACAAGTGCATCATATTCATCATTCCGGTTTAGCCCAAAAATAAACCGCAACGCTGCCGCAGAGCGTCCCGCTGACGACATACCATGGCCCCGCCACCAGGCTAAACAGCCAGCGCCGCGCGGCCCGATAACCGCGCCAGATTCCCGATAAAGGGACCGATGGCTGCACCCAGCGCCGTTGACAATATCCAGAGTACATACATGCTGGAACAACATCCGGCGTAATAAGGCAGGCTGAACGGCGACCGCATGCCTGGCCGCGCCGGGGCGGCGCCGCTGCATCATCCATCCATCAGAACTGGTCGGCCTCCAGCGCCAGCACGCCGGCGCTGCCGTCGATGATGGCACTGCGCAAGCCCGACGCCTGCGACAGGATATGGTCGGCAAAGAACCGCGCGGTGGCGATCTTGGCCTTGTAGAACGCCGCGTCGCCGCTGCCCTCGCCCAGCCGCTGCTGCGCGACGATCGCCGCGCGCGCCATTTGCCAGCCGCCCAGCACGATGCCGGCCAGTTTGACATACAGCACGCTGCCGGCGAACACCGCCTTGACATCGGTCCTGGCATTGGCGACCACATAATCGACCACCGCTTCCAGCGCGGTGCCGCCGGTACTCAACTGGCGGGCAATCGCCTGGAAGTCGGCGCCCGACAACGCGGCCAGCTGCGCTTCGGTGGTGCGTACCTGGGCCAGGATGATTTTCGCCACCGCGCCGCCGTCGCGCACGGTCTTGCGTCCAACCAGGTCATTCGCCTGGATCGCGGTGGTGCCTTCGTAAATGGTCAGGATCTTGGCGTCGCGGTAATGCTGGGCGGCACCGGTTTCTTCAATAAAACCCATGCCGCCATGCACTTGCACGCCGTCGCGCGCCACGTCTTGCGACATTTCGGTCGACCAGCCCTTGATCACCGGCACCAGGTATTCATACACAGCGAGGCTTTCGGCGCGGATCGCCGCATCCGGATGGTGATGGGCGACATCGCTGATGGCCGCGCCGACATAGGCCAGCGCGCGCGCCGCCTCGGTTTGCGAGCGCATCGCCATCAGCATGCGGCGCACGTCCGGGTGGTGGATGATCGCCACCGGACCGGCCGAACCGGCCAGGTCGCGCGATTGCACGCGCTCCCTGGCGAAAGTGACCGCTTGCTGATAAGCCCGCTCAGCCAGGCCGATGCCTTGCAGGCCGACGCCGAAACGGGCCGCGTTCATCATGATGAACATATATTCGAGGCCGCGATTTTCCTCACCGACCAGCGTGCCGACGGCGCCGCCATGGTCGCCGAATTGCAGCACGGCGGTCGGGCTGGCCTTGATGCCCAGCTTGTGCTCGATCGATACGCAATGCGCATCGTTGCGCTCGCCGAGGCTGCCGTCGGCATTGACCAGGAACTTCGGCACGATGAACAGCGAAATGCCCTTGACGCCGGCCGGGGCGTCCGGCGTGCGCGCCAGCACCAGGTGGACGATATTCTCGGCCAGGTCGTGTTCGCCGTAAGTGATGAAAATCTTGGTGCCGAACACTTTATAAGTGCCGTCGCCTTGCGGCACGGCGCGCGTGCGCACCGCCGCCAGGTCGGAACCGGCTTGCGGTTCGGTCAGGTTCATGGTGCCGGTCCACTTGCCGGACACCAGGTTTTCCAGGTAAGTCGCTTTTTGCTGCTCGCTGCCGGCCGTCAACAGCGCTTCGATGGCGCCGTCCGACAGCAGCGCCACCAGCGCGAACGAGATGCTGGCCGAATTGAGCATTTCGATGCAGGGCGTGGCCAGCAATTTAGGCAAGCCCTGGCCGCCGAATGCGGTCGGATGCTGCACGCCCTGCCAGCCCGCTTCGCCATAAGCCTTGAACGCTTCCTTGAAGCCGGCCGACGTGGTGACCTGGCCATCGTGCCAAAAACTCGGCTCCTTGTCGCTGGGCCAATTCAACGGCGCCACCACCCCACTGCAAAACTTGGCATTTTCTTCCAGCACCGCTTCGGCGGTATCCGGGGTCGCATCTTCACAGCCCGGCAAGGCGTGCACTTCGGACAGGCCGGCCAGCTCGTTCATGACGAACAATATATCTTTCAGTGGGGCTTGATAGCTCATCTTTGTCTCCAAGAAAAAGGCCACGCCGGATCACCCTGCGTGGCCTGTTATGCAATGCGCTTGCTGCGCAGTATTAACCCAGTTCTTTGACCAGTTCCGGCACGATGTCGAACAGGTCGCCGACGATGCCGTAATCGGCCACGGCGAAGATCGGCGCTTCCGGATCTTTATTGATCGCGACGATGGTCTTGGAATCTTTCATGCCGGCCAGATGCTGGATCGCGCCGGAAATACCGACCGCGATGTACAGCGACGGCGCAACGATCTTGCCGGTCTGGCCCACTTGCCAGTCGTTCGGCACGAAACCGGCGTCGACCGCCGCGCGCGACGCGCCCATGGCCGCGTTCAGCTTGTCGGCCAGCGGTTCCAGGACCTTGAAGTTTTCCGCTGAACCGATGCCGCGGCCGCCCGACACGATGATTTTCGCGGCGGTCAGTTCAGGGCGGTCCGATTTGGCCACTTCGCGGCCGATGAACGACGATTTGCCGGAGTCGGCCACGGCGCTGACGCTTTCGGTGCTGGCCGAACCGCCCGTCGCGGCGGCGGCGTCGAAACCGGTCGAACGCACGGTGATGACCTTGACCTTGTCGCCCGATTGCACGGTGGCGATCGCATTGCCGGCGTAGATCGGACGCTCGAAGGTGTCAGGCGCATCGACCTTGGTGATTTCCGAGATTTGCGCAACGTCCAGCTTGGCGGCCACGCGCGGCAAGATGTTCTTGCCGTAGGCGGTGGCCGGCGCCAGGATGTGGCTGTAGCTGCCGGCGATCGCCAGGATTTGTTCGGCGACGTTTTCAGCCAGGCCTTCGGCGAAGGCCGGCGCGTCTGCGACCAGCACTTTCGACACGCCGGCGATTTGCGCGGCGGCGGCGGCAGCGGCGCCGGCGTTCGAACCCGCCACCAGGATGTGCACCTCGCCGCCGCATTGCACGGCGGCGGTGACGGTGTGGTGGGTGCTGCCTTTTAAGCTAGCGTTGTCGTGTTCAGCAATAACTAATGCGACCATGGTGTATTCCTGTAATGTTCTGCAAAGCGGCGGCCAGCGCGGCAGGCGCGCGCCACCGGTTTGAATGTGTTGGAGAGGCGCTTAGATAACCTTGGCTTCGGTGCGCAGCTTGGCAACCAGCGTCGCCACATCCGGCACCTTGATGCCGGCCGAGCGCTTGGCCGGCTCGACGACTTTCAAGGTTTTCAGGCGCGGCGCGCAATCGACGCCCAGCTCTTCCGGCTTGACGGTTTCCAGCGGCTTTTTCTTGGCTTTCATGATGTTCGGCAAAGTCACATAGCGTGGCTCGTTCAGGCGCAAGTCGGTGGTGATGATTGCTGGCAAGGTCAACGCCAGCGTTTCCAGGCCGCCATCGACTTCGCGGGTGACGGTGACTTTACCGTCTTCCAGCACGACTTTCGACGCGAACGTGGCTTGCGGCCAGCCCAGCAGCGCCGCCAGCATCTGGCCGGTCTGGTTGCTGTCGTCGTCGATTGCCTGTTTGCCCAGGATAATCAGTTGCGGTTGTTCTTTGTCCGCCAGCGCCTTGACCAGCTTGGCGACCGCCAGCGGTTCCAGGTCGGGCGTGGTTTCCACCAGGATGCCGCGGTCGGCGCCGATCGCCATCGCGGTGCGCAAGGTTTCCTGCGACTGGGTCACGCCGCACGATACGGCGACGACTTCGGTAACTTTGCCTGCTTCCTTGAGACGCATCGCTTCTTCCAGCGCGATCTCATCGAATGGGTTCATCGACATTTTGACGTTGGCGGTATCCACGCCAGTGCCGTCACTTTTGACGCGGACCTTGACGTTATAGTCGACCACGCGTTTGACGGGTACCAAGACTTTCATAGCTATGCCTTTGGGAAATTATAAAAATGACGGACTAAGTTGTGCGCTAGATTATAAGAGAAAATTGAAATACAAACCGAATTTAAGCACGATCGTGCGATTTTTTGCTAGAGGTAATCTTCTAAACATCCGCCGGGCAGTCATGTTCAGCGTACTTAAATGTGAAATCGGAGAAACGCTGCAGGGCAGCAAAAGCGCGTTGCCGAGGTCAGCAGAGGCTGCCCCGGCGCGACTGGATCACTTGCGCTGCATCAAGAAGACGAATTCACGGCCGGTCTGCACATGCGACAGCAAGGCATTGCCGGTCTGCTTGGCAAACGCCTGGAAATCGCGCACGGAACCCGGATCGGTTGCCATGATGCGCAGTACTTCGCCGCTTTGCAACTCTGACAGGGCTTTTTTTGCCTTCAAGATCGGCAAAGGGCAATTCAAGCCGCGTGCATCGAGTTCCTTATGGAATTCCATAATCTCGGTATCTAGTAGTGTTTCGCTCATCAATATCCCGCTTGGTTTGTTGTACTGATTTTCGACATACTACTCCAAATCGGGGCCGATGACGCGCTGCACCAAAATAGTTCACTTTCTGTTGCGAGGTCACAACGACGCTGCAAAAAAAGAACAGCCCGCGAATAAAGCTTGCGGGCTGTCTTTTTATGTGTTTTTCCGTACGCCTCCTATGAGACCGGGTATTAAACGCGTTCGGTCACCCACGCTGGAACCGCTGCCAGGGCCTGGGCCAAACCGCCAGGATCGGTGCCGCCGGCTTGCGCCATATCGGGGCGTCCACCGCCTTTTCCGCCCACTTGTTGTGCAACGAAGTTGACCAGCTCGCCCGCCTTGACCCTGGAAGTTGCATCGGCGGTAACGCCGGCGATCAGGCTGACCTTGCCGTCATTGACGCTGGCCAGCACGATCGCGGCGGTCTTCAGCTTGTCTTTCAGCTTGTCCATGGTTTCGCGCAAACGGGCCACGTCGGCGCCGTCCAGCGTGGCCGCCAGCACCTTGATGCCGTTGACATCGACCGCCTGGGTCAGCAGTTCATCGCCCTGGCCGGCCGCCAGTTTCGATTTCAGCGCGGCCAATTCCTTTTCCAGCGCCTTGACATGGTCTTGCACCTGGCCGATACGGGCGGTCAACTCTTCCGGATTGGCTTTCAGCGCGGCCGCCGCTTCCAGCAAGCGGCGGTTCAGCGATTGCACCAGCGCCAGCGCGCCTTCGCCGGTGACGGCTTCGACCCGGCGGATGCCGGCCGCGACGCCGCCTTCGGCGATGATCTTGAACAAGCCGATGTCGCCGGTGCGCTGCACGTGCACGCCGCCGCACAGCTCTTTCGAGGTGCCGATGTCGAGCACCCGCACTTCATCGCCGTATTTCTCGCCGAACAAGGCCATCGCGCCATGCTTCACCGCATCGTCGAACGACATATGCTGCGCCCTGGTCGCGTGGTTTGCCAGGATTTCCTGATTGACGATCGCTTCGACGGCGGCGATTTGCTCGGCCGTCAGCGGCGCATTGTGGCTGAAGTCGAAACGGGTCTTGTCCGGATCGACCAGCGAACCTTTTTGCGCCACATGGCCGCCCAGCACTTCGCGCAAGGCCTTGTGCATCAAGTGGGTCGCCGAATGGTTGCGGATGGTGCGGCCGCGCTTGACCTGGTCGACTTCGGCCGACACGCTGTCGCCCACTTTCAGCGAGCCGGCGCTCAGCAGACCGTGCTGGCCGAATACGTCGGCCTGGATTTTCAGCGTGTCTTCGACGTCGAACTGGCCGCCGGCCGCCTTGATCAGACCCTGGTCGCCGACCTGGCCGCCCGATTCCGCGTAGAACGGAGTGGTGTCGAGCACCACGATGCCCGCCTCGCCGGCCTTCAATTCCTGCACCGGCGCGCCATTCGCGTACAGCGCGATGACCTTGCTGTTGAATAGCAAGTTGTCATAACCGACGAAGGTCGTCTTGGCGCCGCTGTATTCGACGCCGGCCGCCATCTTGAACTTGCCTGCCGCGCGCGCGGTTTTCTTTTGCTGCTCCATCGCGGCCGTGAAACCGGCTTCGTCCAGCGTGATATCGCGTTCGCGGCAAATATCGGCGGTCAAGTCCAGCGGGAAACCGTAGGTGTCGTACAGCGTGAACGCGGTCGCGCCGTCGAGGTTCTTGCCATCCTTGGCCAGTTGCGTTTCCAGGATCTTCATGCCGTTTTCCAGCGTTTCGCCGAACCGTTCTTCTTCCTGTTTCAACACCTGGGCCACGCGCCCGGCGGCTTCGGTCAATTCAGGATAGGCGGCGCCCATTTCACCGTCCAGGTCGGCGACCAGCTTGTAGAAGAATGGCTTGGTCTGGCCCAGCTTGTGACCGTGACGCAAGGCGCGGCGGATAATCCGGCGCAGCACGTAGCCGTGGCCTTCGGAACCCGGAATGATGCCGTCGACGATCAGGAACGACGCGGCGCGGATGTGATCGGCGATCACGCGCAGCGACTTGCTTTCCAGGTCGGTGGCGCCGGTTTCGCGCGCGGCGGCCTTGATCAGTTGTTGGAACAGGTCGATTTCATAGTTGCTGTGTACGTGCTGCAATACCGCCGCCAGGCGCTCCAGGCCCATGCCGGTATCGACGCAAGGCTTCGGCAAGCGCGGCATATTGCCCGCTTCGTCGCGGTTGAACTGCATGAACACCAGGTTCCAGATTTCGATGAAACGGTCGCCGTCTTCTTCCGGGCTGCCCGGAGGACCGCCCCAGATCTCCGGACCGTGGTCGTAGAAAATCTCGGTGCACGGACCGCAAGGGCCGGTGTCGGCCATTTGCCAGAAATTGTCCGACGCGTAGCGCGCGCCCTTGTTGTCGCCGATGCGGATGATGCGCTCGACCGGCACGCCGATTTCCTTGGCCCAGATATCGTAGGCTTCGTCATCCTCGAAATACACGGTCACCGTCAGCTTTTCAGCTGGCAACAAATAGACCTTGGTCAGCAATTCCCATGCGTAATGGATCGCATCGCGCTTGAAATAATCGCCGAAGCTGAAATTACCCAGCATTTCAAAGAACGTGTGGTGGCGCGCGGTGTAGCCGACGTTTTCCAGGTCGTTGTGCTTGCCGCCGGCGCGCACGCAGCGCTGCACCGACGTGGCGCGCGAGTACGGGCGCGTATCGACGCCGAGGAACACGTCTTTGAATTGCACCATGCCACTGTTGGTCAACAACATGGTCGGATCGTTACCCGGCACCAAAGGGCTGGAACGGACGATCGAATGGCCCTTGGACTCGAAAAACTTGAGGAATTTGTCGCGGATTTCAGATGATTTCATGTTTTTTTGGCAAAAATGGCGGCAGCTTTAAAGCGCTGATTATACGTGATAAGTGTTGTTGAAATGAGCGCCCCGGCATAGCTGTTGCGCCGATGGCAGGGCGTCGTCAGTGGGCGTGGCTGGCCGGCGCCGGCGCCGCTGCCGCGCCATTGCAATCGGCGCAGCGTCCATACAAGGTCAATTCATGCCGTTCGACGCTGAAGCCTTGCGGCGCCATGCGTTTCAAGTCGCCCGGGCAATCATGCACGTCATATACCCGCTGGCAACTGGTGCATTGAAAGTGATGGTGATGATGGCCGGCCACCGCATTGCTTTCATAACGCGGGTTTTCTCCCGGCAAAGTCACCATCTGCACGCGGCCTTCGGAAACCAGCGATTTCAGATTCCGGTACACCGTGGCGATGCCCAGCTGCGTCACTTGCAGGCTGGCTTGCTCGAGGATTTCCTGTGCCGACAGCGGGCGGCGGGCCGATTCGATGGCTTCGTGTATAGCCGTTTTTTGACGTGTTGTGCGTTCCATAGCCGCCAGAATACACCAAACAGTGCCGGCGACAGAAACATGAAAGATAGCCATCTTATTGATATTGCGCTATCATTATCATCTTCACATGCATCGGGCCGCTGTTTTACACGGCAACGGGATCGCATTGCACCACTATTTTTACCGTTTTACCGAAAAGGAGTCACCCTTTGTCCTGCACCATTTTGCAACCTACCCCACTCGCGCTGGCATTGATGCTGGCTTTCACGCTGCCGGCCGCCAGCGCGCAGCAAACCGCAGCGGCCGACGCCATGACCTTGCATACCGTCAGGGTATCCGCCAGCGCCCTGGCGCTGGGCAGCAATGACATGAGCACGCCGGTGACGGTCCTGGAAGGCGATGAATTGATACGCCTGCGCGGCGCGACGCTGGGCGAGACGCTGGATGGCCAGCCGGGCATCACGTCCAGCCACTTCGGCGCCGGCGCCAGCCGCCCGATCATCCGCGGCATGGATGGCCCGCGCGTGAAAGTCCTGTCCGATGGCGCGGAAGTCCAGGATGCGTCGACCATCAGCCCGGACCACGCGGTGGCGGCCGAACCGATGCTGGCGCAACAGATCGAGGTATTGCGCGGTCCGTCGGCGCTGGCCTATGGCGGCGGCGCGGTCGGCGGCGTGGTCAACGTACTGGACCGCAAGATCCCGACCAGCGTGCCGGCCAACGGCGTCGAAGGCAGCGCCGAAGTGCGCGCCAATTCCGCCGCCCGCGAAAAAGCCGGCGCGTTTGAAGTGACCGGCGGTGCCGGCAACGTAGCGCTCCATGCCGAAGGCGTCAAGCGCGATGCCGGCGCCTACCGCGTGGGCAGCGGCTGGAGCAAGGGTTCCACCGTCGACGGCAGCTATAACAAGACCGACACCGGCAGCGTCGGCCTGTCGTGGATCGGCGAGCGCGGCTACCTGGGTCTGGCGTACACCCGCCAGCACGCCGAATACGGCTTGCCGGGCCACAACCACGAATTCGAAGGCTGCCATCCGCACGGCGCGGTGCTGCATTGCGGCGGCCACGATCATGGCGATGGCGACCAGCATGGCCATGCAGAGGAGCACGACCACGAACAGGAGACCGTGCCATACGTCAAACTGGACAGCGACCGCTGGGACGTGCGCGGCGAATACCGCAATCCCTTGCCGGGTTTCGCCAAGCTGCGCGTGCGGACCGCGTTCACCGATTACCAGCACCAGGAAATCGAAGGCGACACAGTGGCGACCACCTTCAAGAACAAGGCGCATGACGGCCGGGTCGAACTGGAACACCATCCGATCGGCGGCTGGCGCGGCGTGCTCGGCCTGCAAACGTCGAAGCGCGATTTCAGCGCGCTGGGCGAAGAAGCCTATGTCGCGCCGACCATCACCAAAAAACACGCGCTCTTCCTGATCGAAGAATACACACTGCGCGACTGGCGCCTGGAGGCCGGCTTGCGCCACGAATCGCAAACCATCGCCGTCGACAGCCCGACCTTGAATAACAGCAGCGAACGGGGCACCTCGGTATCGCTCGGCGCGGTGTGGAAATTCGCGCCGCAATATTCGCTGGGCAGTTCGCTGTCGCGCAGCCACCGTCTGCCGAGCGCAGAAGAACTGTATGCCAATGGCGTGCACATGGCGACCAGCACCTATGAAATCGGCAATCAGCATTTGAGCAAGGAAACCTCGCGCAATCTCGACCTGACCTTGCGCAAATATGCCGGCGCCACCACGTTCTCGCTGAGCGGCTTCCACAACCGCATCAACAACTACATCTATGCGAACACGCTGGACAACCACCAAGGTTTCCAACTGATCGAATACACCCAGCGCGACGCCACCTTCACCGGCCTCGAAGGCCAGGTGCGCCAGCAACTCAATGCGGTGTTCGGCGCCAGCCTGTTCGGCGATGTCGTGCGCGCCAGACTCGACGATGGCGGCGGCAACCTGCCGCGCATCCCGGCGCAGCGCCTGGGTCTGAAACTGGACGCCAACTGGTCATCGTGGAATGGCCAGGCCGAATGGTACCGGGTCGGCAGGCAAGACAAAGTCGCACCGTTCGAAACTGAAACGGCGGGTTACACCATGCTCAATGTCGGCGCCACCTGCAACACGCGCCTGGGCAATATCCCGACCCAGTTCTACATCAAGGGCAACAACCTGACGGATGCGCTGGCATTCAGCCACACCTCCTTCATCAAAAATGCCGCACCCTTAATGGGCCGCAACATCAGCGCCGGCATGCGCGTGACGTTCTAGCCCTTTAAGCCGGCGCGATCATATCGATGCGGTCGGTACAGTATCCATCGACGCCCCAGGCGACAATCGCGCGCGCACGTTCGGCATCGTTGACGGTGTAGCAAAATAAGCCCAGGCCAGCCTGCTTCACTTGTGCGGCCAATTCCTTGGTCAAGGTCTGGTGATTGCAATGCAGCGCGACCGCGTCCAGCGCGGTCGCCTGGGCCAGCCAATCGGCCGGGATGCGCTCCACCAGCAAGCCACGCGGCAAGTCCGGCGCAGCCAGCTTTGCCGCCCGCAACGCCGTCACACTGAAGGACGACAGCAACGGTAGCCGGGCCGGATCGCCGGACGCGATTGTTTCGGCAAAATGGGCACGCACCAATAACGCCACGGCCGTGCCGGTTGCTTCCTCGCAACCTGGCGCCGGTTTGATTTCGATATTCATCCAGATGCGCTGTTCTTGGCAATACACGATAAATTGCTCGAAGCTGGCCACCGGTTCGCCGGCGAATTGCGGTCCGAACCAGCTGCCGGCATCCATCTTCGCCAGCTCGGCGGCGGTGTAATCATTGACATCACCGTTACCGCGCACCGTGCGCCCGAGTTGCGTATCATGCACCACCACCGGGACGCCATCCCTGGCCAGCATGACGTCGAACTCGACCGCCCGATAGCCGTACGCCAGGCCGCAGCGCAAACCGGCGAGGGTGTTTTCCGGCGCCAGCGTGCCGCCGCCGCGGTGTGCAACAATTTTAGGATAAGGCCACATGGAAATCCTTGCTTGAGGGTAGTTTCAGGGTCATCCAGCCCGCTTTCGTCGCAAGATTGTTGCCGGCCTGCGCTGCCAGGCCGATAATCGGCATCTCATCCCTTATCGAAAGCGGCGCTGTATGCGGCAGTCAGACATTATCGTCAAGAAACCGGCAGGCTATCCATTGCGCAGGCTCGCCTCGGATTTCAAGCACGCCGTCGCCTTTAATGTGATCTGCGCGTTGATCATCACTTTCGTGATGAATTCAGGATACTATTTTTTTGAAAATCTGGTGATCTCGATGTGCATAGGCGGCATTGCCTTCTTGCTCATCGACGGCATCAGGCTGGCGCTGTGGGGCGATAGCATACGGCCCAACTGGGGTAAATTCCTGGCGCTGGTGGCGGTCAGCGTGCCGCTCGCGCAACTGGGCGGCGGCGCGCTGGCCGACTGGCTGCTGGGCGATAGCTATACCGGCATGCGATCCCTGTCGCAGCCGAGGACGATGGGCCTGATGGTATTTACCTTGATGGCGACCGGCGCCGCGGTGCTGTTCTTTTCCAGCCGCGAAAAAATGATACGTTTGCAAGCCGCGGCGGCGGAAGAAAAAGCCCGCGCCGAATTGGTCGCCAGGCAAGCCATGCAAGCGCAGTTGCAATTGCTGCAGGCACAGATCGAACCGCACATGCTGTTCAATACACTGGCCAATTTGCAAGGCTTGATCGCCTACGATACGGAGCGCGCCCAATTGCTGCTCGACCATCTGATCCAGTACCTGCGGACCACGCTGACGTCGTCGCGCGCCGGCAGCACCACGCTGGGCCAGGAATTTTCGCTGATGCAAGCTTACCTGGGATTGATGGCGATCCGCATGGGACAGAGGCTGACGTACACGCTGCAATTGCCGGAAGCGCTGAGCCAGCTGCAACTGCCGCCGATGCTGTTGCAGCCGCTGGTCGAAAATGCGATCCAGCACGGCCTGGAGCCGAAGATCGATGGCGGCCATATCGACGTCGGCGCACGCCGCGATGGCGCCATGTTATTGTTGACGGTCAGCGACAACGGCCTGGGCCCGGACCATCCGGGCCAGGCCAGAGGCACCCAGCTCGGCTTGTCGAATATCCGCGAACGCCTGCTGGCCATGTACGGCGAGCAAGCGCAACTGTCGTTGCGCGCCGGCCAGCCGGAAGGCGCGACCGCCCTGCTGACCCTGCCCATCACGACACCATGACCCATCCGCCCCCGATCCGCGCGTTGATCGCCGAAGACGAACCCATCCTTGCGACCGCGCTGACGCACGCGCTGCAACGGCTGTGGCCCGAATTGCAGATCGCCGCCACCTGCGCCAACGGCGTCGAGGCGGTGCAACAGGGTTTGCTGTTAAGACCGGAAATACTTTTTCTCGACATCAAGATGCCCGGCAAGACCGGCTTGCAGGCGGCCGAAGAATTGGCCGCCGGCTGGCCGCCGGACCAGCCTTTCCCGCAGATCGTGTTCGTCACCGCCTACGATGAATTTGCGCTGGCGGCGTTCGAGCACGCGGCCGCCGATTACGTGCTGAAACCGGTCAACGATGTTCGCCTCGGCAAGACGGTGCAACGGCTACGGCGGTGCCTGGACGGCGGCCAGAGCAGCCATCAAGAGGCGAGCGGCCACCGCAACCTGGCGCAACTGCTGGGTCAACTGCAATCGATGATGCCGCCGGTGCAGCGCCCTGCCAGGCTGTCCATCATCCGCGCGGCGGTCGGCAACCAGGTGCGCATGATACCGGTCGCCGAGGTGCTCTATTTCGTAGCGCTCGATAAATACATCAATGTCGTCACCACCGACGGTGCAGCGTTGATACGCAGCAGCCTGAAAGAATTGCTGCCGCAACTGGACAGCCAGCAATTCTGGCAAATCCACCGCGGCACCATCGTCAATGCCGAACGGATCGACAGCGCGACCCGCGACGATACCGGCAAGCTGACGCTGAACTTGCGCGGCCATGCCGCGCAACTGAAAGTCAGCCCGCTCTACGCGCATTTATTTCGCCAGATGTAGGACACATCGAAAAACCTGCTGCGCAGATCACTGCCGGGTCGGCGTTGACCTTGCTCGCTCCAGTTTTTCAAGGTGTCCTGTAGTGATGACGAGAATTAATGCAGCTGGTGCTTGAGGTTCGACAATTCGTCGTGCATGCGGTTCACCGCGCTTCGCATTTGCGGCGTCAGGCTGGCGCCGCTGCCGCACACTTGCTTGGCGCGGTCGCCCAGCTGTTCCAATTCGTCCACCACCTTGCGGATACGCGTTTCATCTTCCGTCTGTATCACCTGGCGCGCCATGTCCGATTGCTTGTCCAGCTTTTGTATGCAGTCGCGCAATTCGTTCGGCACGTTGCGCTCGGCGGAACAGGCTTGCGCGGCCTGTCCGATGGCTTGCTCGATGGCAGTAAAGCGCCGCCTGATTTCATTGGCTTGTAACACGATGACCTCCCGGCAATGAGTGGACACAGAAGTGCGTCCTGCCCGTTAGACGCTGTCCTCATGAAGAGGTTGCGGCCCTTGACATGAGACAGCGCAAAACGTCGCTGGACTACGCCGTGGCCAGCGCCATCTCACGCGCGCCCAGCGGAACCAGCTTGCGCAGCCGCAGTGCGATCAGCAAGGCCAGGCCGAGGCAGAGCACCAGCATGGCGACCATGCCGGGCCAGCCGCCGCGGCCCAGCATGACGCCGGAAAACGAACCGATCACGCTCGACCCGAGGTAATAAAACAGCAGGTAAAACGCCGATGCCAGCGCTTGCGGCGCTTGCGCGCGGCGGCCGACCCAGCTGCTGGCGATCGAGTGCGAGGCGAAAAAGCCGAACGTCGCCAACGCCATGCCGGCCACGATCAGCGGCAGCCAGCGGGACAGCGTCAACAGCACGCCGGCCAGCATCACCGACAGCATGATCCACAGCACGCCGCGGCGCCCCAGTTTGTCGACCAGGCGGCCGGCCCACACCGAACTGAAGATGCCGATCAGGTACAGCAGCGCCAGCAAGCCGACCGTGCTTTGACGCAAGTTGAATGGCGCGGCCATCAGCCGGTAGCCGATGTAGTTATACAGGCTGACGAAGCAGCCCATGAACAGGAACGCCAGGCAAAACAGCCACGGCAAGCCAGCGTCGGAAAAATGCCGGCGCAACGCCATCGGCAAGGTGGCCCAGCCATGCATATTCGGCACGAAATTTTTCGAGCGCGGCAAGCTGCGCCAGAATTCGGCGGCCGAGGCCAGCCCCAATATGCCCATGACGCCGAGCGCCCAGCGCCATGACATGAAATCGCTGAGCAGCGACGCCAGCAAGCGCCCCGCCATGCCGCCAAAGGCACTGCCGGCGATGTACAAGCCCATCGACAAGCCCAGCGACGACGGCTCGACTTCTTCGCCCAGGTACGCCATCGCGACGGCCGGCATGCCGCCCAGCGCCAGCCCCATGGTGGCCCGCAAGACCAGCAATTGCGGGTAATTTTGGGCAAACGCGCACAGCAAGGTCAGCAAGGCGGCCAGCGTCATCGCCGCCACCATCAGCGGCTTGCGGCCGATGCGGTCGGAAATGGCGCTGCTGATCACCAGCGAAATGGCCAGCGCGGCGGTCGACAGCGACAGCGACCAGCTGCTTTGCGCCGCCGTCAGTTGAAATTCACCGGACAGCACCGGCATCAGCGGCTGGATGCAATACAACAGGCTGAAGGTCGAGAAACCGCCGAAAAACAGCGCCCGGTTGCTGCGCTTGAATTCGGGCGTGCCGGCGACGATGCCGCTGCGCTTGGCTGATGGGGACGGTGTGGCGGACTCGGGCATGGTAACTATTGGGTACTGGAGAAAGTGACAATTCATCATAGGATTGCACATTCATACTGTCCAATATATATTTAAGGCAGTATTCATACTTTAAACAGATTACTCTGCGGAGCCCCATGGAATTACGCCACCTGCGCTATTTTGTCGCCGTCGCCGAAGAGCTGCACTTTACGCGCGCGGCCGAACGGCTGCACATCGGCCAGCCGCCGCTGAGCCAGCAAATCCAGGCGCTGGAAACCGAACTGGGCGTGCAATTGCTGGAGCGCAGCAAGCGCTGGGTGCGCCTGACCGAGGCCGGCAAGCTGTTTCTCGACGATGCGCGGCGCATCCTGGCGCTGTCGGAACAGGCGGCGCTGACGGCGCGCCGGGCGCAGCGCGGCGAAGCGGGAGAGTTGCGCATCGGCTTTACGTTTTCGACGCCGTTCACGCCGCTGTTCGCCAAGGTCATTAATAGCTATCGGCAACAGTTCCCGCTGGTATCGCTGACCTTGCATGAAATGGCGACGCTGCCCCAGATCGCGGCGATCGACCAGCGCGGCATGGACCTGGGTTTCGTGCGGCCGCCGGAAGCGGCGATCCCCGACACGGTCAGCCTGAGCGTGCTGCGCCAGGACCCGCTGTCGCTGGTGTTGCCGGACGATCATGCGCTGGCGGCAAAACCCAGCGTCGCGATCAAGGAGCTGGAAGGCTTGCCGTTCGTGATGTATCCGAACCACGCCGGCACCGGCATTCGTCCGCAAATATTCAGGCTGTGCCGGGCGGCCGGCTTCGTGCCGCATATCGCGCAGGAGGCGGAAGAAGCGTCGACCATCATCGGGCTGGTGGCGGCCGGCTGCGGCGTGTCAATATTGCCGGCCTCGTTCGACCGGATCCGGCTCGATGGCGTATGCTACCGGCCGATCAGCGATGCGGACGCCGGCACCACCTTGTTCCTGGCGCTGCGCAAGGGCCCGGCGTCGCCGCTGGTGGCCGCGTTTGTCGCGCTGGCCAACCAGGCCGCCGGGCTGGGTCAGGAGTAATCGGCGTCCAGTTCCGAACCGGCGTAGTTTTCCAGGTCCTCGAACAGGCTTTTCATGCTGGCCCGGGTCAGGATCTTTTGCACCACGGTGCAACGCTTGCCATACGACTCTATGCGGTCCAGCAATACCGGATGATGTTGCACCGGCACCTTGGCCACCAGCGCCGCCCAGCCCGCTTCAAAATCGGGCTTGTTCTTGCGCACCGCGCGGACAAAACGCTCGAAGTCTTTCTGGCCGGTGCGCGCGACGATCGGCCCGCCGCCTTCGATGGCGAAGATGATCGCCAGCGCGATCACGCCTTCGGCATTCAAGTCCGTATCGCTGACCGGGCCGCGGTCGTTATGGCGGCGCAGCCAGTTGGCGAGACGCACGATGGCTTGCACTTCCTTGCGCTGTTGCAATTGCAGCGTATATTTGTCGTAACCGTTCCAGTTCTGGTTAGGATCGGCGCTGCAAATATCGACGAACAGATCGCGCAAGCGGCGCTGCACATACACCGGGTCCTGGTCGTATTCGCCGACCAACGCATCTTCCGGCAATAACGACAGTTCGCGTATCAGCCGGAAACCGGCCTGGAACGCGTGCTCGGCGCCATGCTCGACCAGGAAGTCGAGCGCGGCCTGGTCGCCTTCATGCATCAGCACATGATCCAGCCCCAGCGACACGCCGCCGACGGTCAGGTACAGCGCTTTCTGGATGCCGTCGGCGGTGCGTTCATTGGTGAATTTCTCGGCCACCATCGCGGTGATGCCGGTCAATTCGTCGGCCAGATTGAGCGCGGCGTCCTGGCGCGGATCGGCGGCCAGCAATTTGATGGCGCGCACCAGGCGCGGCAAATTTTCTACTACGATTGCAGGCAGCATTATCGGGTTTCCACTTCTGTTTACTCTCGTACTACTTAAAGCGCGCCGGAAAAACGTTCAGGGCAAGGCGCGTCGCCGCAGACGGTACCTACCTACTCAGGCGATGCAACGCCGCCATGGGCGTTTTGTCCGCTGCGCTCCCAATCATGACATCAGGAAAAGATGCCGGTTCCCAGGCTGCGGCGCGCGCCGGGCTTGGCCACGCTGCTGCGGGTGCTCGGTACTTGCTTGCGCAGCCGGTACAGCAATTCCTTGGTGCTGCGCTGCAAGAAGGCCGGCTCTTCATCCGGGTCGTCGATATATTCGGCGTCGACCAGGTCGCCGCTGTGGCGGAAGTCCGGGAACAGTTCGAACAGCGAGCGGTCCCAGCCGTCTTCATTGGCTTGCGCCAGTTCGATCGCCAGCGGCACGATATCGTTGTCGGACGAAGTCACGCCGGTGATATACGGACCCTTGACCAGGATTTCACCGGCCACTTCGAGGATTTCCTTCGGCGCCATCGAAAACAGGATCGCGAACGCGGTCGCGCCCCAGTCGGTGGCGGACGCTTCGAACAGCAATTCGCGGCGCCGTTCGGCGTCGTCGCTGGAAAACACCACGCCGTGGATGTGCGCGAACAGCGCTTCGGCGATGCGTTCCGGGTCGTCCTCGATCTGGTCGTCGCTCCAGGTGGCGGCGATGAAGGCCAGGCTGTCGGCCCAGGCCTTCGGCGGCACCAGCAAGGTCGCCAGCGACATCTTGCCGCCGTCGAAACCGGCCAGGTGCAGCGCGGTCACTTGCGGCGGGATATTCGCCAGCACTTCGACCACCGCCAGGTCGCCGAACGTGTCGGCGGCTTCGGCAAACGCCTGTTCGGCGTGGCCCAGCGAACCGGACAGCACCAGTTCGGTCACTTGCCTGGTCAGCGCAGGCAGATTGCTATTGTTATCGGCCATGGTCATCTCCATCCTGGTCAAATATTTGCGAGAAATCGTCGGTGGCGCCGTCTTCGCCGTACTCGTCATCCTGCTCGTCGTCGCCATCGTCGTTGGCGGCCAGCTGGTCGAGCGACTGGTCGTCGTCGTCCCACAGGCGCGGGTTCTTGTACAGGAAGGCGGTGATGATGGCCTGGCGCGCCAGGTCCGGGCAATTTTCCTCGATCGCGGCATACATCTTGGCCGCTTCCTCGCCGTCGCACGAGGCCATCGCGAAGACCCGCGACGCGTCGCCGAATTCATAATCTTCGCTTTCGGCCAGCAAGCCCTTGGTGTTGCTGAACTGGATATGGTCGACCAGCGCGAAACTGAGCATGTTCACGTCGTCGATGCCGCCGCCGCTGGCGTATTCGCTGACCAGGCTGGCGATCATCGCCTGGTAATTCTTGCGGTTAGGCGGGTCGCCCAGAATGCCTTCGATCTGGCCGCCCAATTCGCGCGACTGATAGGCAAATTCAGGGTGTACTTTTCTCATTTTTCTTCTTTCCAATAGTTGAAAGGCGCTACACGGAGCGCCACTTCATAATCAAACGTGGTTCACACCTGGCAAACAGGCGCTTCAGGCTGGCAAGCTGCTACCGTGCAAATTGAATACCGAACGCCACAGCGCGTAAGCTTCCGCTTCCGGATCGATGATGATGCGGTGGTTCACGCTTTGGTTGTATTCGGCGCGCTTGACCGGGTCGGCCAGGATTTCATACGCCTTGGTAATGCTCTTGAAACGCGCTTCGGCGCCGGGCGCCTGGTTGCGGTCGGGGTGAAAGCGCATCGCCAGCGAGCGATAAACCTTCTTGATCTCGTCGTCGCTGGCATTCGGCGCCACTCCGAGGACATTGTATAAATTTTCCATGAGGGGCTCGCATGCCAAAACAATTAAAGACGAATTATCCTATAGAAAAGCGGCGGCGTCCGGCTGACGCCTGAAATCGGCCCCAAATGGATGGTTTTGGCACGCTGGAAGGCGATAAAACCACCTTCCTCTTGCAAAACCATGCCCCGTTTGCAACAATTTTACAAATATGGGCGGGCCGGGCCGAGATCGCCGGAAAAGCGCGCGACGTACGGTAAAATGCCCTGACTGACACTTTCTAAGTAAGTAATCATTAATGAGCAACGATAAAAACAGCAGCGCCGCGCCAGCCCCAGCGGCCAATTTCCTGCGCAACATCATTGAAGCCGACCTGGCGGCCGGCACGCACACCCGCGACGGCTTGCCACCAGTCATCACCCGCTTCCCGCCGGAACCGAACGGCTATCTGCATATCGGCCACGCCAAATCGATCTGCCTGAACTTCGGCCTGGCGCGCGATTACGCCGGCCGCTGCAACCTGCGTTTCGACGACACCAATCCGGCCAAGGAAGAACAGGAATACGTCGATACCATCATGGACAGCGTCAAGTGGCTGGGGTTCAACTGGGAATCGACCGGTGCCAACGGCCTGGAAAACCATTTGCACTACGCCAGCGATTATTTCGAGCAACTGTATCTGATGGCGGAATACCTGATCACGGCCGGTTTTGCGTATGTCGACAGCCAGAGCGCCGAAGACATGGCGGCCAACCGCGGCAATTTCGGCCAGGCCGGCAAGAATTCGCCGTTCCGCGAGCGTCCCGCCGATGAATCGCTGGCCCTGTTCCGCGCGATGAAAGCGGGCCAGTTCAAGGATGGCGAACATATCTTGCGCGCCAAGGTCAGCGCAGACGCGATGTCGTCGCCGAACATGAACTTGCGCGACCCGGCGATCTACCGCATCCGCCATGCGCACCATCACCGCACCGGCGATGCGTGGTGCATTTACCCGATGTACGATTACACGCACCCGATTTCGGATGCGCTGGAAAACATCACCCATTCCGTGTGCACGCTGGAATTCCAGGATCACCGCCCGTTCTACGACTGGCTGCTGGAAACCCTGTCGGCCGGCGGCTTTTTCAAGCAACCGGTGCCGCGCCAATATGAATTCTCGCGCCTGAACCTGACCTATATCGTCACCAGCAAGCGCAAGCTGCGCCAGCTGGTCGAAGAGAACATCGTCGACGGCTGGGACGATCCGCGCATGCCTACGCTGGTCGGCATGCGCCGCCGCGGCTACACGCCGGAAGCGATCCAGTTGATGTGCGAACGCACCGGCGTCACCAAGTCGGATGGCTGGATCGACTACAGCACGCTGGAAGGCTGCCTGCGCGAAGACCTGGACCCGAAAGCGCCGCGCGCCGCCGCCGTGCTGCGTCCGTTAAAACTGATCATCGATAATTTCGATGCGGCGGCCAGCGTCGCATGCAGCGCGCCGGTGCATCCGCATTTCCCGGAACGCGGCTTGCGCACTTTCCCGATCACGCGCGAATTGTGGATCGAGGAAGACGATTTCCTGGAAGTGCCGAGCAAGGGATATTTCCGTTTGTACCCGCCGATCGACGACAAGCCGGGCAGCCGCGTGCGCCTGCGCTACGGCTACGTGGTCGAATGCACCGGCTACGACAAGGATGAGAACGGCAAAGTCATCGCCGTGCATTGCAATTACTTTGAAGACAGCAAATCGGGCACCGAAGGCAGCGCCAACTACAAGGTCAAGGGCAATATCCACTGGATCAGCGCGGTCACCGCCGTGCCGGCCGAAGTGCGCCTGTACGACCGTTTGTTTACCGATGCGCAACCGGATGCCGGTGGCAAGGATTTCAAGCAATTACTCAATCCGCTGGCCAAGGAAGTGGTGCAAGCCTATCTGGAACCGGGCTGGGGCGACATCGCCGCCGCGACCAGCTTCCAGTTCGAGCGGCACGGTTATTTCGTCACCGACCGGGTCGACAGCCAGCCGGGCAAGCTGGTGTTCAACCGCATCGTGACCTTGAAGGATAGCTGGGTCGCCAAATAAGACGCGCATTGATTATGCCAAAACCCGCCCAGGCCAATGCCTGGGCGGTTTTTTTCAGACCTTGCTTAATATTTATCAACAGAACTAAAGCACCAGAAACAAAATCAGTTGACGCCGCTTGGGCTTGGTTTGTATATTGGTGCGCTGTTAAAAAAAATTTAACATGCTGGGCGGAAACTGTCTTGCCGCGTGACAGACCTGATACAACGATCTCCTGATGTGGCACACCATGCATTCCTTACCCGGCAAGAAAATCCCCCGCACTCCCGGCAAGCCGCTATGGTGGACCGGCATCTTGCTCTCTGCGCTGGTCGGCCTGCTGTTTTACGTCGGCACCACCACCTCGATCGAAGCCGATTCGCAACAGCGCTTCAATGATTTGTCGAGCAACGCGCAATACAGCATCAATGCGCGCATCAAATCGTATGCCGACTTGCTGCGCGGCGCGGCCAGCCTGTTCCATGCATCGGATACGGTATCGCGCAAGCAATTCCACCACTATGTCGCCAGCCTGGCGCTGCCCGTACACTTTCCGGCCATTGAAACCATCAACTTCGCCACCCACGTCACCGATGCCGGCTGGCCAGCCTTCGCGGCGGCGATGCGCAAGGAAGAACAGGGCGACAGTAGCGGGTATCCGCCCTTCACGCTGCATCCGCCGGGCAAGCGCGACAGCTATGCGATCCTGACGCTGATGGAACCGATGGCCAGCGCGCCGGCCAATTTCGGTCTCGACCTGGCGGCCACGCCGTACAAGGCGCGCGTCATCTACGATGCGCGCGACCGTGGCGTCGTCAATAATTCAGGCCAGCCGATCATGGTGCCGAACAAGCCCAGCATGACCGGGCTGGCGATGCGCATGCCGGTGTATCGCGCCGGCTTGCCCCTGGAAAACGTCGAACAGCGCCGCGCCGCGTATATCGGCTCGATCGGCATCGGCTTCAATTTGCAAGTCATGATCCATAGCGTGTTGCAGGAAATGCCGCTGCAAGACATGCGCCTGGCGTTGTATGACGGCGGCCCGCTGACCGACAGCAACGGCGTCGGACGCCACCTGGCGCCGCTGTTCGACAACCGGCCGCCACCGCAGCCATCGCCGTGGTGGCATCCATCGTCCAACGCCACCTTCAATGCCACCCTGCCGATCGATTACAACGGCCGCCTGTGGCATGCCAATTTCAGCATCCTCAAAAGCGACCTGTACACCAGTTTCGATACGTATTTCCCCTTGCTGTCGATGCTGGCCGGCTTTACCGGCTGCATGCTGATGTATGCGCTGTTCCACACGCTGTCGTCATCGCGCATGCGGGCCATCCAGATGGCGCGCGACATGACCAGGGAGTTGCGCGACAGCCAGGAAAAACTGCAAATCTCGCACCAAAAGCTGCGCCGGCTGGCGGCCCATGCCGACCAGATCAAGGAAGAGGAACGCAAGCGCATCGCCCGCGAAATCCACGACGACCTCGGACAAAACCTGCTGGTGCTGCGGATCGAGGCCGACATGCTGGCGTCGCGCACCGAAGGGCGCCATCCGCGCCTGAACGCGCGGGCCCGCTCGACGCTGGGCCAGATCGACCTGACCATCAAGAGCGTGCGCCAGATCATCAACGATTTGCGGCCGAATGTGCTGGACCTGGGCTTGAGCGCGGCGGTCGAATGGCAGGTGGCGCAATTCCAGAACCGTACCGGCATCGTCTGCGAATTTAATGAAAGCCAGGCCGATATTTGCCTCAACGACCATTGCGCGACGGCATTTTTCCGCATCTTGCAAGAATCGCTGAGCAATATTTTCCAGCACGCCAATGCCAGCCGGGTACAAATCGACTTGTGCAGCGATGGCGACACCTTGTCGATGACCGTGCAAGACAACGGCGTCGGCGCGGCGGACGGCGGACGCAGCAAAGCCGGCTCCTTCGGCCTGGTCGGCATCGAAGAACGCATCAAGCTGCTCGGCGGCGAGCTTGCCATCCACAGCAGCCAAGGCGCCGGCATGACCATCCACGTTTCGGTGCCGATCAAGGGCGGCCCCGCCTACCCATATGTGGAGCACTACATGGAATACGAGACCAGCCAGCACGCCGGTTGGGATACCGTGAAGGCCGGTTAGGAATTTCCTTACAGAATGTTGATAAATATCAATACCACGTTCATTTCCTACGAGCAAAATCAATATTAATGCTTTTTATCAATACTGATTTGTAAATTGCAGAGTCTTTCCAGCACAGGCGGCTGGCCAACTGCAAGACCGCCCCGCGCAGGCGGGGCCACACTCAAAGGAATTGACCATGAATTCACACGACCGCTTCGATACCATCAACGCATTGGATCTGGACCCGATCAAAGTCAAATTGATGCACCAGGAATCCGGCGAGGGCTGGAGCCTGGAAAAAGCCAATGCGGTGGAATTGGAGTACCGGCGCTACCTGATGCTGATGCTGAAGTTCCCGAATGAAGAAGCGGCGCCGCTGGTCGATGTCGATACCTTTTGGCACTACCATATCCTGGACACGATGAAATACGCCGCCGATTGCGACGCGGTGTTTGGCTACTTCCTGCATCATTTCCCGTATGTCGGTTTGCGCGGTGAAGCGGATGAAGAAGCCCATCAGCGCATGGGATCGCGCATGAAAGAACTATACGAAGAAACTTTCGGCGTAGCCTATGTGCGCGGCGCGGCGCACGGCGACCATAAGCAGGCAGCATGGTCGGCCCGCGTGGCGCAACAAGACGCAACAGGTCAAACTGCCTGGTCGGCCCGTGTGGCGCAACAAGACGCAACAAAGCAGACCGCATGGTCGGCCCGCGTGGCACAACAAGACGCAACAGGTCACACCGCATGGTCGGCCCGTGTGGCGCAACAAGACGCAACAAAGCAGACCGCATGGTCGGCTCGCGTGGCGCAAGAAGACGCAGCAGGTCAAACTGCCTGGTCGGCGCGTGTGGCCCAGGCGTCCAAGGAAAAAGCGGAAAAACGCAGCCGCTTTTACTCGGAACGCCCGGCCCTGCCGCTGGCCTGAATTGCTTGGCAGAAGTCTGGAGCATGAAAAAACAACAGATCAGTCACTCGGCAAGCCGAAACTGTCTGCCGAATTCTCATGGCAGTATGATAAGATTCAGACAGGCGTCTGAAAACCGTTCTAAAACGGCAATCAGGCAGCCATCAATTCGCGCAATTCGCGGATGCTGAAATCGCTGATTTCATGCATGCGTATCAGGATGGTGGCACCGATAGGCAAGGTGTTGTGACGAATCTTGCTGATCACCGGTGGCGCCACTTCCAGCGCGCGCGACAAGGCTGCATCGTTTTTCAGTTGCAGTTTGTCAATGATCGCGTCCAGAACGCGGTTAGGATTGTAGGTAGGCAAAGAAGTAATTTGTTTAATAGACATTTCGAGATCCGTACTTGATGACCTTGTGCAACGGTGCTGAGATCACCGTTGCACAAAAACAAAGGAAAACACACTAAAAACCAACACTGTTCCATGCGATTTTTAGCCCATAAGCAATATAATACTCTTTTTTGTTAGTGTTTGCTTAACTTAGAGCTATTTTGTGATCTTTGGAGAGATTTGACGCACAAAATATGTGCTAGAGGATAACGCAAAAACAAAAAGCTTGCCTGGAATCATTAATGACGACAGTGAAAACTGTTGGCATTAACTAACCATTGTACGGTCAGCAGAGCGCCGAACTGCGCCATCTCGATCGAAAATACCCAGCCCTGGATGCCGGGATGATGTTGCTCGCCCCGGGTCCAGCCCAGTTGGCGACGGATTTCTTCGGGGGGCGGGGGTGGTTTGCGGGTAGCTCGCGCTTGCCGCGTGCGCTGTTGCATATACGCACGCACTTGTTCCTTGGATGGGTGGTGGGTCTGATGCATGGGGTACTCCTGACGATGTCTGTCCCAATGCTGGGATACGGCACATTAGCTATCAAACTGGTGACAAAACGCCACGACATTGCTCACAATATCGTGGCATAGTGACAGCCTGTTTGATCCTCGTCAAAAGTACCGGCAGCATGTCGCACTGGCGCACACGCTTATTTTGCCTTGCCTTCGAACAAAGTCTTGGCGTCGCGGTGCGCCTGGTCGACATTGCGCATCGTATCATTGTCATCGTGCGGAATAAAAAATTCGGCATCTTGCGCCTGCATCACCAGCTTGATCGCGGCGGCATCCGACAGATGGTATTTTTCGGTGATCAAGGTGGTGACTTCGTCCAGGTATTCTTCGTACGTCATGCGTTACATCCTATTGTCTTGAGGGATACGGGAAATTCCAAGCCGTCATTTTAACGTAGCATCCGCTGTCATTTGCCGCAGAGCATCCGCCACGCGGGGATAGGCCAGGCGCACGCCCAACTCTTGCTTGATGCGGTGGTTCAGCATGCGCCGCGACTCGGACATGAACGACAGCAATACCGGCGACACCGCCTCCTTTAATTCGGCGCGCGCCAGCCGGGGTGGGCGCGGCAAGCCGAAGGTATCGGCCACGGCATCGAAATAGGCCGCCATTTTCATGTCGCTGTCGTCTGCCGCGTGATACGCCCGGCACGGCAAGGCGTGCCACAGCGCCCGCGCAATGATGTGCGCCAGGTCGTCGGCGTGGATATGGTTGGTGTAGACATCGTCCTCCTCGTTCAAGGCCGGCGTACCTTCCCGCAAGCGCTTCAATGGCAGGCGGTCGGATGCGTAAATGCCCGGCACGCGCAAGATCGACAAGTTGCCGCCGCTGCGCCGCGCCCAGCCGCGCAACACTTGTTCCGCGTCGACGCGACGCCGCGCCCGCGCATTATTCGGCGCCACCGGCCGCGTTTCATCGATCAGCGCGCCGCGGCAATCGCCATAAACGCCGCTGGTACTGATATAAACCAGATGGCCGCGCTCAGGTAAAATGGCGCTCAGATTTCGCGTGCGCCGGTCCAGCACACCATCGGCTTGCGGCGGCGCCAGATGCACAACATGGCTGGCCAGGCCGGACAAGCGGGCCAGGCTGGACCGGTCATCCAGGTCGGCGACGATCGGCAGCGCGCCGGCGGCGCGCAACTCGGCGCAGCGGCTGGCCTGGCTGGTGACGGCAAAGACGCGGAAACGCTCGCGCAGCAGCGGCAGCAGACGCATGCCCACATCGCCGCAGCCCAGGATCAGCAGGCGCGGCCGGTTGAAGTGTTGAATTATTGTGTTTTTCATCTCAAGGATAGTATGACTTTTCAAATTACCGTTCAGCCCAGCGGTCACCAGTTTAGCTGCGAAGCGGACGAAACGGTGCTGGCCGCCGCGATACGCGCCGGCGTGGGTTTGCCATACGGCTGCAAAAACGGCGCTTGCGGTTCCTGCAAGGGCAAGATTGTCTCCGGTTCCGTACAGCATAAAGCACATCAGCAACGCGCGTTGACGCCGGAAGAAGCGGCAGCCGGTTTTTCGCTGTTTTGCTGCGCCACCACGGATGCCAACCTGGTCATCGAAGCCCGCGAAGTGGCCGGCAGCGGCGACTTCCCGATCAAGAAAATGCCATCGCGCGTCACCACGATCGATAAAGTGGCGCCCGACGTGGTGGTGCTGACCTTGCAATTGCCGGCCAGCGAACGCCTGCAATACCGCGCCGGCCAATACATCGAATTCATGTTGCGCGACGGCAAGCGCCGCAGCTACAGCATGGCCAGCGCGCCCGGTGCCGAAGGCCCGGTAACGTTGCATATCCGCCACTTACCGGGCGGCCTGTTCACCGACCAGGTATTCGGCACGATGAAAGAGCGCGATATCCTGCGTTTCGAAGGTCCGCTGGGTACCTTCTTCCTGCGCGAAGATTCCGACAAACCGATGGTGTTGCTGGCCTCCGGCACCGGTTTTGCGCCGATCAAGGCCATCGTCGAACAGATGATACACCTCAAGTCGCAACGTCCGATGACACTGTATTGGGGCGGACGCCGGCCGCAGGATTTGTACATGGATGCCTTGTGCCGCCAGTGGGCGGCCGAGCTGCCGAACTTCAGCTACGTGCCGGTGGTGTCGAATCCGCAGGCCGACGACCAGTGGAACGGCCGCGGCGGCTTCGTGCACCAGGCCGTCATCGACGACTTGCCGGACCTGTCCGGCTACCAGGTGTACGCCTGCGGCGCACCGGTGGTGGTCGACTCGGCCCGGCGCGACTTCGTGCAATTATGCAAATTGCCGGCAGACGAGTTCCTCGCGGACGCCTTCACCACCGAAGCGGACCTGGCCAGATAAAGTATCAAGCACAGTATCGAGCGGCCGTGGGGGTAAAGCTGAGCCTGATGCAACTGAAGGAAACATCAGGCACAATGCTGAAGAATATTTCAGCCAGCTCAGCCTCCCCCAGAAAGCCTTCATGTCACTGCCCTCCGGTTTCAGCGTTTTACGGCATCGCAACTTCACCTTTTACCTGTCGGCCCGCGTGCTCGGCACCCTGGCGGTGCAAATGCAAAGCGTGGCGATCGGCTGGCAAGTCTACCAACTGACCGGCAGCCTGTTCGACCTGGGCCTGATCGGCCTGGCCCAATTCGCCCCCTTCCTGCTGTTGATCCTGGTGGCCGGCCACGCCGCCGACCGCTACAACCGGCGCAACATCATCGCCTGGTGCCTGTTCGCGCAACTGCTGTGCGCGCTGGCCTTGCTGGCCTTTACGCTGGCCGGCCTGTCGGTGGTGTGGCCGGTGTTCGCCGTATTGGTGCTGTTCGGCAGCGCGCGCGCCTTCATGATGCCGGCCACGCAAGCGGTGCTGGTCAACATGGTGCCGACCGAAAGCTTCAGCAAGGCCGTGGCGCTGAGTTCATCGAGCTTTCATATCGCGGTGATCCTCGGCCCGACGCTGGGCGGCCTGCTGTACATTGCCGGGCCGAAAGTGGTGTACCTGATTTCATCGGTGTTGCTGGTGATTTCGGTGATCCTGATGCGCCTGACCAAGCCGGCGCCGCAAGCGCTGAACCGCGCACCGGCCAGCTGGCACACGGTGCTGGAAGGCTTGCGTTTCGTCTGGTCCAGGCCGATCGTGCTGGGCGCCATTTCGCTCGACCTGTTCGCCGTGCTGTTCGGCGGCGCCACCGCGCTGCTGCCGGCGCTGGCGCACGACGTGCTGCACATCGGCCCGAGCGGCCTGGGCTTGCTGCGCACCGCGCCCGGCATCGGCGCCGCGCTGTGCTCGGTGGCGCTGGCCTTCTTCCCGATCACCCGCCGCATCGGCGCGTGGATGTTCGGCGGCGTGGCCGTGTTCGGCTGCGCCACCCTGACGCTGGGCGCGACCAACAGCTTTTTCGTCGCACTGACCGCGCTGTTCCTGATGGGCGTCGGCGACATGGTCAGCGTCTACATCCGTCA
Source organism: Janthinobacterium agaricidamnosum NBRC 102515 = DSM 9628 (assembly GCF_000723165.1). Classification (NCBI taxonomy): domain Bacteria; kingdom Pseudomonadati; phylum Pseudomonadota; class Betaproteobacteria; order Burkholderiales; family Oxalobacteraceae; genus Janthinobacterium; species Janthinobacterium agaricidamnosum. The sequence goes on from NZ_HG322949.1 coordinate 4,536,456, forward strand.
CTTGCTGGTGCAATTCGAAACGCCGGATGCAATCCGCGGCCGCGTCAGCGCCGTCAATTCCGTCTTCATCGGCGCCTCCAATGAACTGGGCGAATTCGAATCCGGCGTCACGGCAGGCTGGTTCGGCCTGGTGCGCGCGATCCTGTTCGGCGGCGCCGCCACGCTGGCCGTGACCGGCATCTGGGCGGTCATCTTCCCGGTGTTGTCGCGCATGGACAAATTTCCCCATCATGAAAAGGAAGAGGCAGCCAGGAAGGCGACCGCAAAACCTGCTTAGCGCTAAGATATCCACTGGATAATAAAAAGTTACCGCCATGCGCATGCCGATCCCGTTCCACCACTTCATCCGCAGCCGCCCGCATTTGAGCCTGGCGATCGGCATCGGTGTGACCGTCGGATGCTTGCTGCCCGACGACTGGCACGGCATGACCCGCTTGCTGGCGGCATGGAACGTGGCGGTCTGGTTTTACCTGATCACGATGGGCTGGATGATGCTGCGGGCCGACCATCGCAAGGTCAAACAGATTTCCGCCAAACAGGACGAGCGCGCGGCGGTGGTGCTGGCGGCCTTGTCGGTGGCCTCCGTGATGAGCCTGGCCGCGATCGTGTCGCAACTGTCCGAATTAAAGGAAATGCCGTCCGACCAAAAGGCGCTGCATTACGGCTTCACGGTGTTGACGCTGATCGGCTCCTGGTTCCTGGTCGGCACGCTGTTCTGTTTTCACTACGCGCATTTGTATTACCGCGCCGAAGCGAGCGAACGGCCGCTGCAATTTCCCGATGGCGAGCAAGAGCCGGATTACTGGGATTTCCTGTATTTCTCATTCACCATCGCGGTGGCGGTACAAACCTCGGATGTCGCGGTGCATGGCCGCCTGATGCGCAAGATCGTGCTAGGGCAATCGATTTTGACGTTTTTCTTCAATCTGGTGGTGCTGGGGCTGTCGATCAATATCGCGGCGGGGCTGATTAACGGCTAGCGGCCAGCCTCGCATGTTTATGCGGTTTTTTGTGCTTCTTGCTGCGGATGGGGATGGCGGCCGGCGATAGCCTCCCCGCGCTGTGCCTCATGTCCGGCAGGAGCCAGTCCGGCATATTGCGCGCCCATCGGCTTGAAGCTGTCCGAGCCCATGTAGATACGCCGGAAACTCAGATAACCGCCGCCCATGTATCCGTTTTCGCGGCCGGTCGGATCCGGATCGATCGCCTCCATCTCCC